>JALRLR010000230.1 GCA_023254355.1 Candidatus Poseidonia sp.
TGGCCGAATGTGTTCCAGGAGATACGCCAAGCCAGAGCCGTTGCCGTAAGGGAATCGACCAAACCGTTCCCTGGTCAGGGTCTCGCCAAGCGGAAGCGGACGGCCATCCGTTGACAATTCAACACAAGCGGTGAAAAGGAGGGTCGCCTGATCCCACCCAATTGAGTTGAATTCTTCGGGTTTCTTGATGCCCTGTTCCTTGAGTCGTTCGGTCAACGCTTCCTCTCGGGCAACAAGCGTTTCCCATCCCATCACGTCACCTCCTGACGCCTGTTCAACCGCCATCATGACCTCCGCAGCGAGATCACCGTTGAAGGCATCAAGGGTGTAGAACGGTGAGGTTGAACTGATGGTCCGCTCGTCCATGCTTCAAGGGGGGGAGGTGCTGAGTTAAGGCCTTGCATCCGTGGTGTCTCATTCCCCTCCGAAGAATCGATTCATGCGATCTTCGATGGAACCTTCGCGTTCGGTATCCTCGCCCTCACCAAGTTCCTCCCGCAGTGATGCTAGCCGGCCACTCGCCGTCTT
>JALRLR010000231.1:0-250 GCA_023254355.1 Candidatus Poseidonia sp.
GTTGCAAATATCCTTGACGGCAAAGGAACGGTTGATGAGGGTAAAACTACGCTTCAGATTCCAAATGTCGGCACCGCAGCCAACGAGGTTTCCCTTAACGGAATGCTTGGCGATCTGGCATTTCAAAGCTCCGATGGTCCCAGCGTCAGTAACTTGAAAGCAAGCGGAACAACAACTTTAACCAACGACAGTGACCTAGCGTTAGCAGTTGAGACGAATAGCCAAAACGCTATGACAGTTAATGTCATTG
>JALRLR010000231.1:260-548 GCA_023254355.1 Candidatus Poseidonia sp.
TCCCCGAATTATATTTTCGACGTTCGCGATGACGGTACTTCCAAATTTCGCGTCGATGGAAACGGCAACGTTGTAATTGGAAACATCCCAACCTCTGCCAGCGGACTTGCAAGCGGCACCGTCTGGTCAGACTCTGGCACTCTTAAAATTGTCTCTTAAAAATTATGTCCTATTCAGATTCATTTCCCACACAACGCCCCAGCTTAAACCTAGTGTTCAACGGGGGCAGTGACCAACTCGACTCGCGCATTTCGTTTTCTCGTGCTGACACTCCACCCACATATGCGG
>JALRLR010000232.1 GCA_023254355.1 Candidatus Poseidonia sp.
GGTCGCTCAAGTTGCCTTGGGTCTTTTTCTGGAACATTCTCAGCACCTCAATGCCTTCTCTTGCTTCCATCAGGTTGTAGTGAACCTGTCCTTCGTGGTCGGGAAGGTACCCCATGTGCAACATGGTTGAACGCTGAAGCATTTGCACCACTTGGAAAAACCTCGCAGCGTCCTCATCGGCGAACATATCGGCCATGCACAGAGGTGGCGGCGGGGGTTTTTCTTCCCTGCGCTCACTCAAACAACTGATCCAAAAGCCATTGCGGGTTGAATTGAAGCAGGTCTCCGTATTCTTGGCCCACGCCAGCAAACACGATCGGTCGCCCCGTAGCATAGGCAATAGAAAGCCCAGCACCGCCCTTGGCATCGGTGTCCATCTTGGTCAGGACGGCCCCGTCAAATCGCATGATGTCCTGGAACATTTTTGCTTGTTCGACGGCGTCGTTTCCGGCCAATGAATCGCCCACGAACAACGTCAGGTGCGGGTTCGTGACCTTGCGAACCTTGTTCAATTCGTTCATCAGGTTGGTTTTGTTTTGCATGCGCC
>JALRLR010000233.1:0-265 GCA_023254355.1 Candidatus Poseidonia sp.
GACAATGGCCCGCAGGATTGCGCTTTTCAGGCGATCTTCCTGCGCGGCGCGGGTGGCCGTCCGGTCGCGGCCGGGAGGCAGGGCGCAAGCGCGGGCGGCCTTGCCATCGGGCGGTGTTTCGTCGGATGGTCACGCCCGCGCCGCGCCGATGCGACAGGCGCCCACCACCAAGGGACACCGAGGGAAAAGATGGACGCCACGATCCTGTTGCATTGGGCAGAATTCGCCGCGCGCTGGCTGCATGTGATCACCGCCATCGCCTGGA
>JALRLR010000233.1:275-543 GCA_023254355.1 Candidatus Poseidonia sp.
TATTTCATCGCGCTGGACCTGGGTCTGAACCGCAACATCCAAGGCCCCGCCGATGGCGAGGAATGGCAGGTCCATGGCGGGGGCTTCTACCATATCCAGAAATACATGGTGGCCCCTGCCGCGATGCCCGAGCATCTGACCTGGTTCAAATGGGAAAGCTACGCCACATGGCTGTCGGGGGTGGCGCTTTTGGCGCTGCTCTACTGGGTTGGTGCGGAGATGTACCTGATCGACTGGCGGGTGATGGAGCTGTCGCAAGCCCAGGCGG
>JALRLR010000234.1 GCA_023254355.1 Candidatus Poseidonia sp.
GGAAAATAAAATTAAAGGAAAAGGCAAAGCCTTAGTATAATCATAATGTCGAAATCAAAGTCAGCTTACAGTATACCTACGAAGAAACAAAAACCAGATACATATATTTTTGTTGTTTGGGTAGATAATGAGGCTGGAGTTTTGGCAAGGGTTGTCGGTTTATTTTCTGGAAGAGGATATAATATTGAGTCATTAGCAGTAGCAGAAGTTGATGCAAAAAAAAATATTTCCAGAATAACTATTGTAACTACTGGAACACCACAAGTAATTGACCAAATAAAACTTCAGTTAAAGAAATTAGTTCCAGTTCACAAGGTCGCTGATTTTAAAAGGGATGATAAAAGTGTAATATTTAAAGAAATGGCTTTATTTAAAGTAGTTGGAAATACAAATAAAATAAAAAAAGCTATTAATGCTTGTAAAAAATATGATGCTGTAATATTGGATAAAACAAAAAAATCTAATGTTATACAAATTACAGCATTAAGAAGAGAAATTGACAAAATGACTAAAAATTTAAAAAAATTTGGATTAGTGAGTG
>JALRLR010000235.1 GCA_023254355.1 Candidatus Poseidonia sp.
AGTACAGCCAAGATGATCATTAATCCGAACATCGCAACAGACACCCATGGAATACCTGCACCCATGTTCGCAACGATCATGTAACCATGGAATAGGATCGCCAAGGGCATGGCAATGCGCAGGACCGCTAGGTTGCGATACGCACGCAGCGCCAATGCCATGACCGCTGTCAAAACAATCAGTCCACCAAACGGGATGATCCCACCAAAGGCGCCGCCAATCCCCAATCCAAAGACGCGGCAGATCGTCAGAACGCCCATCGAAATCAGTGCAACCTCAGCACCGTAGAAATCAGATGTTTTGGGGTGGTCTTCATCTGACAAAATTGGACCTAGTTCAGGATTCAGCCAGCAACGACCCAAGGTGTACAGCAGATAAAGGGATGCCAACAACGCACCCGGAATGAATGCACCGCGGAACAAATCTAGTGTAGACACCTCAAGCACAGGGCCCAAGACGATCAACATGATGGAAGGTGGGATCAACATACCCAGCGTCCCGCCTGCAGTGATCGTACCAGCAGCCAGTTGCACGT
>JALRLR010000236.1 GCA_023254355.1 Candidatus Poseidonia sp.
CGTTGGACCAACCAAGCGGTACGGCGGGTGAGGGGCCAAGGGCGGCAAGTTCCACCAAACTTTCGTTGCTTGGATGGAAGCTGAACAAACGACTGGCGGAAGAGGTTTGGACGTGAAGCAACAGGGTGTCACCAACGAGCACGGGAGGGTGGCGAAGTGAGCCAGGTAAGGAAACCGGTGAGGTAGCTTCTCCGCTACGGGCGACGTGCCAAAGATGCCCTGCTTCGTCGCCCATCCAAAAACCGTCCTCGGACACCGTCACGCCGTTTCGCCAGCCCAAATCGAGTTGGCTTTGGATATCGATCGCTCCGTTGGAAAGACACAGACGAACAAGACCGTTTCGCAAGGGCACGACCGCATGGTCACCATCCACGGCCGCTCGCCCGGTGATGCCCCAGCCATCAACGAAGGTTGAGTGGGACCAAAGGAGGCGGCCGTCATCCGAATCAAGCGCCTCAAGGGTGCCGTCGGCCCACCCCACCAACAGCAATTCCGGCCATGCCCCGCAAGGTCCTGTCC
>JALRLR010000237.1 GCA_023254355.1 Candidatus Poseidonia sp.
CAGAGGATGTATCTCCCTTAACTGCAGGTTCAGTATAAGTTATTTCGCGAGTAACTGAATTTGGAAGCTCGACTGAAATTGCTTTTCCTTCATAAAAAACAACCTCACATGACATTCCATCCTCTAAAAATTTTAAAGCATCTTCCATGCTGTCTGGCCCTACTTCGTATTGGTTGTATTCCT
The DNA here is from genome assembly GCA_023254355.1 of Candidatus Poseidonia sp. Lineage (GTDB taxonomy): Archaea > Thermoplasmatota > Poseidoniia > Poseidoniales > Poseidoniaceae > Poseidonia. The sequence continues at coordinate 184 of JALRLR010000237.1, forward strand.
CATCCATAAATACATAAGCTGGATCAGCAAAGTAAGAATAGGTAACTTCCTTCTTTTCTAAAACAACTACATCAAATTTATCGGATGCATTAAAAACTGATTCGGTAGCAGATTCATTGAGTAAGTTCTTTAACTTCATTTTTACTACCGCTGCATTTCGTCCAGATTTGTTGTATTCACATTTCAATGCAACCATTGGATTTCCATCCACCATAATGACATTCCCTGCTCTAACTTCCTGTGCTGTTTTCATACCTATCCTTGAAAAAATTTTTGATGATTATACTAAATTATTTAATAAATAATGAATAAATTTGAGCAATCCCTGTA
>JALRLR010000238.1 GCA_023254355.1 Candidatus Poseidonia sp.
CCACTTCCAAACCACTGTGCCACCGATGCCGGGAACAGAAGAATCGAGCTCGCAAAAATGGCCGGGATGACACCCGCCATATTGACCTTCAAGGGCAGGTGCGAAGCCTGCGCCTGCATCATGCGTCGGCCCTGTTGACGCTTGGCGTAATTGACGGTGATCCGGCGCTGGCCGCGCTCAATGAACACCACCAGGTAAATCACAACAGCTGCCAACACGAGGATGCCAAGCAAGATCAAAATACTGATCTCGCCCTGACGCGCCTGCTCAAGTGACTGTCCGATCGCCGCAGGGAGCCCCGCAACGATGCCCGCAAAAATCAGCAGGGAAATACCATTACCAATACCGCGCTCGGTGATCTGCTCACCCAACCACATCATGAACACTGCGCCGGTTACCAGTGAGGCCACTGCAGTGACGTAGAAACTGAGCCCTGTGACGTAGGTAAGCCCCTGATTGGCGAGGCCCACCGTCATACCCGTGCCCTGCACCAGCGCCAAAACGACCGTCAGG
>JALRLR010000239.1 GCA_023254355.1 Candidatus Poseidonia sp.
GTTGCCTCATCTTGGGCGGCACACCAAGGGGTTCTCCCGAGGCATGCGTCAAAAAACCGCATTGCTGCGTGCGTTGGCGCATCACCCCAGCATGTTGTTGCTCGATGAGCCAACGGCCGGGCTGGATGTCACCAGCGCTCGAACCGTGAAGCAACTGGTGCGGTCGTTGGGTGATGAAGGAAAAACCGTCATTTATTCCACGCACCAACTGGCGGAAGCCGAACAAGTTTGCACGCGCATCATCATCATTCACAACGGTGAGGTTCGGGCCGACGGCACACCCCAGCAGTTGCTTCAATTCACGAAAACGACGAACCTTGAGGAAGCGTATGTCGCCCTTTCCAGCGACCGCGCTCGCAGCGTGGACCAATCCGAAAAGCCGTTGTCGGGTTGGAGTCGACGATGGCGTGGTTTGTTCACGCCACGAACACCGCTGTCACCAGGGGTGAGTGAAGATGAGTGAGGGTCGTCGCAGGGTGGCGACCGTTGCCAAGAAAGAACTGGTC
>JALRLR010000023.1 GCA_023254355.1 Candidatus Poseidonia sp.
ATCCCCAAGACTACCAAGAGGAGAAGGAACAAGCCTGCAGCAGGAACGGCCCAATCGGAGAGTCCGGAGAACAAACCGTCTTCGTCTTCAAACGACTTGGCGTTGGCGGTATCCATCAGCATGACGTTCACCGTGACCAGTGGCGTGGAGGAAGGGGGGCCCAGCGGGTCGGTGGTGTTGCCGATCAGCCCACGGAGTGAAAACGTGTGGTTGCCTTCAACCTCAATGCCGGGCAAATGCTCCAACTGGTGAACGATGGTCACCAAATCAAGAACGGCTTTGGTGTCGCCCTCGTCAAACGTGTGGAGGTTGGACCAGTCGTCGCGCAAGTGATTGCTGCGCCATTGAACCGTGTCCACGTTGCCTTGGACATCGAGCTTGATGCTGTCACCAGGTTTGAGGTGGATGCGGTCGTCCAACCCGGCTTCGGTGGTGACCAAGAGCGTGGTTGACGAATCAAAGGCATAGTCTCGCTGCGCGGCCTCCATCACGGCGGCCAAGGCCTCGACATGACCGTGGCCGTAGACGTTGTTTTGCCGATTCTTTGGAATCTGGTCTTCAAGACACGGTTCGTTGGCCAACATGTAATGGCATTGGCGATACGTTGCCGTTTCTTGCAAGATGTTTCGAACATCAAAGGGTGATAAATCAGGGTTGGCTTGAAGCATCAAGGCCACGGTGCCGGCCACGCCAGGCGTGGCCATGCTGGTCCCACTGAACGCCACATAGCCATCGCCCGAATTGTGTTGAACCGACATCACATCCGACCCAACAAAGGCGATGTTCGGCTTGATTCGCCCTTCTTCAGTCGGCCCTTGACTGCTGTAGACGGCGATGGCCGTGTTCTTGTCCAAAGCACCGACCGTGATGACGTCCTCGGCTGAACCGGGCGTCCCGATTTGGGCGGAGGCAAAGGAGTTTCCAGCCGCAATCAACATCGTGATGCCTGCACGAACCATTTCGTTGGCGTATCGATTGACGCTATCTTCCTCGGAAGAAGTCCACTCAATGGGGCCAGGGCCGCCCAAACTCATGGACGCGGCTCGGATGTTGAACTTGTACCGGTTGTCCACCGTCCATTCCATGCCGGCCATGACGGTGGCGAAACTGCCCGAACCGCCGGCGTCAAGCACCTTCACGCCCACGAGGTACGCTTGGGGAGCCATCCCGGGATGTTCGTAGGTCGGTGCACCGGTCCCCGCAACGGTTCCAGCACAGTGGGAACCGTGACCTTGGTCGTCGTAGGCTTGTATTTCGGTCCCGTTGGTTTTGTCGGGGTTGTTGACCGGGTCGTAAAATCCGATGACTTTGGGGTCGTGGGTGCTGTCGTCGTCGTCAAGGTCGTCCAGGCCCACGTGGGTGCTGTCAATGCCGGTGTCGATGACGGCGACGGTGACGCCTGAGCCGTCGTAGCCCGTTTGTTGCTGGGCGAGGTCAACTTCGTGAATCACGGCAGCATCGCCGTTCTGAACGGTGAAGATGCCGTCAAGTTCGAGCATGACGACGCCGGGAAGGGTCGTGGTCTCAAGGATCATGCTGTGAGGAATACGGCCCGCAACGGCGTCGATGTGTTTGAGCGTCCACTGGTGAACGTACCCAACCTCACGCTCCAACATGGCCACATCGGCCTCGGTCGGGGTGTGGTCAAAATCAACGATAAGTGGCAGGGTGTTGGCCTCGTCAAGGAACAGGGGGTGGTCGTGGAATTTCTCAACCATATCGCCAATCCCGTTCTTGTTCCGGTCCACCGTGGTGTCCACCCACCAACCGACGTCTTCGGAGGTGGTTGGAGAAGCGACGGGCATAGCCGTGGCGAGCAGAGGGGTGGTCATCAACAACAGGCAAAACACACTGAGCAACGTCCTCTTCATCTCATCTCACCGAGTTTGGCCACCCAATGGAGGGATTTCAACTCATTGGAAGGAGGACTCGCCCTCTTCGGCGTGGATGCAAAAACACCCGTCATCGGTGCATTCACGGGTCAAAAGTTAAGCCTCGGAACACAATGTCCGACTTGATTTTCATGGCAGCTCCGCGTCGTCGCCCCGTCAAATCAGCTCCAAGCCCTGCATCAGCGAACGCTGCGCACGCCCTACCTGCGTTACAGGGCGGCCTTTCCACAAGCGGCGCGGCGCCAACGAGGCCCGTTCAAGTCGTGAAACCGGCAAGTTCCTTCAGCGAAAACGATCTGTTCATGATGAAATTGTCCCAAGCGGTGATGCTCGGCATTGGGTTCCTGGCGATTTGGGGCGGTGTGTTCAGCGTGGCGTTTGACGAAGAGGCCACCAACGACAACTTCCTGGTCCTCTTCGTGGGTGGCCTCGCTTCGTTCTTGGTCACCATCGGCCTTATCGAACTTCAAAGCAAAAAGAACGGATACCATCTGCATGACATCCAGAATTATTTCCTCGGCATCGCCTTCTTTTTCTCCACCGTCGGCGTCTTGTGGGGCACTCGTTACATGATGGGGCTCGCCACCGGGACGCTGGAATTGGACTGGTTTGGCGCACCTTCGTTGTACACCGAACAGGACTGGTCACCCAACGCCAACGGCATCTACGCCCAAACCCTGACGTGCCTCATGCTCACCTACGGCCACTATCGCCTCTTGAAGCGATACAGCGGTGACACCAGCTTCGGTTGGGGCGTGGCCACCTACGCACCGATGGCGGTCCTCATCGCTGGCGTGGGGCCGTGGATTCGCTGGTCGGAGAACGTGGTCAGTTGGGAATTGGGAATCGCCATGATCTCCATCACGCTCGTCTCGTTGGAGATGTCCCTGCGCTCGAACAAAGCCCTCAATTTCGTGGTGGTGGCCTTTGCTGGGGCGTTGGTGCCCATCATTTACGAGACGCTCAACTCCAATGCGCCCGCAGACGGGGCAGGCGGTGCGTTGTCCCTGATGGTGTTCATTATCGCCATGCAGGGGTATTACGCCTCCCGTGCCGATTTGCGAAAAGAAGTGATGGAACGAGCCTCCTTGTTGTTGATTGGGCAAGTGGTGGTGGCCATCGCTTTGGCCCGAACCGCGCCGGAGTTCAACTTGATTCTCGGCCCCTTCAGGGCTGGAGATTACCCGGCCTTGGCCGACTACATCAACATCCCCGTGGCCCTGTGGTGCACGGTTCTGTTGGCCTACTTCCCAGCGGTGTTGCAACAACGCGTTCCATGGATGCCGGTTGGCCTTGCCGTCGCCCTCATGGCGCTGCCCATGAGCAGCTCAACGGTCCCTTGGGTACTGAGCATGCTCGTTATCCCCTACATGGTGTTCATCTCCAAAGTCGCTCGGGAATGGGTGGTGAACCTGACCATGCTGGCGTTCAGTGCCTCTTACTTGCTGACGGACTGGTATGCCTACGCCAACGACATCAGTGCTCAAGACGCCTTTGGCGGGACGTGGTTGCACGTTATCATCCCCGTCTTCCTCTTGGGCGTTGCTGAGTTCGGACGTTCCCGTTCTCGCCTCCAAACCAGCATCACGTTGGCAATGATCGGTTCGGTGGTCCTCTCCCGAGCCATCCTTGACCCCGAGTGGTACTTGCCGTGGTTGTTGGTGGCCTACATGTTCTTCCTCAATTGGAATTTGCTCGCCGATGCCTCGAAGGAGGTCTTCAAGGACCGAACCGATGTAACGCTCGCCGTTGGGTTCACCTCCATCACCATCCTGCTGTTGGCCTTTATCGACAACCTGAACCTTCCACCCCTCGATGCCCTTGACCCTGTCCTCGACACCGGCTTCCGCCCACAATTCTTGGTCTTGAGTTTGGCCATGTTTATGCTGACCAACAAAGCAAGAGGGTATGAGTTTGACCTGGGTTCCATCTTTAGGTGGCTCAACGAAGGAAATGCGGACGCCCCCACCTTTGACCAAACCACCGGGACGTGGTCGGTGGTTGAACCCAATCAAGAGGCCAAAGAGGTGGCCATCGTGGCAGCCGAATGGTCGCCCATCGCTCGCCTCAGTCTCCTGTCGGCACTGGCGTTGTTCACGTTCTCCATCAGTCAACTGAGCGTGGAGATTTTGGCCGACCACCCGTATGTGGTGCTTCTGGTCGCTGTTCCCGTGGCCCTGCTCGTTCGTGAATTGTTGTCCCTCGACACCATCAGTTCGGGAACCCGGGCCAGCGGCGTGGCAATGTTGGTGTTTCTTTCCGCCCCCCTCTCCTTCGGGGTCGGCCAAGCCTTGGCTGACGGCGAAGATTTGAGGGCTGCTGCAGTGCTTCTGGACCTGGTGGTCGTCGCCGCCCCGTTGGTGGTCAACGCCATGATTTCTCGAAGGGGGCTGGACATGGACGGCCTCAGCCGCACGGCGGACGGCGCCTCCTACGCATTCTTGCTGGTATTGGCGCTTCTCGATGTCTCGGGCGGCGTGTTGTTGCTCCCCCTTGCGGTGCTGGTGGCGGCTCGCACGGTGTCCCACCGCTTCCACGGATTCACCATCCTCGTTCCTCTGGTGTTCCTCATCCCGCCCGACCGTTGGTGGGATGAAGGCGTCTTTGCCCTGTTGATCGAGGCGCTCCCCGCCATGTTCGCAGACTACTTCATGAACACGCACAACGGGCCGTTCTGGTCGATCATCGGCCTGTTCGTCGTCGGTCACATGAGTGCGCTTCTTTTCGTGTTGTATCGTGACAACGATGAGGACACCACACTGTGGGCCATGCTCGGCATTCTCTGGTTCATCATCGGCCTGTTCTCGGCCCTCCCCGACGGGTATTGGATTCCGACCTTGGCCACCTTGCTCTTGATGCCGTACTTATGGTACACCAATCGAAGCGACGGGTTGCCCTACATGTTGGGTTTCCTCTTTGTCTCGTTGTTCCTGGGATTCACCCTCAGCGACACCTTCCAACCCATTTCAGACGGCGATGCGGCGAGTTGGAGCGGGTTACTCACCGGGTTCACCGGCGTTGTGATGGGCGCTCTCCACACACGCGGGAAACTCTTCCAACTCGAGCCGGAGGGTGATGACGAGCGCCGCTCACAAGATGCGACGGCGGCACTGGCCCTCCAAATTGGAGCGGTGGGCTTCATCATCGGCTACGCCGTGTTTTACGGATTGGGACCCATCATCGGACTGGTTTTGGTTGGTCGAACCGCACTTCGCAACGGGCAAACCAACAGCCTGCTCCTGATGCCCGTTCTGTTCTCGTTCAGCGTTTACAACTTGATGGTGCAAAGCGACCTCGGCGATGGCGACTTGCGTACCACCGTGGTGGGGTTGACCTTGGCCACCCAAGGCTTGGTGCTGACCCTGCTTTCCATGAAGGACGATCTCGTCTACGAGTGGGACTCGGTGGATTGGGAATCCGATGATGCCTTTTTCGCCTTCATGGACCGACTTGGTGTCGCTGGTTTGGCCTACACGCTCATCGGGATCGCCGTGACGCTGACCAACGTTGATTTGGAGTCCCTGGCCTATCTGTTGATGACCGTGTTCCTCGTCTTCACCGGCATCCAGGGTTTCAGCGAAGAACACGACGCACGCTGGCGACGGGGGCTTGGCGGCTACGGCGCCATCTTCACCGCCTTCTTGTTCGCCAATTCGCTTGAAGACAACCTCTTCGGGGCGATTGGCTTTGTACTGATGGGCATGGTGGCCCTTGGATTCGGGTTCTTGTTCATGCAACGAATGAACGAAGAGGATGCCATCTACGTTGAAGACGAGCCATCCATGGACAGCCCTACACCGCCGGCTGTTGAGCAACCGGTTCAGCAAGCCGATGAGCCTTCCACCGAGGTGGATGAAGCCGCCGAAAGCTCCGATGAGAACACTGATGAAGCGGCGGAAACCACCGAAGACCCGGTTGATATCGAGGAAGACGACCACGAATCGGAGCACGAGGACGGACAGGACGACCTTGCCGAGGTCGAAAGGGAACTCGAAGCCGATGCTCCCGATCCCCAACGAGGATTGCTGGAGACGGGCCAAGGCTTTGCCCTTCGCTTGCCGGCCGATGCGGTGGACAACATTCTGGCCACCTTGAGCACAACGCCTCACGACGGTTATCGACCGGTGGTGGCGTTTGGCCCCGGCGGTCAAATCATGCTGACGTTTGAAGAGCATTCCATCTGAAGTCTGAAACGATGTTTCGGCGAAGAAGCAAAAGCCCACGCCGGAAACGGCGTGTCATGGGTAACGAGCGCAACCGCATGGTGTGGATGGACCTGGAAATGACGGGGTTGGACGTTGAGCATGAATCCATCATCGAAATCGCCACCGTCGTGACGGACGGGCAACTGAACGTCTTGGCCCAAGGCCCCAACCTCGCCGTTCAGGTGGACGAGGCGTTGATTGAAGGCATGGATGAATGGAACACCACGCATCATCACCGCAGCGGCTTGGTCGATCGTATCCGGACCGAAGGTGTCCCGCTCGCCGAAGCGGAACGGAAAACGCTTGAATTTCTCAAAGCGTGGGTGGAGCCCAACACCGCTCCACTCTGCGGCAACAGCATTTGGAACGACCGTCAGTTCTTGGCGAAAGAAATGCCCGAACTCTTGGACTATTTGCACTATCGAATGGTGGACGTCTCAACGGTGAAGGAACTTTCACGACGATGGTACACCGACGTGCCGAGGTACCCAAAGAAAGGCGCCCACCTTGCACTGGACGACGTCTTGGAATCCATTGAAGAGTTGCGCTATTTCCGTGAACATGTGTTCAGGAATCAAGCCTGACGCCAATTCGGTTCGTTGGGAGTTGCGCCTTTGTGCGCCGCCATGATTTGGGCCACCACGGCCACAGCAATTTCTTGCGGCGTTTGGGCCCCGATGTTCAAGCCGATGGGGCATACCACTTGCTCAAGCAACGATTCGGGCAGACCCGCCTCGAGACAAACGGCTTCAAACGCCTGCCATTTTGAACGGCTCCCAATGACCCCAATACGAGGCGCTCCCACGCCATCAAGGGTCGCTCCTGCCTCGTGAGCACGCGACAACAACGCCAGCAACCGTGCTTGATCTTCCTCCCAATCGTGACCCAAGAGCAACACGTCGGAGAACCGCTGCAACGAGGCGTTGGATTCCTCGGCAAAAAAGGCTTCAACGGAGGCCGATGAACGCTCCACGGCGGCCGGGTATTTTTCTATAGAAGCGAATTCAGCACGCGTGTCGTGGACGGAATACGACCACTCCAATCGGTCCAAGCATTCAGCAAGGGCTTCCCCGCAATGGCCGCCGCCCATGATGAACACGTGTGGCATGGGAAGCATCACCTCAAGGGAGATCGTCACCCGACCTCCGCAAAGCGAGTTAAGCGGCGTCACTTCAAAGCCCTTCGCCCCTTTGTTCAAGCCGTAGGTGGTGACCTCCGCGTTGACCTCATGGGGACCGGCAAGGAGTTCGGTGCAACGATGAAGCACCTTGAATTCAAGACCGGCTCCCCCAACGGTGCCAACCCAATGTTCCGACGACGACATGGCCAGTCGCGCCCCCGTTTTCCCCGGGACGCTTCCAGAAGTGGAGAGGACCGTGGCCACCACCACACGGCGTTGTTGACGCAACTCGTTGAGCGCCCATTCAAGCACACGGGCGGTCATGAGGGAGGCTCAACGGCTGGCCCTCATATCCCTTCGCCCTCGGCAAAATAGGACAGAAGTTCATCGACGAGCCCCTCGAGGACCTCCACCTGTTGGGGCGTATCCACGTTCAAACCGAGCCAAGGGGCATTGACTTCAACCGGTACGAACTCAACCAACGCGTTGAGGGGCGCCGAAGCTTCGGCTTGGAGAACGGTTTGAACCCCGGTTTCATCCAGCACCACGGGGTGTCCTCGTTGGTTGGCATGCACCGCACCAACACAACCTGAACCGTTCATCAGTGCACGCACCACGCTGGCGTTCCATCCTGGCCGGTCCACCGGAGCCATCACGACACGAGCCAGCGAATGCCCGTTGGTGTTGAGATGGTGAAGGCCCGTCTGCAAACTGCCGGTCCGACCGCTGGCAAACGCGTGATTGACGACCAGGTCGGCTTCGGGGAGCAGGGCCCGAACCGGACCCTCGATGTCAGGATGCACCACCAGCACCACCCGACGGCATCCGGCCAACGTCAAGTGATGATGGGCCCACTCAATGAGGGTTCGCGACCCAAGTCGAACCAAGGCCTTGGGAACGCCAAGACGTGCGCTTGCCCCAGCGGCAAGGACGATGGCAGGGGGGTTTGAAGGCGGCACGCCATGTCCTGCTGCCTCGGGTTGAAGGGGTTTCGCCTTTTGGAGTTCATATACGCTCAACCCACAACGTCGGCATGGTCACTTGGGCCCCTCCCGGACACTGGTCAAGCGAGCGCAGGCAAGCGCACCACAAGTCCATCGAATTCCTCCGAACCATCGTGGCTCAAAACGAGCACATGGACCTTGATGAACCCAAGGCCATTATCCCGGGCGTCTACATTCAAGGCGTCTCGGGACGGTGGTATTGGATTGACATCTCGATTCACGACGACCCTGAATGGCTGGAGGGGTACGGGACGGTTGAGGAGACCGTGTTTTCGCTCCATGTGTTGGGGGCAACCTGCAAACAGGACTTGGAAGAAGAAAACGTCTACGCTACTTCGATTTGCATCGGCCCGCACCAAGACGCAAAGGCGTTGCCCGTTGGGGACCAAATCGCCGCTCTGGCGTTGTCGCTTCGAAACGACACCACCACCTCGTTGCGCATTCCGTTGCTTGCGCAATTCATCGTTCAACCCCGTGAAATGCTGAGGGAGGTCTGTCAATTCGCCCACGAAGGCGTCATGATGGTGGACGATGTTTGGCTGGGCTTCGAACCGGAAGACGATTCCGATGACGACTGGCACATGCCTCACCCGCCCCTGCCGTCGGCCAACCTGGTTCAATGGATGGAGGAACAACTTCGCCTCAATGAATTGGAAGAACAAATGGCCTACGATGCGTGGATGGCCAATCAAGATGAGCAGGTTGAGGTCAAGGAAGATGACGTCCCTTGGCATCACGACGAGGCCAAGGTGTGGGAACTGGAAGACAACCTTCGAAAGGGGCGAACGTGATCACAGGCCTTTGGTGATTTCACGGCCGATGATCATGCGTTGGACTTGGGACGATCCCTCGTAAATCTGCATGACCTTCGCTCCTCGCATCAATCGGGCGACCGGATATTCCTCGGAGTAACCGTAGCCACCGTAAACCTGGACCGCATCCGTCGTGACTTGCATCGCCATGTCGGCAGCAAAGCGTTTGGCATGAGCCGCTGACTCGGTGTTGCGAACGCCGGCATCAAATTCAGCAGCGGATTTCCAGGTCAGCATGCGAGCGGCTTCGATGTTGGTTTTCATGTCAGCGAGCATGAACTGAATCGCTTGATGTTGATGCAAGGGTTTCCCGAAGGTTTGGCGTTCGTTGGCGTATTGCAGGGCGTGTTCGTAAGCTGCACGGGCCAAACCCGTTGCATGGGCGGCGATGTTGGGCCGGCTCATGTCGAAGGCTTTCATGGCGTTCATCCAACCGCCCGATTCCGAACCCCCGATGAGGTTCTCCGCAGGTACGCGGACATCGTCAAAGGAAATGGATCGGGTGTCAGAGCACCGTTGGCCCATGTTGGTCTCCTTCTTGCCCAAGGAGAATCCAGGGGTGTCTCGCTCAACCACAAAACCCGACATGCCACGATAGCCAGCGTCAGGGTCGGTTTTGGCGAGGACGAAGAAGAAGTCTGCGTGCCCGGCCCCCGTGATCCACATTTTGGAACCGTTGATGACGTACTCGTCGCCCTCCTTGAGGGCGGTCGTCTTGCAGGCGGCCACATCAGAACCTGCTCCGGGCTCGGTCACGGCGTAGGAAGCCAGCGCGCCCTCCTCGGCGATTTTGCGCAACCAGACCTCTTTCTGGTCCTCGGTGGCTCCCGTGATGATGGGGGCGCTGGCCAGAGCGGTCGCGTACGCAGCGGTGGCAAAGCCAGGGTCGCCCCAAGCCAATTCTTCGTTCACCAACACTTCCTCAAACGAACCGAGGCCCGCTCCGCCGTAGGCTTCGGGAATGTGCAAGTTCAGTAACCCCATCTCGTGAGCGAGTTGGATGGTTTCTTTTGGGTAGTGGGCGGTCTCGTCCCAGTGTTCCGCCTTCGGCCGAACCTCGTCAACGACGAACTCATGAGCGAGCTCCTTGAGCATGGCTTGCATTTCATCGAGTTGGAAGTCCACCATGAATCTGCGAAGCGACGCTCCCTTATGAGCGATATCTCTCGGTCAACAGCCAAACGGCGTCAAAGGACAAGAACGCCTTGACGTTCGGCCAGAAGGAGAGCAACGAAGACCACGTAGATGAGAATCAGCACCACGCCTTCCCACCGCTTGAACTCGTATTGAGAACGCATCATGGCCAGCGCCACCCCGGTCCCCACAAAGGTGGCCGGGATGATGAGGTAGAGCGTGAGGTTGTAACTGGCCGAGGTGAGGGCGAGCGGGTGAACCATGGCGGCGAATCCAATCGAGAGCAACGGGTCGGTGATGTTCGAGCCGATGAGCGTTCCAATCGCGACGCCTTCGCTTCGTTTGGCCGCCATGAACGCAATCGTCAATTCGGGAAGGGAAGTACCCAGACCGGAAACGGTGGTTCCGATCACGGCGTGAGGCACGTTGAGGGCGTAGGCCAATTCGCTGGCGACCCCAACGAGGTGATGGGCGGCGAACAGGGCCAGCAACAAGCCGAGGGTGACCATGACCGCATAGGAGGCGGTGGTCCGATTCAACCGACGTTCAACCGGTTGACCCTCGCTCTGTTCGTCCTCAAGAATCTCGTCGCGGTGCGAGAGTAACCAATAGATGTACCCGATGTACAAGGCCATCAGGAACGCGCCCTCAAGGCGGGAGAGGGCATCACCGGTCAGGAGGAAGAAGGTTAACAAAACGATGGAGAGGAACATGATGAGGCCGTCTCGCTTCAACCAAGAAGGTCGAATTTTGACGCCTCGCAACGCCACCACCACCCCGAGAATCAGGGTGATTTGAACGAGGATTGACCCGTAGATCCCCCCGATGGCCAGATCCCCAATTTCCGGGTTGTTTGGAATGTCAGCAGCGGCGGTTGAGGTGACCAAAATCTCGGGCAAGGACGTTCCGATGGACACGATGGTCAGGCCGATGACCACCTCGGGAAGGCCGGCACGATACGCCAAGCCCTTGGCCCCCTCGATGAAGACATCCGCCGACTTGATGAGCAGCATCAAGGCCATGGTCAAGAGCGCAAGGGAAACGAAATGACTGTTTCCAGTGGTGTTTTGATTGGCGGAGTGAAGAGCGAGAATTCCCAAAAACAACGCTCCGTTCAAGACCAACGTGTTGCTCAACACCAGTTGAGGGATGCCCATCACTTGGGTGCCGCCCTCAGCCTCCATGAGTCCACGACCGAGCACCACTTCTTGACGGTTCCCTCCGCCGTGAATCAAGGGACTCCATACAGAAGCCTTTCATTCCTTGGTGATTCGCAAGGTACCATGATGAAGGCGCTCTGCGGAGAATTCTCCGGAACCGCCTTGATGGTGGGCGTCGGGTGCGGAAGCGTCGCCGCAGGTGCCGACCACCTCTCCGTTTCGTTGACGTTTGGAGCGGTCGTCACCTTGGCCATTTTGCTGTTTGGACCGTTGAGTGGGGCCCACATCAATCCCGCCGTGTCCATCGCCTTTTGGCGGGACGGTCAACTGGAAGGGGCGAAGGTCGTGCCGTACATCGCGGCTCAGTGTTTGGGGGCGTTGACGGCTGCCATGCTGCTCAACGGGGCTGCACCGACCCAAGTGGCGCATGAGGTCCCTTTGCTCATCGCCTTTCTGCTCGAAATCACCATCACCCTCGCCTTGATGGTCAGCATCCTCTTTGTTGTTCAGCGAACGCCCTCAAGGGCAAACGTGGCCGTTTGGGTGGGACTGACCGTGGCGCTCTTGGCGTATCTTGTTGGGCCCTTAACCGGGGCGAGCATGAACCCGGCTCGTACTTTTGGTCCAAACGCCGTTTCGGGCTTGTGGTCAACCTTGCCGTTCTATTTCACGTCCACGGTGCTGGGAGCATGGCTGGCCTGCGATGTCAAGGCCCGATGGTTTCCCGACCGGTGACCGTTAAGCTTGGACGGTGGCCTTGAGCACTTCGATAACGTGTTCAAGTGAAGGGACCGTGTGGTTCTCAAGCGGAGGCGCGAACGGTACGGGGGTGTCCAAGGCACCGATCACGACGGGCGCAGCCTCCAGTTCGTAGAAGCAGTTTTCGAGGATACGGGATTGGACGGTGTGGCCCAAACCACCGGACCATTGACCTTCTTGCAAAACGACCAGCCGTCCGGTTCGTTGAACGGAGCCAATGCACGTTTCGGCATCAAAGGGAAGAAGGGTTCTCAAATCCACCACCTCGACCTCAAGGTCGTCCTCGGCGAGAACGTCGGCAGCCTGCAAAGCGATGTGGACCATGGCACCCCACGTGACGAGCGTGATGTCGCGGCCACCTCGAATCACTTCGGCTTGCCCCAATTTGTACCGTGCACCAGACTCGACATGGCGGCGGACGGTTTCGGTGTCCACCTCTTGGTTGATGTTCATCCCCCATCCAGTCTTTCCGCCCCTCAGCCCGTACAAACCGATGTGCTCCAACATCAAGACGGGGTCGGGAAGGTTGGCCCCCTCCACCAGCAAATCGTAGGCATCTTGGGGGGTTCCAGGGGCAAGCACGACCAAGCCTGGGTCGTTGGCAAACCACGATTCAATCATGTTGGCATGGAAGGGGCCTGAGCGTGTTCGGGCGCCAAGCGGAACCCGAATCGTCATCGGACAATCCGCTCCCCATCGCCAACGCAACATCGAGGCGTTGTTGATCAGGGCGTTGTAGCCCAAAGCGGCAAAGCCACCAAATTGAATCTCCACCATGGGTTTCATACCCGAAAGCGCAGCACCCACGCCGGTGTGGACGATGATGGCCTCGCACAGCGGCATGTCGAGCAACTTATCTTCATGCCCCGCGTTTTTCAGGGCCATGTTCATGCCAAAGGCGCCGGCGACTTCCATGTCCTCCCCAATGAACACGCAATCCTCGCCGTGCATGGTGGCGATGTCGGCCATGGCTTGTTGAATGGCCCGAGCGTAGGTCCATCCGCCTTTCTCTGCGTAATCCCATGCGCGTTCACCCGGCTTGAGCGGTGCGGGGAGAGGGGGCATCGAGGCTTGGCCCGTTAACCGGTCGAGGTGGTCTTGATGGGTTGAAGCGTCGTTGAGCGAGGTCACTCCCCGAGTCACCGTTTCCGGCTCAGGCCACGGCATGGCCAGGACCTCGGTCCGGGCCTCATCAACCAAGGTTTGCTCTTCGGCCTCCATGGCCGCCAACGCCGATTCGTCGGCTCCCAGCCCAATCAACAAGGACCGGTGGGTGGGGAGAGGATCTTTTGCTTCCCAATAGGCGAGCAGGTCACGATCCACGTAACCCGCTGGGGTGCCGCTCGGGTTGCCGAGGTACAGGTCGTCGTGATGGTGGGCATGACCGCAGCCGCGCATCGTTTCGACATGAATGAGGGTGGGCCCACCACCGTTCATGGCAAATTCTCGAGCGACGGCGGTGGAGGCGTGCCATGCCGCCGGGTCTGAACCGTCGATGGTCCACGAAGGGAAGCCCATGGCTTGCGCCTTATCGGCCCAAAGCTCCACGCCCGATTGATTCACCGGTGGCGTATCGAGCGCGATTTGGTTGTTTTGGAGAATGTAAGTGATGGGCAGTCCACGAACGCCGGCGAAGTTCATGGCTTCCCAAAATTCACCGCTTGATGACGAACCCTCACCGATGCAGGCCACGTGGAATCGTTCGAGCCCTTGACGCCAAGCGGCAAAAGCAAGCCCCGTCATCGTCGCACTGGCGATGGGGAGCGGAGCCGTGGGTGGCAAGACCCCGACGTGCCAAGCACCCACGTGCAAATCTCGACCGCCTGCATCCTCCCAACCGCCGTTTTGATTGGAGCCGACTTTGCCGAGGTTGGCCGCCATCACGTCCAGCGGCGTATCGCCCATGGCCAGCCCCAAACCAATGTCTCGAATCATCGGGGCCACCAAATCGCCCTCGTACCCTGCGCCCGGTCGGGCGTCTCGCGAAGCATCGGGTTGTCGCTGGAGCGCCGTGGCAACGGCAACAACGCCTTCCTGCCAAGTTGAACGGAACCCTTTGCCGCCAAAACGGCCCCCGTCGGGCGTTTCAACGCCCTCGGTGAACAGGTCCTTCAGGGCGGAATCAAGGCACCGTGTGCGGGTCATGGTCCGCTGCCATTCCATGCGCTGGTCCATGGTGATGGCCATGTAATGGGCCAAGCGACGCATCATGAGTCGCATGTCGATGAGAAAATGTGCACGACGCCGTTCCAACAACAGCGCCATGCTCCGTCGAGGAATGACCTCGTGTTCCAATGCCTCCCCCATCGTGGATTCCATTTGTTTCTTCAAACCCCGTTCCAATCCCTCAACAAACCTCGTGGAGAAGGCCAACCACGAAGGCCCTTCAAACGTCTCCGGTTCGGAATCCACCATGTGGTCCCAAACGTTGGCCACGAGAAACAAATGGGCGTCGTGCCGTTGAGCGACAAAGGAGAGCACTTCGCTCCGGGCGGCGTCTTGAGGGAGCGGCTGAACAAAGTTCAACGGTTGTTGAGGACGCCAATGTTCTCCAAAAATTCTCGGAAGGTCACCCTGCGTCATGGTCTGCCCTCGTCTCCCGCAGGAGATGGGTGGTTTCAATGCTCTTCTCGCTCGAAGAGGGAGGCGGCTTAGGAGGAGCCAACGTGACGTTTCGAGATTTCCTCCTCGTAACACTCCTTGAGGTCGTCCCGGTTGGACCACGTGAGAGCCAGTGCAGCCAGCGCCGGAACGGCCAAGCCCCCGAGCGCAATGGACCACGAGCCAAACAGGTCGAACACTGGACCAACCAACAACGGCCCCAGAATCGTCCCGGCTGCCCAAGCGGCACCAAAGGCGCCGAAGGCCAGCCCGGGGTTCCCTTCGCCCAGGGCCCGGGTGGTCGCCGTGTCGATCATGGGCAACATCGGAATCTGCGCCGCAGCGATGGAAAACTGGAACGCCCCGAGCAAGCAAATCATCACCAAAACCGCCACATCCCCGGAAAACAACGCCCCTGAAACCCCTACGCCCATGAGGGAGAGGACGACCACGGTCCAGCCAACGAGCATGTAACGGGTCGGTCCTTTTCGGTCGACCAGCCGCCCCCAGACCACCGAGCCAATGCCTTGCATCAAGACCATCACCAACAACACACCTCCAATCTGGGCCGAACTGAAACCCAGCGTATCGTCCAAAAACAACGGAACACCGGCTTCCAAAGCCCCCGTGGCCACCGTGGTGATGGCGAGCAACACGCCCACACGGAAGAGAATCGGGTCGGTGAAAAACACCCCAATGGACACCGTGCCTGAGATGCCTTTCGAAGGCCCGCCAATTTCGGTGGTGGCAAGAAAGACGACGGGAACGACCGCCAAGGTCATTCCAGCCAACACCATGAACGCCATGCCCTCTCCCCACGTGAACAGCAGTCCTCCGAGGACGGGCCCAAACAACCCACCGATCGCCGCCACCCCCAGCAATTTCCCAGCTTGCTCCCCAAACCGAGTCGGCCAGAGTTGTGAAGCGGCCGCCAACCCCGCAGTCATGATGGTCGCTCCTGATGCCCCGTGAATCAATCGGGCCACAGCGAGCAAAAGGAACGGCCGTGAAAACCATTCGTTGGTGGCCACGATGTACAGGCAACTTGAGCCGGTCAGCAACACCAAACTGACCAAAACAGTCCTGCCCGCCCCGAAGCGGTCGGTGATGCGACCGGTCAGCGGTCCAAAGAAAAACAGCGGCACAGCCCAGAGGGAGACGAGGAGGGTGGCTTGTGTGGCGTTCAACGCAAATTGAGTTTGCCAAGAAGGAAGGATGGGGACGATGAACGCATAGCCCAAGAAATTGACAAAGAAGGCGAACACGAGGGCGAAAAAGGCGCGTTGGTGGGGTTGAGGCGAATCGCTCACTCCTCTTCCTCCGAAGCGGGGAGGGCCTCCAGGACATCAATCGCCATGCGGTTGGCGTCCTCGACTTGGGTCAGCAAGGTCAAATCGGAGAGCGCCCCTGGTCGCTGAAGCGCCTCCATCAATTCAAGAAAGAGTTGCGTCGACAGGCGCGTCAAGGTCAGGGTTTCCGGGTCGACCGGGATTTGGTCTTCACGCTCCAGCAGCGAGACGTAGTCGGGTTCTTCCGAGAGGATCCCGTCCATCTCACGTTCGACTTGGTTCGCGATGTCCTCGGCTTGGCGTTCCAAGATGTCCTCCATGGAACTTTTCATCCCGCCGGAAAGGGAGGAGGTCGCCCCTTCGCCGAGTGTCGCCCCTTTGTTCAGATTCTTGAACGACGGGGCGCTCGAAGACCCATCACCACCCGATGCGTTTCCCGACGGCGCGTTGGTATCGTCGCCCGGGGCGGTGCCCACCAATCGGTTGAGGGCCAATCGGAGCATCTCCGCCATGGAGGACGACGACACGGAGGCAAGGCCCTCGCCTTCGGAGGCCGGCATTTCGTCCAGAATTGAAGCCACAAAATCATCGTCAACGTTGCCCGACTCCACCAGTCGGCGGAGCATAGGCAACGCCCACTGGCTGTCGTTCATGGTCATCCCAACATCAAACCGCTGGCCCGAGAAGCCTCCAGATGCCGGAGCACTCACGTCCGCAGGCGGAGGGACAAACTGCTTGGATGCATGGCGCTGGATTTGCGCCACCAACTGGTTCATGTCAACGGGTTTTCCAATGACTTCGGCAATTCCGGCCATCGCTGCGGACGCCAAAAAATCAGGGGCTGTGGTTCGAGAAAGCACGACCACGCGAGTCGCAGAACGGAAATTGGGTTGGCTCGACATGGACTGGCAACTGTCCAATACACTGCCTTGACTCCATTCGCCCTCCATCAAGAGCACATCGGGGCGAACCGCCACAGCGGTGGCTTCGGCCTGACCGAGCGTGCTGAGCCGGGTGACCTCGAAACCCTCACGCTCGAAGGTGTTGGCAAGGAGATTTCGCCGCCCTTCGTTTTCGTCGGCGATGATGATGCTGGCCGTCTTCATCCCCTCCGCGAACAAAGGAGGGCGTGAATCGCTATCAACCTCACCCTGAAACTCAAGAGACTCGCAGGGCTTTCAGAACAGAGGTACTGGGGTGATGGCCCCCTTTTCCCGGTTCCTCGACTCCGAACGGTGGGTGCTAGTTGACGAGATCTTCGGGGCTGGCTGCGTGCCACGCCATGAGGCCACCTTGCAAGTTGTACAGGCGGTCAGCGTCCCAACCCGCGTTCATCAAGGTCATGGCCGCCATTTGCGAGCGCATGCCTCCTTTGCAATGCAAGAGGATGTCCGTGTCTTTGGGCAGTTCATCAAGCACCGCCAAGACCTCGTTGTGAGGGATTTGGAGGTGGCAATCTCGCAGACGAACCTGAGCGTATTCGTGGTCGCCGCGCACGTCGAGAATGAACGGAGCCCATCCTTCGTTGCGGCGCTGGAGGACTTCGGTCATGGAAATTTGGTGAAACATGGTTGGATGGCGCTGGTGCGGGGATTTTTGTTCTTCCGATGGAATGCCCACGCCTTCGCCCGTCATGCACCAAGCCTCATCGCTGAGCAACCCAGCAGCGTGGTCGAGGGACGTCACCGGCGTTCGAGAGGGGTCGGCTTCAAACATGAGCCGGTTGAACATCATGGTTTTCGCGTCGTACAGCAACAGCACACCGCTCAAGGAAGCCTCAAAACCGAGCAGAACTTTGATGGCTTCCGTGGCCTGAAGGACCCCAATCAATCCAGGCAGAACGCCAAACACACCCGCCTCCGAACACGAAGGAACGGCTTCAGGTGGAGGGGGTTCGGGAAACAAATCCCGATAGCACGGTCCACCGTGATGGTTGAACAAGCTCACTTGGCCTTCGAAGCGAAAGACCGAACCGTAAACCCAAGGCAAGCCGCGCAGGGAACACGCATCGTCGAC
>JALRLR010000240.1 GCA_023254355.1 Candidatus Poseidonia sp.
GTTGCGGCTCTTCGCGAGGAGAGGCTGCGGCGGGAAGAGGCTCGGGAACGCGCACGACGCCGCCACCGCGCTCCACACCACCAAGTGCGGGCTGGTGAGATAATTCAAAAGCCGAGGCTTCTCACCCGCGCGCGTCGCGCACACGCACACGCACAGAATGCGTCCGCCGCTCCGGTCGTAGGCTTCCTGGAACGTCAAGTCGCCGAGAAGCGCTCGGAGACACCGCTGGAAGAAGTCT
>JALRLR010000024.1 GCA_023254355.1 Candidatus Poseidonia sp.
CGAAGACCTCGGCATCATCCCTGAAGAAGTCCTGTCGCTCCGACGAGCCTACGGCTTGCCAGGGATGGCGGTTCTGCACTTCGGATTCGGTGAAGGCTCGGGCGTGAACCCTCACCATCCAACCCAGATCAAACCGGACCAGGTCGCCTACACCGGCACCCACGACAACGACACCACGCTGGGATGGTGGGCCTCGCTGGATGAGGCGACCAAAGCGCGAGTCCGAGACCTGCTCGAGCCGGACGAACCACCGGTTGAGGGCGTGATTCGGTTGGCGTTGGAAAGTGCGGCTGGATTGACCGTCCTTCCCCTCCAAGACCTGATGGGTATGGGCCCCGAGGCGAGAATGAACACGCCAGGACAAGAGCAGAACAATTGGAAATGGTCGTTTTCTTGGGAAGAATTGAACAACGTTCAATTTCGCCTACCGTGAACATCATAACCGACCGAAAAGTGGAAGGCGATGATGTCGGTTATCGCCTATTTCACCGCTGAAATCGGGCTCTGGTCGGAGTTGCACACCTATTCCGGTGGCTTGGGCGTCCTTGCGGGCGACCACGTCAAATCCGCCGCTGACGCAGCGTTGCCGTTGGTGGGCATGAGCCTCCTCTATCGAGAAGGCTACGGGCGGCAACACCTCAACGAGCACGGTGAGCAGTCAGAAACCTATGCCCCCATTGACCCGAACGACCATTTGGTCAACACCGGCAAGACGATTCAACTCCCCTTGGACGGTGAAACGCTGTATGCCACCGTCTGGAAAACCAACGTGGTTGGCGTCACCGGCCATGTGGTTCCGGTGTATTTCCTTGACACCGGACACCCAAACAACTCCACGGCCTTCGTTGGCTTGGGTGCTCGACTCTACGGAGGGGACGACAACACCCGTGTCCGGCAAGAGTACCTCCTCGGTGTGGGAGGTTTGCAGGCGTTGCAGGAGCTCGGTCACGACATTGAAGGCATGCACCTCAACGAAGGGCATTGCACCTTTGCGATGCTGGAGATGCTGAGGCAAGGCTGGTCACGGGAATCGTTAGCCCAACGGACCCTGTTCACCACCCACACCCCGGTCCCCGCTGGACATGACCGCTTTGAATGGGAGTTGGTTCGCACCGTGATCGGCGACCTGTTGCCCGAAGATGCTGAGGAATTGGTCAAGAACGCGGGTGACCCTGAAGAGGGTCGCCGGTGTTCCATGTCCCACTTGGCCGTGGCCCTTGCCACCTCGGTGAACGCCGTCTCAAACCTGAACGCCCGAGTGGCGTCGGGGATGTTTGCCAACGCCCACATCGCCCCCATCACCAACGGCGTTCATCACATCACGTGGACCTCGCCGACCATGCAAGGGCTGTTTGACGAACACCTCCCCGGATGGAAGGAAGACCCCAGCCAACTCGGCTACGCAGGAAGCCTGCCCGATGAGGCGCTGCTTCAAGCTCGTGCGACCAACCGGCGAATCTTGCGGGACCTCGTGAGGGCCTCGACGGGCGTTGAACTGCATGAGGACCGCCTCACCATTGGGTTTGCACGTCGATTTGCCACCTACAAACGGGCGAATTTGGTCTTTCGAGATCTCGAGCGGTTGCGCGACATCGGTGCTCACCGCATCCAGTTTGTGTTTAGCGGGAAAGCCCACCCGAAGGACGAAGGCGGGAAGCAACTCATTCGAGACATCTTTGCCTCGGCCGAAGAGGTGGCCGACGACATCCCAGTGGCCTTCATAGAAAATTACGACATGGCCACCGGCCTCGCCATGACCAGCGGCGTTGACATTTGGCTGAACAACCCCATTCGGCCCCTCGAAGCCTCGGGGACATCGGGCATGAAGGCCGCCATGAACGGTGTGCCCAACTGTTCGATTTTGGACGGGTGGTGGCCCGAGGCCTGCGAACACGGCGTGAACGGTTGGGGCATTGGCTCAGCCGAGGATGACCGTGACGACGAGCGAGACGCTGCAAACATCTACCGAGTGCTCGAGCAGGAAGTTCTCCCGCTCTGGGACGAGGGGCCGGCTCGGTGGGCGAAATTGATGCGCTCCAGCATCGCCACCTCGGCCCGCTTCACCGGTGCACGAATGATGGCGGATTACCTGTATTTTTACGACCAATTTTCCTGAACTTGGCCCCGACAACATCGGTCCAGTTCACCGCTTTTCGGTCAATGTCCGTCTTCGTTGGGTGAAAGGACATCGTCGCCATCGGGCGGGGGCCGGCGCGTCAACACCAGCCCGACCACCAACACCGCAACGAGCAGAATCATGACGGTCCGAACCGTTTCAGCGTTCGATGACGTCGCCTCGGTTTCCTCACACGGTTGGCAATCCACCACCGGGCAAACTTCGGCGATGGATATCTCGAACGTTTCGCCGCAGCAACCTTGACAGGTTTGCATTTCAACTTCGTTCGTGGCGTTGGTGTTCTGCGTTTGGTTGGTGGTTCCATTGGAACTCTGATTGTTTCCTTGTTGACCGTCGTCCGTTCCGTTGGTGGCGTTTCCTGTCGTGTTGCCCTCGGTGGTGTTGCCGTCAGGCGGCGGGTATTGGCACGAACCGTCATCCACCGTGGCCTCGGGGTCGAAATTGATGGCTTGGCCGTCCATGCAACCCTCAACCGTCGTGGGCGGATAGGTGCAAGAACCGTCATCCACCGTGGCCACCGGGTCATAATTGGTGGCTTGGTTGTCCGTGCAGCCATCGACCGGAGCAGGAGCATACTGACAACTGCCGTCATTTTCCGTGGCCGCCGGGTCGTGGTTGGTCGCCAACGGGTCCGTGCATCCACGTACCGTTTGGTTCACGGTCCCGTTATCGCCTGGGCCTGCGTCCTCCACGTTCAACTCCACCACCGTCACGGAATGGGCGCCAATCGCCAAGGAACCGTTCGTCAAATTCGCGTCACCAAAGCGCACCGTGTCGTTGAGGGCAAATCCTTCGATCGTGGTGGGCGCCCCCCGATTAAGCACCACCGAAACGGTTTGTTCAGCGTGGGTCATGTTGTACACCAGCACGTTGGCCATGGCAAGGCGGGTTGAATAGGCCCCTTGGCGCAACGCAACGGAATCGGCACGGAGACGACCGAGTTCAGAGAGGTTCTCAAACAGCGAGCGTTCGTGGTCGCTCCACAAGGAACTGTTCCGGTACAGGTGACGATTATCCGGGTCCGCACCGCCAAATTCCCCGTATTCATCCCCGTAATACAACAACGGTGCACCCGGGGTGGTGAGCAGCCACCCGTAGGCCTGAAGGGCGGCGTTGTACGCCGAGACATCCCCCGGTTGACCGGGAAGACCGTCCTCGACCCACTGGTTGTACGCATCGCCCGTTCCGGTGTCGGCCCGGCTGGTTAATCGCGAGACGTCGTGGCTCCCGACATAGGGGACCATGAGCGAACCGGGCGTGTACTGGTCTTGGCTACGGTTGGTCCAATAATCCAAATGCTGGTAATTCTCGTTCCCGGAGACAAAGACGTTGTCGACCACGGCATGGTAGAGCACAAAGTCGGCCTGACCGTCAAGGCCGTTAGGACCCATGTACGCGTTGATGGCCCCGTACTGAGCCTGATTGTCCTCCAAGGAGTGACCTGACCAACCCATGGCGGTTTCGCCTTTGAGGTACAGGTCGGTTCCGACCGTTTCGAATCGTGCGTTGATGCGAGCGACAAGGTTGGCGATGGCGAGGTTTTCAACGTGCTTGACGGCGTCAATTCTCGCTCCGTCCAAATCAAACGTTTCCAGCCACCACAAGGCATCGGCGATGAATTGTTCAGAGGCGTTGCGTTGACGCCAATTCACATCGGGCATGTACGCCGTAAACTGACAGTCAAGTCGGTGCTCGGTCCAATCGCAATTGGCTTGACCGCAGATGCAGCCGGTGTTGAACCAATCGGGATGGTTCTGGAAGTATTCGTGCTGCTCGTGGACGTGGTTGACCACGAAATCCATCATGATGCGTATGCCTGCAGCGTGAGCCGCCTCCACCATCGCATGCAACTCCTCCTCCGTCCCTAATCGGGGGTCGATGCCTCGGGCCTCCACCGGCCAATAGCCGTGGTAGGCGGCCACATCGTGAACCCCGTCCGCCGCCTTTCCGGTTCCGTTGGCAGCGGTGTTGAACGGGGTGAGCCAAAGAGCGTTGACCCCGAGGTCGGCGAAATAGCCCGATTCGATCATGGCGGTCACGCCGGCAAAATCGCCGCCCAGCCAGTCCGCACCGTCCGCAGCGTTGGTGAGGTCACCGTCGTTGCTTTGGTTGCCGTTGACAAATCGGTCCGTCATGACCATGTAAATCAGAGCGTCGTCCCAGACGAACGAAGCGTGCGGTCCGACCCAAAACGGCACCAAGAGGTCGTAGGCGAGGTGGCCCTCGACGTCAGCTCCGTCAATGCGGAGGGTGTGCTTCCCATCGGCCAATTCGGAAAGGTCGAGGTGCCACGTGGAGGTCAAGGCGTCCCATACGGCTCCGGTAAGAGCGCTCGGCGTGCCGTCGTGAGCCGCTCCGGTGGAACCGGGATGGTAGGTGACAAGCAGTTCAGCATCGGTGAGTTGAGCGGTGTAGTGAGGGCGAAGGTGGTCGTCCACCCGAAGCAGTGAATTTTCAATGTCATCGCAGTACACTCGTTCTGGGTTGTTCGGGTCGAAGATGTAGGCCCCGTCAACGATGAATTTGTAGCAATACAATCCTTCGGCCAATTGAACTTCGGCCGACCAAACACCGCTCTGATTGGTCATGTTCACCGGTGCATTCCAATTCCACTCACCGACCAGTTGGACCGATTCACCCGAACCGGTGTAGGTCACCGTTGTGGCTCCGGATGAGCGACCCGCCTCGGAGGCTTGGGCTCCGTTGGACAACGCGGGAAGAGCCGTTACGGAAAGCATCAGGGCGACCAAAACGAAGGCCACTGGACGCACGGTCATTCCACCTCCGGCAGGTCGGGCGTGGTCGGACGAAGCAGGGTGTTCGCCGTTTCCACCAACTCGTCAAGATGGCGGCAAAGGAACGATTTCACGAATTCGTTGGCGGGTTGCCGGTAGGCTTCGAGAGGAGGAGCGTGCTGTTGCAAGACGCCCTGGTCCAAGATGGCCACTCGGTCGGCCAACGTCATGGCTTCGATTTGGTCGTGGGTGACGTACACGGTGGTGGTTCCCAGTTCATCGTGAAGGCGACGAATTTCAGTTCGCATTTGATGACGTAATTCGGCATCAAGGTTCGAAAGCGGTTCATCCATCAAGAGCACCTTGGGACGGCGAATCAGCGCTCGTCCCAACGCCACACGTTGCCGTTGACCACCGCTCAATTCCTTCGGTTTCTTGTCCAAATGCCCTTCCAAGTCCAACATGCTGGCGGCTTCCTTGACCCGTTCGGCCATCTCAGCATCGGACAGTTTGGCCTCCCCTTTGACCATCCGCAAGCCAAACGTAAGGTTGTCACGCACCGTCATGTGAGGGTAGAGCGCATACGATTGGAACACCATGCCGAGGCCCCGGGCGCCGGCGGGGAGGTGGTTGACGGTGACGCCGCCAATGCTGATCTCGCCTTCGGAAATGTCCTCCAATCCGGCGAGCATCCGAAGCGTCGTGGATTTCCCACATCCTGAAGGTCCGAGAAGCACCAAAAACTCCCCGTCACGCACCTCAAGGTCCAATCCCTTAACGGCTTCAAACCCGTCCTCGTATCGCTTCGTTACACCGCTCAACTTCACATCAACCATTGGTTCACCCCTTGACGCCACCTGCCGACAATCCTTCGATCAGGAATTTTTGGAAGAACAAGAACAACAACGCCACGGGTAAACTGACCAGAAGGCTGGCGGCAGCAAAATCACCCCAGGCTTGCCCGGTCGTCGAAATCATGGAAGCTAAGCCAACGGGCAGGGTGTACATGTCGTTGGAAGTGTTGAACGTGAGGGCGAGTAGGAATTCATTCCAAGCCGCCAAGAAACTGAACAGCGCCGTCACGGCGACCGCAGGTAGCGAGAGGGGAAGCACCACTTTGGTGAAGACTTGAACCTGGTTGCAACCGTCAAGCAGCGCCGCTTCCTCGAGTTCTCGAGGCACGGTATCAAAGAAGCCCTTCAGCATCCAAACGCACAACGGCAAGGCCGTGACGCAATACGCCAAGATCAAGCCAAGGTGAGAATTCAACAAACCAAGCGTTTTCATCACGAGGAAATAGGGGACAAGGATGATGATGCCAGGGAACATTTGGACCAACAAGAACGCAAACATCGACACGTCACGGCCCGTGAATCGATAGCGGCTGAAGGCGTACCCCGCCGGAATGGCCACCACCAAACCGAGCAGAGTGGTCCCGAGACTGACGATGAGGGAATTGCGCATCCACAACCAAAACGATTCGCTGCCCAGCATGTTGCTGAAATGCTCACCGGTGTACGGGCCACCAAGGGTGCCACCCAGCGCATTTCCCGGCGAGAGGGCAATGTCAAGAATCCACACCAAAGGCAGGAGGGTGAGCACGACGAAGTGGGCCAAGACCAAATGGGCGCCAAGCGTCCGCAAACGACCCTCATGTTGCTGATTGCGTGCGAGGCCGAATTCAATGGCTTCGAGGGAGAGGCGCCGGGTTGACCAAGCAGAAACGGGCCGACTGGAGACCCAGAGGAGGGTCAAGGCGCCGGGCACCACCATCCAACTTTGCATCCAAACGTCAAACAAGGTCAAGGGGGTCGAGAGCAAACGCATCAGGCCGACCAACAGCAGACCGCCCCCCAACACCAACGAACCGTTTCGGGTGTTGGGGTTCGCCTCTTCGGGCAGGGTGTTCAACAACAACCCGATGAGCACGACGCCAAGGCAACCGTAGGCCAAGTTGGTGGAGCTGCCCCGCAAGACATCAACTCCCAACAACACGACGTTGACCAGGAAACTGACGATGAGCCACCGGCGCAAGGTGAGCACCTCAACGGGCGTGTACCAGGTTCGAACCGTCTCGCTGGAGATCATGCCGCTGCCTCCGTCGCTTGCGTGCGCTGCATGTAGGTCCACGAGAACGCCAACAGCATCATGAAAATCACCACGGACCACGCAGCCGCAATGCCATAGGCCCCGTCTCGGAACGCCACGTCGTAGACGTACGTGATGAGAATATCCGTTTGCCCCGGCTCACCGAAGTAGAGGTCCGGGCCGCCGTCCGTGAGCAAGTAAATGACGTTGAACATGTTGAAGGTCCAAATGAAACCGAGCAACGAGAGCGGAACGAGAGCGCTCTTCAAATTTGGAAGCGTGAGGTGGCGGAACGTGTCCCACGCTCCCACGCCGTCGAGTCTCGCCGCTTCGTACATGTCCTTCGGAAGGGCCTGAAGCGCCCCGCTCAAGGACATCATCATGAACGGAACACCGAGCCAAATGTTGACGAAGATCACCACCACTTGCGCACCGGTCGGGTCGCCAAGGAAATGAAGGTCCGTGCCGAGCACCGAGTTGACCAAGCCGGATGGCTGGAACATGCCCTTCCACACCAAGACCGAAATGTACGAAGGGATGGCCCACGGCAACAAGAGAACCGTTCGGTAAACGGTTTTCCCCCGGAGGTTGGCTTGCTGCAGGACCATTGCCAAGAAGAGTCCCAGGCCAATGTGTGCCGTGACGTTGACGACGGTCCACACCAGCGTAAAGAGCGTCACGCGAAGGAAACCTTTGGCCGTAAAGACCTCGATGAAGTTGGCCAAACCAATGAAGGCCTGCTCGCCCAGATGGGTGGCATCGGCATCCGTAAACGACAGCCAAAAGCCGTAGAGAACGGGGTAAAACGTGAGCATGGCCAAGGCCAGCATCGCAGGTGCGATGTAGAAATGGGCTGATTTGGCGTGCAATCGCCCGGCTCGAACGTCCATCGCCCTGCCGTACCCGAGCAAGGCGACCAGAGAGAGGACAATGGCGCCGAGGGCGAACATCACCGGTGACGTATCGCCAACACGAGGCACGACATCGCCCACTGAAGTGGCCAATTGTCCGGTGAACAGGACCTCACCGTCGCCTTGAACCGTGATGTTGTGGACCACGTTTGGCATCATGCCCGTGAGGTTGCATTCCACCTGACCGACGCCCTGAGGAAGCCGTTGAACGGCGGGTGACTCAAGCAAGGGTTCACCGTCGCCGGAACAGGGCGTGTAATCAGGGAGGTGATCATCAGTAGCCGAGGTTGAAAGGGTGCTGTGAAGGACACCGTCCACCAGCACCGTGTAGTTCGAGGACCCGTCGGTGCTGAACGTTACGCTGACGGTTCGGTACCCGACGTTCGTGGGCGGGTCAGCGGCCCGTTGAAGCCCATCCATCAGCGACGTCAGTTCGGTGTTCGCACCCTCCAACGCCGTTTGAGCATCGGACGTCTCCGTGTAGACCTGTTCAAAGGCCGTGACAAGGGGGCCGTACACCATGGCCATGCCTCGGGTCGTTGGAGCGGGGGTGCCCACCTCGAGTTGTTGCATGAATCCAGAAAGCACCGGATCGTCGTTCACCTCAGCGTCTGAAAAAAGCGAGGTGTGGGTCGGCAGAGTGTACGTTTCCAAGGCGAACGCCTTTTGCACCTCGCTGCTGGAGAGGTGCAACGCCAGTTCCACGGCAGCGATCTTTTGGGTGCTCTGTTTGCTGACGGTCCAGCCTTTGTAGGTGACCAAGGGAGCGATGCGCTCGCCCGTTTCCTCGATGAGGGGAAGCATGGCTTGGCCAATGTCAAGGCGACTTGATTCGTAGGTGGCCCAATTCCACGGACCGTCGACAATCATCGCCGCTTTGGAACCAATAAACTGGTTTTTCATGCCCTCGATCTGCGTTCCGGTGGCCACAACCCCGTGCTCCAGCTCAAGGTCAAGCATCCACTGAAGAGCATCTGCAGAGCCGTTTGTAGCGAGACTGGGGGCCCCCTTTTCATCAAACAAGGTCCCGTTGTACCCTGCTTGGAAACCAAACCACCAATAGGCCGATTTGACGGGCAAGGCCAATCCTTGAACGTCTTGATAGGTCAACGCTTGGGCGGCTTCGAGCATGTCGTTTTGCGTCCACGATGCATCGGGATACGCAACGCCGCGGGCATCAAAAATGGCTTTGTTGTACACCAGCGAGAGGGCGTCTTGACTCGCTGGAATGCCGTAGAGGGGTTCCCCGTATCGCATGGCGTTCAGGGCCCGCGCATCAAATGCACCCCTCTCAGCGGGTGTTAGATGGGGACGCAGGTCTTCGAGCAGCGGAAAACCATCAACCCTCACTTCGCCAATCGCTCCGAGTTGATCGCTCGAAAGTCGCATCAAATCGGGGGCTTCGCCACCTTGTGCAGCCGTCATGAAGAGGTTGTCAGCATCACCGAACGGGACCAAGGCCACCTCCACCTCGATGCCGGGGTTGAGGGCCTCAAACGATGCTACGGCCTGGAGAAAGACGAGTTCTTCTTTGCTTTCGGCGGCGAAGGTGTGCCACACTTCCAAGGTGATGGCCCCATCTTCAGACGATGAGGAGGTGGCATTCACTCCATCATTTCCCAGACAACCGGACATCATCAAGGTCGCCGCAAGAACCACGGAAACCACGGCGATGCGTGGTGAACCCCGTTCAACGGTCCCCATGGAAAACACGACTTCATTGGTCATCATAAATCGTTTGAACCGAGCGGATTCACGCCTCACGGTCCAACCCGAAATAGGGCAGAAGGGCACGCAGGTCTTTCTCAACGACCACCGGTACGCCCGCAGCAGCAAACGCTGTTTGGGACGATTCCCGCGACGGATTGAAGCCAACAAAGCGACTACCTTCAACGTGCATGGAGAGGTCCATTTCTGAATCGCCTACCGAAACACACGAAGCAGCCTCAAAACCGTGCATTGCCAAGAGCTTGGAGATCACCTCGCCTTTCCCGCTGGCGTGGAGGCGACAGACGCCCTCATCCGTGAGAAAGCCATCGTCGTCGAAGACAAACCCGTTGGCAATCCAATCGTCCACTTTGAGCATGCTGGCGATGGAACTGACGAACAAATCAACGCCTGCACTCACGATGGCGACGAAGACGCCCGCTTCCTGCAAGCGACTGACCGCTTCACGTGCACCAGGCATCAGTTTGACACCGGCGTAGGCACGAAACAACTCGTCCCGATGAATCGGTTGCCGTACGGCTTTCCACAGTTGGATGTCCGAGCGCATGAACTCCACGTCGCTGATCTCCCCCCGGATGAACCGGTTGAGGTTCAGGGCGTTGTCGGTTCCGAACGAATCGTGAAGCGTTCTCCACGAACTCACGGCGTCGACCAACACCCCGTCGCAGTCAAAAACCACAACGGAAGGGAGGTCGAAACTCGTCGTCACTGTGTTCACCTCTTCGTTGCCTTACGCTTACGCCTTCCAGTTCAAGCCACCCCAAGGAGGGGCAGGGCCCATGGCCCTGCCCCCTCAAGGGTCCCGTGTGGACGGGATGGCGTCGCCCGGAGGGTGTCCAACGTCGACCAAGCGCCTCAGGCTTTCTTGTCGTAACTGACGCCCTTGTACTCCTTGAGCACGGACCCATCACCGTTGATGGGTGCGTAGGAGATCTTGATGTCAGCATCGACCAGAGGGGTGCCGTCGGGTGCGTGGGTGCGGACGAAGATCGTGTCACCGGTGTTGAAGGTGGACACCGAGCGGGTTTCACCCTCGCTGGTGGGTTCCTTCGTCACCGAATCAACGAATGACACAAACGCATCGCTGTTGTCGGGGTTAAACCCGTAAACACCGCCACTGTCGGCGAGGTTCACGATGAAGAACTCCAAAGCGCCCGTAGCGTTGAGGTAGCGGACCTCGACCTCAACGGCCTGAGTGGCCAGTGGGGTCTGGGACTGCTCAACGGTGATGCGCCAGTGACCGTTCTCTGCATCGAAGCCATTGATGTCTTCAATGTCGAACGTCATACGAGGCACGCCCTTCACGTCGGTTTCAGCCAGACTGGATGCCCAAACGTAGATCACACCGGACAACACGACGGTAATGGCCACCATCAGGATGGTTGCAATCACCGGGCTGACAGCTGCGTCATCGTCAACCATGGAGTCCATGTCCTCTTCATCGTCAGCACGGCGGCTGGAGAAGGAGAGAGCGCTCACGAACAGGCCAGCGAGTGCCACAGCGATGATGCTTGGGGCGAACGATGGCACGGCGCTTGCACCGATGGTCTCCACGACGTCAGGCAGGTTCTGGTTCGTGGCCAGGAACGTGCTTGCCGGCTGGTTGGCGTGGTTACAGACGTCGGCCGTCTCGAGCGAGGTCATGATGTTGTTACACCAGTTGCTGTCTTCGAGCAGTGGTCGGCGCTCCGAGGTCTTCGTAGCGTTCTTACCGTACTGACCAGGCTTGGACCAAGCGTCCGTGCTCTGAACGTTGTTGATGATAGCGTAGTGCGATCCGGGCTCATCAGCCTGGAAGCGGTCTGCAGCCGTCACCGACATGTCACATGGGTTTGCCAGACAGGTCACCACGTCCATCTCAACCCACACGTGGGTCGTGTCCTTGGTGATGTAGACATCTTCCGTGTACTTCACGCTTGCACCGTAGTCAGGCACAGCGTAGTAGCGAGTCAACTCGATGTCGTTGTGTCCGTCCGTGTGGTAGGTGATGGCCAACATGTGGTCGTAGCGGTATGGACCTTCGTCACCGCCGCCACCAACAGTCACGGTCACAGGCACGTAGGTGCCGGTCATGATGTTGGTCACGCCGTTGAAGCTGAAGCCCGTGTTGTCGTCGAAGTAGTAGTCGGGGACTTGCTCTCGCACGTTCTCGACACGCACACCGATCTCCTTGGTGGCCACACCTTGCTGGTAGTCAGCGATAGGCATCACGCTTGGGTCGTAGTTTGGCACGTGAGTGTTGTACTCGCCCTGAGTGATTGGCGCCGTTGGGGTGTCACGCAGCACAAGACGGATCTGACAGTACTCTGAACCCGACGGTCCAATCTGGTGGATACCGTTGTTGTTCAGGTAGTCAACTTCCCAGTCGTTGGCGTTGGTGGTTGCGTCCTCAATCAGCGTGAACACGAGGTCGTCACCAACGATGGTCGTGGTGAAGTAGTTCGTGTAGACACACTGGTCGGTGGACTCAACTTCCCAAGTCAAGTCGTCCAAGTCATGGTCAACGTCTGCCTTGATGGCGGAAAGGTCGTAGGTCAAGTTCGCCAAGTTCGTGTCATCTTCCATCAACGAGATGGACCATGGCAGAGCTGGGATTGAACCGTTGTCGGCCTTCATCACGGTCTCGGTCGTTCGGTTCCAGTTCTTGATCACTGGAGCGTCGTTGACTGGAGCCACGGAGAACACGACGTCGAAGTCGTCGCCGTTTTGGTTCTCTGCACCGTCATCAGCCAAGCCGAGGGTCACCGTACACTTGCCACCAAGTTCGTTGTTCACGTTCTCGGTGATGGTCAACTCGTTGTTGTTCACAGCGACGCTGAAGGCAGAACAGGCATCGGTCGTACCGATGTCAACAGCCGAAGCGCTCCACGTGTAGACTTGACGGGTTGGTGCTTGCTCGTTGGCCATGTCACGGATGTACGAACGGGTTGCGTTCGACACATCGCCCAAGAACTTGGTGTGCGTACCAAAGCCTTCGGGGAGGATGTTGTAGTTTCCATCGTCCTCGGAGAAGATTGGCATACAGTCAGCACGCTCAGCGTTACAGATTTCTGGAGCGTCGTTCACGTTGTTCACCGTGTAGGTGATGTTGTGCGTGTCCGTCAATCCGTTGCTGTCGGTCACCTCGAAGGCGAACACCATGTAACCGAACTGGTCGTTCAGCGGGGTGATCGTCACGTCGTGACCGTTCTGAGTCCAGTCAACCAAGACGTTGTCGTAAGCAACCAAGTTGCCTTCAACGACATCCCAAGTGAGGTCGGCCTCGAGGTCTTGCACGTCGTCAGCCAAGTTGGTGAGGCTGAAGGTGAATGCACCGGAGTCCTCATCCTTGGAGAAGTCAACAAGACCGTCGTCTGTGTCAGCGCCGTCCGTGTCAATGACTGGACAGGCACGCTTGATGTCGATCGTGCTCTGCACATCGGTGGTGTCACCGGTTCCAGCGACATAGGCATCGTCAAAGACCACGTTGGTGGACATCGAGATGTCCTCAACGGTGGCCCAGTCAAACTCACAGTCGGCTTGGGTCTTGACCATCAAGTCGTAGTTCTTCTGACCAGAGGCGGTGGTGCTGCCCTTGTAGGACTGGTAAACCAGCACTTCGGAGTCGAGCGTACCGTCAGCCAAATCGCCGTGGGACAATTCCACGGTCATGAACTTGGTCAGCGTCTGCAGCGTAGCACCGGAGTCCAATGTTTGGGTTGGGTGAACCACACTAACATCAGCCGTGGTCTCAGCCTGCACGACAGCGACGATGTCGATCTCGTCAGGCATACCGCCAAGGCGACTCCATGGCACGCCGAACTCAGCCAACGAGGTGGAGAAGTCCGCCTGGATGTTGGCCGTGCTCAGGCTGGATGGACTCCAACCGAGGAAACCGTAGCTGTACAAGTCGTACGACGAAGAGCTGTCGGCCCAGAGCACGTAGTTGGCGCTGAATGGCAAGGTGTGGGCACCGCCCAATCCGTTGTAGCCAACGTCCGAACCGCCGCTGCCGGTGCTGATGTAAATCAACACGTCAGAGGTGGTCAGGTCGGTGTCGGTCATACCGAAGTACAGACCGTCGCCTTCGATGTAGGTCACAAGGAAGTCGTCCGTGCCGTCGCCGCTCATCTTACCGGGCATGGCGTAGCCGGATGGGTTGAGGGCGTTGCCGCCAACCCAGTCCTCGTTCGAACCGTCAACCGTCATGACTTCGGGTTGGAAGGTGGTCGAAACATAGGAGGCTCGCTCAAGGTCCGTCGAGGTCAGCAACAAAGCAACTTCGCGAGAAGGAGCAGCACCCAAGTGGGTGGAGTCAATGCTCAGGAGGTTGGCTTCGTCGATGACAGCCGAAGAGGCGACGTTGATCTTGCTGGAGTCAAGCGTGTTACCAATCGAGGTCACGTGTGCGTTGGCACCAGCGTCAATCTGCGTGGTCGAAGCGGACCAGGTCATGTTCTCGACGCTTCCGGTTGCGTCCACCACGGAGAGCGTGGTCGTTGCGTCCGACGTACCACCGTCCCAGCGGAACGGCGTGTTCTCGACGTACATACCGATGGCACCAGAGGCGTCCATTGGGTAGACCCACACATCGGGGCTGTCTTCAACGTGGAGACCGGTACCGGTGGAGCCACCGTCGACGTGAGCGTCAATGGCCACCACGTAGGTGTCCTCTGCGTACACACCGTATTCATCACCAGCGATGACTGCACCGCCAATCATGAACAGGTCACCGTTCTCCTTCTGGACACCGGTGGCGTAGCCGCTAATGTCCGTACCGTTGAGGGTCAAGGCGCTGTTGGTATCGTCTGCCAGAACACCCACCGTTGAGGCGAGGTCATCACCCGTCAATGTCGAGCCAACGTCGCTGAAGTCACAGTCTTCGATCACGATGGCGTTGTCACCGATGTTGATGGTGTTGGCCGAGGATTGAATCGTGACGGCGTCACAGTCAACCACGTTCAGACCGATGGCGTTTGGCGAGGTACGACCAGCGGAAAGTCCGATGGTGTTACCGCTAACGATTGGGCCGGCGTATCCTGAGGAACCGCTGGTAGCTTCCACGACATTGATGGTCGCACCACCGTCACCCCAGGAGTCTCGAACCACCAAGGTGTAGTTTCCTGCATCCGAGTAGGCTCGGAGCGGGGAGTACTGGGTGTTGCTCGAGAAGGAGTACGTGCCCCACGTGTCCTTGGTACCATCGGGCTTGGTGATTTCGAGACTGATCTCGTATCCCCAGCTGTCGGTTCCGAGGTTGACTTCTGCGGTCTTTCCAGAGCCGAGCGTCCACGTACAGGAGTCGTAGGACCGGTAGTCACTGCTGCCAATGGAACAGAGTGAACTGGTCGGGGAAGGCGGAGCTTCCACGCTGTCCATCAAGATTCCACCGTCGGCGTCCGTCAAGGTGTTGTCGGTGATGTTTCCGCTACCTCGGTAGATGTAGATACCCGTTGAGGTGGCATCGCTGATACCGCCGATGTCGTTGTTGTCAATGTCGTAGTTGTGAACTCGGTTGAGGTAGAAGGCGTCATCGCCACCCACAACGGTGTTGCCTGCGATTTCGACATCCTTGGTGTTACCATTGTAGATGGCAATTGCATGACCGCCGCTTGGGTTCATCTCGTTGTCCTCAATGACAAGGCCTTGTGCTTCGTTGGACGTGTAAATCCAAACATCAGCGATTTCGCCGCCGCCGTTGAACACGTTGTTGGTCACCGTCAGGTTGTCAACACCGATTTCGCTTGAACTGTGGCTGTAGTAGTACGGTGAACGCTCTGCGAACACACCGACACCACAGTCGACGAAGGTGTTGCTGTCAACGATGTTGCCATCGCCACCGTTCATGATCATACAGATGTCGTTCATGTAGATGGCGTTGTTCAGCGTGGAGTAGCCCTTGTAGTGCGTCAACGTGCTGTTGGTGACCTTGAAGAAGTCCAACTCGTAGTTGTTGTAGTAACCGTAGCCCATCGCACCGATCAACGAAGCGATACCGCTCATGGTGGTGTTGTCGATGTCCATGTTCAACGAGTAGTAGCGGTAACCGATGGTGTATCCCTGAGGTTCGCCACTCGTAGAGAGAGCGACACCGGTCCACGATGCGTCGTGCATGTACAGCGACGACTCACCGTTGTAATAGGGGTACATTCGGCTGGCACCGTCAAAGTCGTAGGAAGCGGTGGAGACGAAGGTCGTACCGTTCCAGTTGTGCTTGCCTTGGTAGAGGTACATGAACGGAGCGTCCATCATCACCGTTTCACCAGCGAGGTCATTGCCGCTGTGGCTGCGCAAGTATCCGTATTCAACCAAGCCGTTCGAGAATGTTCGGCTGGAAGAGGAACTCAATCCCGTACAGCGTGCCTGCTTGACGTAGGACGTCGAGGAGTAACAAACACGAGCCGTGAAGGTGTCCTCCAGGTACATGGTGTCGGAGTTGCCCGAGGTGTCGGTGAGCGTCAACGGGTGGAAGATGTACCGGAAGTCAGCAGCGTTGTCGCTGGAGGTGCTCCAGTAGTACTCAATGGTTGCAACCGTGAGGGCTTCGTAACCCGACAAACTCAGTTGGCAAACGTTCACACAAGCCCCGCTGTCAACCTTCTGCGTCGAGAAGGTCAAGTCGCTTGCGACACCGTTGGCGTCGGAAATCGCTTGGCCCGTGATCGAACCAGAGGCGTCCTTGAGCACGACGGATGTTCCTGAGACATCTTCGGTGGTACCCGAGACGTTGGCTTGAACCGTCACGTCCAAGGTTCGCATTCGAGTGAAGACACCCGTGCCTGTCACATCAACGGTTGAGGTTGTCACATCGCCTTCAATGAAGTCCATGTTGCTCGAACCGGTGATCGAGACGTCCTTGGTGTTGGACAGCGTCACGTCGGTGAGGGTGAAGTCACCCGAACCACCGGCTTCGATGCCGATGGCGTTACCGGAGATGGTCAAACCGTTCATTTCCACGTCGTTCGCTGTGTTCGTTCCATACTTGAACGCCGCACCGCTCGAACCGGTGATGATACCGGTGAGGTCACCGGACAAGTCGTTCTGGTAGTACACGCCAGCGTTAATTTGGTTCTCCAAATCAAGACTGTCGAGGTCCATGGTACCGGAAGCCGTGCTGTCAACGAGGACACCATAGTTACCACCAGAGACGTTGATGCGTTCAGACGTTGCAGCCGTCTGTCCGTCAATGTACAGACCTGCTTGCACAGGCGAGTTGACATCAATGTCTTGGAAGTGACCGGCAGCGAAAGCACCACCAATTTGGACACCGTAATCGGCGTTCAAGATGGTTCCTTCCTTGAACAAGGGGGTGCCGGACTCACGAACATAGGCTCCCAGGTCGCTGGGGTCATTTCCGACACGAGCAACGAAGTCGTAGCGGTCTTGGTAGTTGTCGTTGCCACGGTGGACGACGTCCATGTAGAGGTACACCTTGGAGATGTTACCGCCGTTTGCAACTGCGTCGGAGATGTCCACGATGGGGTAGGTGAGTCGAGCACCTTGTCCTGGGTTCATGTAGTAGGTGTAGGCATAGTCCAAACAGATACCGTAGTTGTTGGGGTATCCGCCAGCAGCGTAACTTGGTGGGTTCGCAAATCCACTCGAACCGGGTTGTCCGGGTCCGGAGGAGGGTTGTCCGTTGGATCCTTCTGGAGGTGCGTAAGCGCCAGAGAAGTAGAAGGATGGGGAGTAGTAACCCCAGTAGTGGTATGGGTAGTAAGCGTAGGAACCCGATGGCGAAACACCCTCAATGTTCTCCCATCCGAAACCAAATTGTGCCGGTGGGGAGTAGTAGTTAGGATAACTCACGGAGTTACCGAGCCAGTAGCGGTGCATGTAGTAGTAGTAACCTTCCCAGGAGTTGTAGTTGGGCCCGTAGCTGTAACCGTAGTAGTTGCAGTGCCACGATGGCGCACCGCCCTTACCACCGCTGTAGGTGTGGGTACCAGCCGTCACGGCTGGGTCGTTGGAACCGTAGGGGTAGTAACCTTCCTGTCCGGAGTTCGTG
>JALRLR010000025.1 GCA_023254355.1 Candidatus Poseidonia sp.
TCTTCCTCGAGGCGGAGGCGTTCTTCCTCTTCTTGGCGCAAACGCTCCTCTTCTTCTTGGCGAAGCCGTTCTTCTTCCTCGAGGCGGAGGCGTTCTTCCTCTTCTTGGCGCAAACGCTCCTCTTCTTCTTGGCGAAGCCGTTCTTCTTCCTCGAGGCGGAGGCGTTCTTCCTCTTCTTGGCGCAAACGCTCCTCTTCTTCTTGGCGAAGCCGTTCTTCTTCCTCGAGGCGGAGGCGTTCTTCCTCTTCTTGGCGCAAACGCTCCTCTTCTTCTTGGCGAAGCCGTTCTTCTTCTTCTGCCCGCAAACGCTCTTCCTCTTCCTGGCGGAGACGCTCCTCCTCCTCGCGCTTCTTGCGTTCTTCCTCCGCCAACGCCCGCTTTCGAGCTTCTTCTTCCGCCAACTTTCGAATTCGCTCGTTGATGGCGTCCTCATTGACCGAGCGATAACGGGTCAAGATGGCTTCGCCCATGGCCGTGAATTCCTCGGTACTGATGCCAGGAACCTCCTCCTTGGCTGAACCGAGGAGGCGTTCAATGTCTTCGAGTAAAAAATCGCCTTCATGGCCGTTGAGGTGTTGTCGAAACGCTTGATAGAACGCCCGTTGTTCGGTTGAAATCGAACCGTCTTGGGTCATGAAATCCTGCAGAGCCGTCAGAACTTCGGTGAGGTTGAGGCTCAAATCTTCGCTCATGGCCCACCCTCCTATGCTAGGGCTTCTCATGCGCTTTTCATCAAGTTTTTCTCGCACTCGGCCAGACGGGCTTTGGCCAAATGATGATCGGGTTCAAGGCTGAGAATGGCTTTCCAAGCCACCTCGGCCTCATCCAAGTTTCCTAGGCCGTGGTGATGAGCGGCAATGCGTAGCCGGGCATCCATGTGGTTCCCGTCGCAACGAACAGCGGCCTCAAAGTCGGAAAGGGCGTGGTCAAGTTTGTTGAAGTGAAGGTAATAGAGGCCTCGCTGGAACCAAGCTGGAGCGTGTTCGGGCGTCTGACGGAGCGCCTCGTTCAGCGGGCCTTCGGCCCGTTCTGGGCGGTCCATGCCCATGTAACAGGCAGCGAGTTGGGTGAGGGCGTGGGTGTGGTGCGGTGCTTTTTCAAGGACGTGTTTGAATTCTTGAGCCGCTTTATCCCACTCGCCCAAATGCATGTGCGCATCGCCTTTTCGACTGCGGGCCACGGCGAGATGCGGAGCAAGGTCCAGCAAAATGGCGGCGTCGTCCAAGGCCTTTTGCGCTTCGTTGAGGCCCATGTTGACCGAGGTTCGGTTAAGCCGTGCACGGATGTGACCGGGGTCGAGGGTAAGGGCGTCGCTGTAATGGAAGAGGGCTTGCTTCAAGTGACCCTTGGCCGCTGCGATGTTTCCGCGAATGTAAGCCGTCGTTGCGTTTTGTCCTCGGACTTCAGCGGCATCGACCAGTGAGGTGGCGCGCTCAGCGTCCCCAGCATCCAACGCCAACAGGGCCGCTTCGCAGGCCACGGAAGGGTTGTTGTCGTCCATCAATCGACCGGCACGGGAGAGCGATTCCTCGGCGGTTTCAACCTGACCCAACATTCGTTGCGTCCTGGCCAAGCCCAACCACGCCACACCAAGTTCTCGATTGAGATTCAAAGCGCCATTGAACGATTCAATGGCCGCTTGCAGGAGGGACTGGTCGGTCTGGCCGGTACCGTCTCGCAACCGGTCGGCATGGGCGAGGTGAAGTCGGCCCTCCACGGCGTGGAGTAAGGCGTGATCGATGCCATCGGGCGTGTTTTTGAGCATGTTTTCTGCCTCATCGACGCGATGGTGAAGGAGGTATTTACTTGCAATTCGGGCCCGGAGTTCCCCGTTGCTTGGTTGCTCCTCAATCGCTTTGAGCAACGTTTCCTCGGCAGCCACCACGGAGCCTTCAAGTTCGAGCAATTCGGCTTTCAAAAACACCGCATCAACACCGCCGGCGTCCAACGCAACGGCGTGGGTCACGGCTTTCAGCGCATCTCGTTCGTGACCCTGCCGCTTGGCCAAGAGGCGGGCCTTAAGCGCCCAAGCCTCACCGGATTGGCGGTCAAGCGTCAAGCAACGTTCGTTGGCTTCCAACGCCAAATCATCCTCGCCTTCGGCTTCCAACAGTTGGGCGTATTGCAACCAATCCGCTGAACGGCTCGGGTCTTCGTCGAGGGCTTGCATGATGGCTTCGATGGCTTCGGTCCGTGCGCCGGCTCGTGCTCGGAGGCCAGCGAGCAAGGAACGGTCGGCGGCGGTATCAACGCCAAGGGCTTCCAGCCGCCGAACGGCCCGTTCAGCATCATCGTCGCCCAGTGAAGCCAGAAGATGGGCGTGGGCTCGCAAAAGCGCGGGGTCATCGGGCGTGATTTTCATGCGGGCTTCGAGCCAATGGCGAACCAAGGCATCGTCACCCCGCAATTGGGCGATGTGCTCAAGGCCTTCCAAAATAGAAAGATGGCCGGGTGAAAGTTGGTACGCCACATTCAAGCCGTGTTCGGCCCAATCGTAGTTTTGCAGGTGACCCGCCGCCAAACCGAGGCGGTGGGCCGTGTCTGCATCAAGATGAAGCGCGCCCATCGTGACCCCATACCGGTCAAACACCGCCAGCAATCGGCGGAGCAAACTGGCGTGGGTGGTGGACAACTCGGCCTCCTCGCCAGCGTGGGTCCCTTGGTGCTGAACGACGGACTGGAGAACCGAGCAAGCCGCTGTAAGGTCGATGGATTCGGTGTTTTCATGCTCGTGCTCGAGCAAAAAGTGGTGAGCGCTCAACGAGGCGTCGATCTCTGGATGAATGGAACGAAGGGCGTTCATGGTGCTCTGGACGGTGGTCACGTCCTGCTGCAATCGTTCGGCAGCGGTGTTCACGTGTTGGAAATGCGCTGCTTGCGATTCTCGCAACACCGTTTGCATGTCCAAAAGCCGAATCATGCGGCGATTCACGCCAAGCATCCAATACCCCGTCGCCCCAAGCGCACCCATGGAAAGAAAGCCAAGACCCACAACAAGCAGACTCATTGACCCTCACCGTCCCGTCGTGGCTTTATGGTCTGCGGAAGAAACAACGGTCAAAACCTCGGTTTGAACACCCTCATTTCGCCGCCAACCATGGGGTTGAGAACGTTCTGAAATCCATGAGGTCAGCGCTCACATTGAAAGCCCGCCCACGCCCGTAGGCGCTTGAAGAGGCATGGACGGAGGAGAGGAAGCGGTCGGTCGGGTGGCCTCTAGACTTGAGGCTCTGGAGCGCTTTGGCTTCCCGCTCGAGGCGATGCTTGACTTTGTCAATGAACACCCTGGGGGAGAACTTGACCGGCTTGAATGGCTCGAAGAGCGTCGGCAAACCGCATCGGAGCTTGAAGACCGTATGGCGGCCCTGACAACCGTTGCTCCTTCGGCCAATGAAGTCTTAGCGGAGTTCCGCAGCCTGATTTATGACCCCTTCACCGTTGAAGACGTGCTGCACGACGTGGAACGAGCGATGCGCACGGTGGCCCCGTGGGAGCCCTCGCTTCATCGAGCGAAAATGCACTGGATCGCCCAAGGATTGGCCGACACTTGGTCCATGTTGTATCAACGAATGGTGCGCCTGGACACGTCAAGCCACGGAGCTGTCTCCGCCTTTCAACACCTCTTTGAGCACCCGGCACGCTACGATGAAATCTTCCGTCATCTCGAAACCGTTGAAGGCGATGAACAGCGGCAACGGGGGATGATTGAACAAAGTGCAGAGGTGCTTCGTCAAGAAGGCTATGACCTCGGCGACCTGACGGCCTGTTCGCTGTTGGAGGCGTTGGACCTTGTCGAACGCTGCCAAGGGTTCCACGATGAACGGCAACGATTGGCCCTCGCCGTGCGCCAATGGATTGAACCCTTTGACCGTGAACTTGCCCAAGAGCGATTGCAGCAATGTTCCAACCTTCGAAGCCTTGACTCACGCAACGCCCTCGATGAGTTTGGCGAAGAGCTTCAAACTCTTGCTCAATCGCTTGAAGAGCGACGAAAGCAACTCTCGGACCGAATCAATGGCTGGCGAGAACAAGGGATCGTGTTTCCCCATCAAGGCGAATTGCAACCGCAGGACCTCATGGAATGGGAGGCCAACCACGACGTGGTTGAAGCCATGGTGGAGCGGCACCTCGCCTTGGTCGAGCGATGGAATCGATTTGCTCGTCATTGGCCTTCACGAACCGCTTCAAGCGCTGACCTCGTTGGGGATTTGGAGCAAACCGATGAACTGCAAGACGAAGTGGAGGCCCTTGATGCCTTATGGAAAAAGGTTGAACTCGATGCTTTGGACGTGCTCCAAGGTTACGAAGACATGGGGTTGGACGTGCACCAATGGCGCCAACGCGTGTTTGAAGACCCGCTCAATGCGCTGGAGCGCCTCACCGCCGAGCGCCCCCGCTGGGAGCAACGTGTGAGGTTGGTGAAGCGACTCAACGCGCTGGATGTGTCGTTTTCGGGCAGCGATGATGTCGAGGTCCGGTTGATGGTGGTGACATCGGAAGATCCTAACCAACCGCTGCTGAACGAAGTTGAAGCCTTTGTTGAACAAGCCGAGCGTCGAAACCAACGACATCGAACCATGCTCGAAGAGGAGCTTGCCGCTCTACGCAGGGACGGGGTGCCGTTTGTTGAGATTCAAACACGTTCCATCTCCCTCGCTGAGTTTGAACGCCACCTCAGTGAGGTTCAACGCCATCGCACCTCTGGATTGTCCCCCGGTTCCGTGAGCCTCACCCCCTCCATGATCGACGGGCTGAGAAACGAAATTGAGGCGCTTGAACAACAGGGCTGGTCCGTCTCAAGATGGAAACGCGACCTGCCCCAACGCCCCCTCGAAGTGGCGCAGGCATTGGGCGTTGCAAGGCCGCGAATTCAATCGCACGACGCCTTGCGGCGAAGGCTTCAACGCCTACCGTGGGGCAATGACCTGACGTTGGCTACGCAAGTGGAATTGCAACTTCGAGACCCCTCATGCTTGGAAGTCGTGGCCAACAGCATCCCCCAATGGGCACGTCACTTGGCCCAACGACCAACGGAAGACCCTGAATTCCAACTCACGGCTTGGCAGCCACACCTCCCTCGCCCCACGCTCCTTCCCGTGCCTGAATCCCTTGAACGTCCCGTGCTTCGTCCAACCACGGCGCTGGATGACGCCCATGAAGCCATCCTTGAAGCCATGGACATGAGGGAAGAAGACGACCACGAAACGGACGAGCCGGTGGCGCCAGAAACGGTGGAAAATGAAACGGTGGAAGAAAGGCGTGTGGTCGGTCCTCCTGAACGGGAAGCATCAGAAGCAAGCGTTCTGGCAACGGACACCGTCCCAACGATGGAAGAACAAGAAACAGCACAACCGCCAACGCCGGAACCCGTGGTCACGGCTGTGCCCGAACCGACGGCGGCCAGCGGCCCTTCGGTCAACGAAGACACCGTTTCTTTCGACCCCTCAGAACCGCCCCACAAAGGCACCAACGAAGCCTTGAATCGCTTGGCCGAACTGTTGGCCTTCATCGGCAAGAGCGACCTTGCCAACGCCGTCAACGAGGAAGGTTTGGCCGGCATGGGCACCGTTCGGCGTGGCCTTGCCCAACACGTGAACGTTGAACCACGGGACATCCGAATCGGTCGTTTGCTCCGTCTTACCCTTCGTCTTCTTCCTCAGGGTGATGAGCAGGATGCCGTTCGAGCGAAATTGCTCCATGCGTTGAGCGAAACCGTGGCGCCCTTGAAACGGTGGACGAGACGACGCTTGGAGGCTCGCCACTCCGGTGCAGAAGGCGATTTCCTTGAAGACACCCACCGCCTTGGAATCGCCTTGGAACGGATTCCGGGACTTGGCCGACACGTGCCGTTGGAAAAAGACATCTGGCCACTCTCTCACGACCTTTCGGACCTGGAACACGAGGTCCAACGGCTCAAGGGCGCAGCGTTCCTGCCTTCTGCGGGCGGCGTGCAGGCCTAGGCAAGGTCGCCCCAAAGCGCCTCTTCGTCAACCTCGGCCTTGGTCAGCGCGGGCGGGGGAAGCGGAGCCGGTGGCAAGGGGGCCGGAGGAAGCGCTGGGCTCGCCGCAGGGGGAGGCGGTATGGGAGCCGCTGGTGGGGGTGGCAGAGAAGCAACAGGGGCAGGAGGCGGGGGCAACGGCGGCATGGGCTCCACCGACGAAGCAACGGGAGCGGGCGGCGGGGGCAACGGCGGCATGGGCTCCACCGACGATGAGGTAGGCGGCCCAGCAGGGGCGGCGGGGAACGAAGTCGACTGAACGGGTTCAGGCAACGGACTCGGTTCGGGGTTGGGTGGTGCTGGTTCGGTGACGTTGATGGGGGCCGGGAGTTGAGCGGGTACCTTGGGCTCGGTCGGTTGAGGGGGGGCCGTAAGTGCAGGGGCTGGCGCCGCCTGGACAGCCATGGTGTCCAAAACGGCCTCAATATGGGCGGTCTCTAATTCTCCCGTACGGAGAAATTCAACAAGAGCCGGGCCAAGGAGGGCGGTGCTGTTGTGGAGAAGATAGGGATCTTGCCGCCATCCCGAGAGATAGAAATCATGACGTCCCCCGTGGTCGGAGAACGAGAGACGATGCAAATCTAATTTCATCATCAACAACCCTGCGACACCGGCGAGTACGAACATCCCCCCGCCCAAGGCCAACGCCCCTTGAAACAACGAGGTGGCGAAGAGAAGGCCAAAACCAATGGAAGCCCACCAAACCGACTGGAGTTTTTGAAACACGTCGAGATGGGTGTGCGAATACCCCGAGATGTGCTCCTTCACCAGAGCCATTCGAACGTTCAGTCGCCGCACGCCGTCAGGGTCGTAGCGTGCTTCAACAATGCGCATCAATTCCTTGTCCATGACCACCGAAGTCGATTCATGGCCCGATACATGTTGGCTCAGCGGGAATTCAACCACGGTCTCGCCTTGGAGGGCAAGAACGGGAGCGGCTCGGATGGGGAGCGTCCATGCCTCAGGAGCAGCGTTTTGAAGCGCAC
Organism: Candidatus Poseidonia sp.; assembly: GCA_023254355.1. Taxonomy (GTDB): domain Archaea; phylum Thermoplasmatota; class Poseidoniia; order Poseidoniales; family Poseidoniaceae; genus Poseidonia. Next base: position 6,985 of record JALRLR010000025.1, read on the forward strand.
CCGTGGTTGAGGCGTCTTCCGACGAGGTGCCCTCGTCCTTTTCTTCGTCATTGGATTCGGACGAAAGATCGGGTGAAGCGTTGCCGTTGACCGTATCGTCTTCGGCCTCGGATAGCGTTTCCGATTCGGGGGCCTCCTCGTCTTCTGAGGGCCACGGCTTGGGGTCATGGTCGTCCATGGTAATATCACGAATGGACAAGGCCATTAACGCACCGCTGGTGGTCAACGGTGAACTTCTGCAAACCACACGTCAACGCCTTCAGGGGCTGCGAAACCTTTGCCTTCCTTCGTGCCAACGACCGTGGTAGCACCGCTCTGGCCGACGTAATCCAAGACCTTGTCCGTGACAGGGCCGTTCAAAATGACCGCTTCAACATCGTCGGATTCGCTCATGGCCTTCTCGAGTTTGGACGGGCCAATCTCCTCAGAAAACGAACCGTCAGCGAACCGAATGAGGGCCTTGTTTTTGCCCATGTCGTCTACCATGTCGAACAACTCTTGGATGTCGGCGGGTGCAGATTCGGGTTCTTCAACGGAATACTCGTCGTCCATGTCCTTGTCCCAATCCTTGTCACCGCCGTATTTTTCGTCGTCCTCGGCGATTTTCTTATCGAGTTGGTGCTTGAATTTCGTGGCTTCAACCTTCTTCTGAAGGCACATGGTGACGGTTTTCTGCGGCAACAGTTCCCATTCTTGGCCCACCGGTGCTTGCGCAACATGGTCAACTTTCATCATGTCGTAGAGTTGCATAAACAGCATTTCTCCGCCGCGGTCTCCGTCGATGGCGACGGTAACGCTTTCCTTGCCGTTGGCAAGGTCGATGAGCTCTTGTTTGATGTTTCCAGAACCGTCGGCACTGATGGCGTTCTTGACACCGCAGTTCAACAAATTGCGTACGTCGTTTCGGCCTTCAACGATGATCAACGATGACGACGATTCCACGTTAGGCCCGCAGGTCAAGCCGTGGAACGATGTCGCCGTTCCGACCGTCAAGACGGAGCGAACCTCTTCGATGACGGTCTTGGAGGCGGCTTCGCCGGAATTGACCATGGTCAACAGCAATTCCTTGGCTCGGTCCACCACGGCCGTGCGCTTGGTCGCTCGGATATCGCTGATTTGCATGACTTTGATGATGGCATCGCAAGGGCCAATGCGGTCAATGGTTTCGAGGGAGCTGGCAATGATGGCGGTCTCGACGTTGTCCATGCTGCTGGGGATGATGATGACCCCGTGCACTTTCCCGTTCTTCGTTTCCATTTCAACGTCAACGTGGCCGACGCGGGCCGTTCGTTGCAGTTTGCGAAGTTCGAGTTCGTCGCCGAGCAAACCTTCCGTTTGCCCCATGATGGCACCGATGATGTCCTTTCGCTGGACCGTGCCGTTGACCTTAATATCAGCCCGAATTTCGTATTTCATGGCCTTGCCTTTGTTTCCGCCTCCGCGGTTTGAATTGTTGTTGTTTCGTCCCATTGGATTCTCTCTCCTTTTGATTCACATTAACCACGCTGCTTCGGGCCATCTCCGGAGGAGATAACCGTCCGTTGCAACCACTCGCCAAGGCGAATGAGGTGAAGGTGAACAGAACTCCCACAAGCCCCCTCCTTTTGAACTCTGTGGAATTTTTTTACCCCTTGACGGGGATTTATTGTGAACGGTTTCTTCAAGAAGTCGGAGGAGGTGGGTTATTCGTGTCGTCGGAAGAACTCGGGGGTTTGGACGTTTTTCGTTCAACCGTTGAAGTCATGCTGAGCGACGGCGTGCTGACTCGCGAGGAAAAGCGACTGATCATCAAACTCGCCAGCGCACTCGGCCTTGCGGCCGATGAACCCGCCTACATCTACGAATCCATCCAAAGCAACCGTTCCTCCCGACCCGGTGACCCGATCAATCGTGAAACCATGCGGACCATCTACACCAAAGTGTTCGAAGTTGCCATCGTGAATGCCTCCTTGTCCAAAGACGAATTTCGCGTCCTCGCCCACCTCCGTTCACAATTCGATATTGACGATGACATGCATGCCAGCATCGAGCATGAATTGCGCGAAATGGTGAAGGAAAAATACGAGGACAAGGCGGTGATTGACACCTTAATGGGGACCATCAAGGATTCGGTGGGCCTGGTCGGCGACCTGTTCGATGCCTTTCGAAAGAAGTCGAACGAAGGTGGGTCTCGTTGAACCCGTTTCTCGACGATTGGCTGGAGGCGCAATCCACACGCCAATTGGCATCAAAACGCACCATGCTTCGATTCCTCCGAAGAGCGTATTCGGCTTGCGTTGCCGACCTTGCCAACAAACCTCGAACCGACCTGACCGTTCAAGAGGCCGGGTTTTCATTTCACGACGGCACGCCTTTGCCTGACCTCCGACAAATCACCTCATGGATGTTAACACATGCTCCCAAGAAACGAACGCTGGCCAGACTGGTGCCAGCGTTGTGGAAGCGACACGGGCGCGAAGACTTGAGCGTCGCTGGCATCCTTTTGGCCAATTTAGAGGAGGACGTCCTGGGCCAAGAACCTTGGATGGCGTTCATTCACTTGCTTCAACGCCGTGAGCCGCTCATGGTGGTCCTCGAAGTGGCCGAGGAATTGGTGCGTGGTGGGCGCAACGTACCCGATGATGATTGGATTCGTGCGGCTGCAGAACAAAGCCCCGCGTGGCACCAGTACTGCGTCTTGTTCCTCTCCCTACGAAAGAAAAGGGGAACGTGCAGCGACGTTGTCATCAACGCCCCGCCAGGGGGCGAAATGTTTGAACGAATCCGGGGGCGTCTGCTGCAAGCGGAGGTTTGATGGAGGTCAACGCTGTCATTCCATCATGCCTGAACGGTTGCTGCCTGCGGAAGACCCGGTCTTGGAAAACGTCCTCAAGTGGACCGTGGACCGTGACGCGAAGGACGTGCGCCGTTTGCTTGAATGGTTGCCTGAAGCCCGATCGAGTCGCGAACGCAAAGCCCTCCTTCATCGCGTACGGGGGTTGTTGGAGGAATTGGAAGCCGCCCTGGACGAACTCGACGCCATGCACTGAGGCATCTGCATGTCCGGCGTGGGATTCATTTTCGCTGGCGGGAAAAGCCGCCGAATGGGAGAGGATAAGGCCACGATGTTCGGGGGCGTGGCCAGGCTACAGTCCCTCTTTGAAAAAGCAGGTGTGCTTCGCACCGTGGTGTTGGCCGGAACCCCTGACCGCCTTGCTCTGTTTGAAGGAGAAGTCTGGACCGACCCGGACGATCTTCACGGCTTACACCGATTGATTCCATGGGCCCACGGCGAGGTTGAGGGTAAGGTAATGTTCGTTCCGTGCGATGCCTTTTTGCTCACGGAAGAGGCGATTCGGTGGCTGATGGAACAACCCAATGGTGGCGTTCCCACCGACCAAACGGGTCGGCGACAGCCGATGTTCGCCTGCATTCCGTCCAACCACCGCTACCCAACCAACGCCGGTTCCGTTCGTGAATTGTTGGAGGGGTTACCGACCATCAATTCGGGCGTCCACGCTGAAGCGTTTACCAATTTCAACACACCAAATTCGGTGCTTGACCATCGAGTCGCAGACCGTCGGTGGTGAGGTGAACGCGGCCTTCGGCAATCCAACTGAGGACTTGTGGGTAGAGACGGTGTTCCTCAACCTTGACCCGCCGCCCCAAACTGGCTTCGTCGTCATGGGGCAACACCGGAACGCAGGCTTGAGCGATGAGGGCCCCGGTGTCCATGCCTTCGTCAACCAAATGGATGCTGCACCCGGTCACGGTCGTCCCTGAAGCCAGCACGTCCCGGTGAGCGTGGGCGCCGGGAAAATTTGGGAGGAGCGACGGGTGGATGTTCACCACGGGCCGGTCCCACTGGCTGAGGAACCGAGGTGAAAGCAACCGCATGTAACCCGCCAGAACCACGATTTCGATGTTGTGCTGGCCCAAGACCTCCAACACCGCCGCTTCATGGTCGTGACGAGGAATGCGTTCGCCTGAAGGCTTGAGGTGTGGCACGACCTCGGTGGCCAAGCCCAAGGCAAGCGCCCGTTGCACCCCTTCCGCATCGGTTTGATTTGAAATCACCAAAACGGTTTGGTGGGCAAGAGGAGCTGCTCGTTGGGCATGGACCAGGGCCTCCATGCCGGTGCCGGACCCCGAAATGAGCACGGCGCATCGCATGGGTTCATCGGTGGTTGCCGTCCGTCCGATGAGCCCGAGGTGAGGAGGCACATTTCACCCACCGTGGCGACAGATTCAACCCTTTCCCATCAAAACCAAGAGTTTTAGTCGCCGAATCCTCCCCGTGAAATTGAGGACCATGACGACTGCCACCGTGTCCTCGGCTTCCGTCCGCAAAGAAAGGGCGAGGACCTTGGCACAAGCGTACGCTGCACTCACGGACGACGAAGTGATTCAAGCGGTCCTTTCTGAGCACAAACCCAGTGCGAATCCGATCGTACGGAGTTTGTGGGTTGGGTTCGGCAGCGTCTTTGTCGTCTTGGCAGCCATCGGGGTGTTCGTCCCGGGCCTCCCCACCACCTCGTGGCTCGTTCTGGCTGCTTACTGCTATGGCCGTTCATCGCAACGCCTCTTCCTCTGGCTCTTGACCAATCGAATGTTTGGTTCATCGTTGCTAAGGTATTACCGTTCGGGTCGTGCTCTACCGCTTCATTCGAAGATCATCATCTGCGGCCTCATCTCTTTGGTTTCCGTGTTCTCCATTTGGTACATCACCAAACTCGGCGACCCTGGATTTGGTCAGACGCTCATCGCCATCGTTGCCGTTGTGGGCATATGGTGGGTCGGTTGGCGTGTGCCGACAACGGTCTAGACATCGTCGGCTTCCGTGAGGCGATGATACGTATCGACCGCCTCCTTGGCCGCCGTGGTGAACAGGTTGGGAAGGATGGCGTGAACCAGCAAGAGCGGAACGGCCACAAGAAAACGGAGAGCCATGAACACGGCGCGTCGAAAGTGAGCAAAGTAGGACTGATTCACGTCGGCTAAATGTCCCAATCTTTCACCTCAATGTCTGAACAAACGATGCCCTGTGAACAACATGGCAATGCCGCGAGCATTCGCCTCATCGATGACTTCCTGGTCGCGAATCGAGCCGCCCGGCTGTACGATGGCCGTGGCGCCCGCTTCGGCAGCCTGTTCCAATCCGTCCTTGAACGGGAAAAACGCATCGGATGCCAAGACGCATCCCTTGGCGCGTTCACCTGCTCGGCGAGCAGCAATGCGGACGGCTTCAACGCGGCTGGTTTGGCCAGGACCGATGCCGACGGTGGCGGTGCCCTGCACCATGACGATGGCGTTGGATTTGACTTGTTCACACACCCGAACGGCAAACTTCATGCTGTCAAGTTGGGCCTTGGTAGGTTGTTGTTCGGTGACGGTCTTCGCTTTTTCCCAATCGATGATGGGGGGTTCTTCCGTTTGCACCAGTACCCCGCCCTCGATGGGTTTGCGAACAAGCGTACGCGTGAGTGGAGACAGCCGGTCGTTCGAAGATTTGATGGTGAGCAAGCGCCGGTTTTTCTTCGCCATCAACGCGGATTTTGCCTCCTTCGAGTAGCCCGGCGCCATCATCACCTCAACAAACAGGTCGCCCACGGCCTCAGCCGTTGAAGCCTCAACGATTTCGTTGAAGCAAATGATGGAGCCAAACGCCGATTCGGGGTCGCTGGCCAACGCCCGTTCAAACGCCTCCCGTTGGGTGGCCCCCAACGCCGCTCCACAGGGGTTGTTGTGCTTGACGATGACGCACGCATGGGGCGTGTCCGGCCATTCGTTGGTTGAAAGGGAGCGGCACAAGCGTAGGGTGGCATCGGCATCGCTGTAATTGTTGTACGACATGGCTTTCCCGCCCTCCACCTCGGCGGTCACCAGGGTGCTGGCCTCGTTGGGGGTGTCGTGATCGACGTACAGGGCAGCGGCTTGATGGGCGTTTTCACCGTAACGTAGCGTGTCCACCAGGTGGCTTGCACTGAGCATATGCTGAGGAAGACGGTCCCGTTGTTCCTCTGGGGTGTCGACAGCCGAGGGGTCGCCCTTCACCCGCCGGTGCAGTTCCTGGGCAATCGCCACATCATAGGCGGCCGTGTGCTCGAAGGCTTCGAGAGCAAGCGATTGTCGGAGCCGCATGTCCACGCTTTGAACGTCCTTCGCTTCTCGAATTGCCGTAAGGATGCTCTCATAACGGCTTGGATTGGTGGCGATGAGAACGTGCTGGTGATTTTTCGCCGAGGCTCGAACCATCGTCGGGCCCCCAATGTCAATCATTTCCAACAAAGCGGCATCCTCCAACGGCGGTTGCTGGGCTGCTGCCTCACCAAAGGGGTACAGGTTGCAGGCAACCACTCGGATTGGGCTGTATCCCAAGCGAACCAGTTCGGTGGCGTCGTCGTCTTGATGCAGACGGGCCAAAAGCGGTCCGTGAATCGCAGGGTGAAGCGATTTCACGCGGCCGTCAAAAATTTCCGGATGATTCGTGAGGTCCGAAACGGAACGCACCGACAGGCCGGCTTCGCGCAAGGTGCGAGCCGTCCCCCCGGTGGAAACCAACTCAAAACCAAGTTCAACCAAACCGTTGGCAAATTCCACGATACCGGTCTTGTTCCAAACGCTCAGAAGCGCTCTTGGCGGAGGCGATTGGACGGCGCTCATGGAGTGAACCCGTTATCGCAGTTGCCCCGTCGGATGGTCTTGAACCTAGCGACCCCATCGTTTGGAGAACGAGGGTCAGTCGCCGCGAGCCGAAATCACTTGGTCGACCCGCAGCAAGCCACAAGCCGTTTCCGTCGCCGCTTCCAACGCGTGATGGAGGGTTTCGGCGGGTAGCCACGTCGAGGTGATGGTGGACACGCCTCCCGAGGCGTCAACGCCGGCCTGCGCCTTGCCGGCTCGGTGTTCAGCACGCAAGGCGAGCATGGCATCCAAACGTTCCACGCCTGCGTTTTGTGCCAGCGTCGAAGGAATGGCTTCCAGCGCCCGCGCAAAGGCTTCCATCGCCAGTCGTTCTCGGCCAGCTTGATGTTCAGCGGCTTCTTTCACCGCCAATGAGGCGTGCATGTGAGTGCTGCCGCCGCCTCGGACCACGCGGTCGGTGGCCATCGCCAACGACGTTGAGCGTAAGGCATCGTACAGCCCGCGAATCACTTCTTCAACAGCGGCCCCGTCACCACCACCCACGTCCAGCGTCACCAAACCGGCCGTTTGCCCGACGCGCAAGCAAAGGCGTTCACGACGACCGTCAAGGTCCTCGCCGGTCTCGACGGTCAAACGTTCAAATCCACCCAAAACCGCTTCCCCGGCATCGTCCAAATGATCGCAGAGGCTGCCTCCGGTCGCTTTGGCAAGGTCGTCAATGATGGTACGGTCGAGTCCGCCCATAACAAAACACCCCGCATCGGTCAGGTCGTGGAACACGCTGGGCTCGATGGTCCCTGCCGTGAACACCGCGGTTGCGCCGGTGGAAAGGACCGCCTCGGTTTTTGCCTTGAGCAGGCGCTCCTTTGCTTCGATAAACGCCAACCACTGTTGGGCGTCTTCAACTTCAATTTCGGTTTCGCGCACCGCTTCCTCTTGGTCAAGCGGGCACGTCAACACCAACACGGTTCCGTTGGAAAGTTGCCTCGGCAAACGATCGAGGTGGAGAGCGGTGTCAAGCAGAAGGCCTTCGACCAGACGCGTATCGTTGATGTTGCCTTGGGTTCGTTTGCTCATGCGAACGTCCTCGTGGTCCACGCCGTCGGTTGAACGGACCAGGTTCAACGCTTGAACCACCATGGACGCAAGGGTGTCGCTGCCGGTGTCGGCAGACGTCCCGTTCATGGCCGTGCGCGCCACACCCAGCAAGGTTTCCTCTCGCCCGTTGCAAGGTTCGCTAAGCGATGCGAGCGTGTGAAGCGTCACCTCAAGGGCTTGCTGGTAACCGTTGACAACGACCAACGGGTGAAGCCCCCGTTCAAGCAAGCGGCCGGCTTCCCTCATCAATTCGCTGGCGAAAATCAAGCACCCGGTCACGCCGTCGCCGCAGGCTTGCTCTTGAGATTCGGCCAGTTGAACAAAGGCTTTGGCAGCAGGATGCTTCACCAGCAATTCGGCCACGATTTTGGCTCCGTCATTGGTGACAGCGGTTTCGCCGTTGGTTTTGTACAGCATCTTGTCCAAACCTTGCGGGCCAAAGGTGCCTCGCATCAAATCGCCAAACGCCACGGCTGCGGTGACGAGTTTCTGCGTCACGCCCACGCCGCTGGTGACGGTGGTGGTGGGGCGAACGATGGCCACTGGAGCGCGTCCGCTACCGTCGTTGGCTCCAGCCATGGCTCAAGGCGGGGGGCTCTTGTTTTTGAACCCTTTAGCGAGTCAAGCGTCACTTCTTCTTCGCTGTCGATTTGCTCGCTGATTTGGCGTGCGGCCCCAACTTGTGCGCTTTTTGCGCCTCGTTGTTGGACCAGTGGTAGGCCAACTTCAGCAGGTTGAGATAGTGTTCGTTGCCGTCTTTCTTCATCTTGTCGTGAAGCACATCGTTGGACATGAACACGTCGCCCCAAAGTTGGGCTGCCGTGCCTTTGTCGCCCTTGGGCATGTCAAAGACTTCCTTGGTCGTCGGCTCGAGCAGCGAGCGCCAGACACGAGCGGGGTTGACGGCCATCGTCACCTCGACCACGATTTCATTCTCGTTGATACCGGTGCCCGTCTGCCAGGTGTCTTCACCGAGGTCAGCGAGGAACGGCAAGCACAGGTCCTGAATCGACAGGCTGGTCATGGGGTCAGCGTTGGTCAGGGCAGCGTAGGCCTCGCGCATCCGGCCACGGTCAGCACCGCGGGAAGCCGTTTGGAAGCGCAACTTGTCAATGGAGGTCGGCACCAAGAAGCGAACATCGGTGTAGTACACCAGCGGGTTGTCGTCCGTGGAGGTAAAGATGTGCTCGAAGGGCGCAGGACCGGCCGACTCGCCGAGCAAATCAACCGGATAGACCGTCTTGAGGGCGTTCGTGGCCACCGATTGGACGATGCGGCGCATCAATCGCTCAGGGGCAGCGGACACGTCGTTGAAGGTGTCGAGGTATTCTTGCATGTTGAGAATGTCGTACCCGCGAACCGAGAGGATGGAGTGAACATTGGGTCCAATCATCTTCTCGCCGTCGACCTCAGCTTGGCTGATCCATCGGCTGCCACGAGCCACGTCGGAGGCGGCCACAAGGTCGGCATACGCCTTGAATCGGCGAGTCACACGGTTCATGAAGTCGGCTTGGTCAAGCTTGGTGAACACCGTCGAGTCGTAGTTGGACTTCAGGGCGTGGTCGGCCACTTGACTGGCGTTGGCGCAGGTCAGAAGGTTGCCCTGGTCGGCAGGGTACATGATGAGGCGGCGGCGCTTAGCAGCTCCACCCAAGGTGCCGATTTGCGGGTCGGTCAGGATGTAGCCCATGGTGGCGCAGACCTCGAACAGACGGCTGTACTTGTCTTCGTCACTGGAGTTGCCAATCCACTCGTCCAGGCCGGGTTCAATGCAGTGGAACTCGAGCGGGACCATCTCCGAACCAGCGCCAAAGGCTTGGCGCACGGTGGACGATTGCATCATCCCCATCATGGTGTAGAGCGAAGTCTTCCCGGTCGTGAGGAACACATCGGAGATGCCCTCTTCGCCAAACGACGAGCGGCGGTCGGGCAGGTTCACGAGGAGGTTGAAGGCCGTGGCGGTTTCTCGGTTGCCGTTGACGGCGGGCCAAATCCAAGTGTTGGGCCGAGTCATGAGGTAGCCCGAGGCGTCTTTGCCAAAGCCCGCTGGGGAGTATCGAATCCAACCGAGTCGGTTGTTGAACGACACGTTGCGGTGCATCAACGAGGGGTAGTACACGCGGTCAAGCGGGTCAGAGTCGGGAACCACCCCGCGGTGACCCAGGCCCCAGAGAATGACTTCCCATTCGGGGAACTCGTTGTCGTGGGTCCCGAGGAAGAGGTGGTCGTCCTTTCGGGTGTCGCCTTCGAGAATGGCACCACCCATGCGCTCTTCGTCGCCTGTTGAACAGAAGAAGAACGTCTGCGTGGTGAACAATTGCTTCGGCGTCCACATGTTGGCGTTGATGATGGTTTTCTGCTTGAGGTAATCCGAGATGTTCTCAATGCGGCGCTCAAACTTGAAACGGTCCGAATCAATCCAGGAGGACCCCAACACCAAGTTGGTGTTGAGCAGTTTGGCATCGGCTGGCCCGATGTACCGGGTACGGGCGTCGGCTCGGGAATGATCCGATTCGGGAATTTCTTCCCAAGGCCCCCTTCGAGGGATGTACGTCATGAAGGTCTCGGCGTCGAACTTGTCGACTTGAGCCCGAGTCACGACGGCCTCGACTTCGTCCATCAACTTGACGTAGGTCTCGTTGGGCAGAATTCGGTTGGTTTCTTTGTACGATTTGTCTGATACACTGCGATGTTCCCACATGATTGTTCACCTCAAAATTTCTTTTTCTCTTCGGGAGGAGTTTCTTCCTCGGCCTCAGCCTCTTCTTCGGCCTCAGCTTCTTCCTCGGCGTCAGCCTCTTCTTCGGCCTCAACTTCTTCTTCGGCTTCTTCCTCGGCCTCAA
>JALRLR010000026.1 GCA_023254355.1 Candidatus Poseidonia sp.
CCGAGCAAGGCTTCCCTGAGTTGACGGTGGAAGAGTGGTTTGGTTTTTACGCCCCCGCCAAAACGCCCACCGCCGTGGTCAATGCCGCCAACGCCGCGATCAATGCCGCCATCAAAGACCGCATGGTCATCGACAGCACCAGCACGGGCATGGAGACGTAAATCGGTTGGCCCGTGGCGACGAGTCGCTGCCACGTCCAGCGGCCCACGAAGAGGTCAAACGCCAGGTAGTGAAGCCAGCCAATCAACACGACCTCACGTTCAGAAAACAACTCGACCACCACGTCGGGGGTGGGCATGTCGCTGCCCAAGAGCAGCAGGATGTCCAACAGGTTGGGCAGCACCGCCAAGGTGTAGGCGGCGGCCAGCGGGGCGAGGTAGACCCATTCGCTTCGCAGGAGGGCCGCAGTACGCTCGTGCGTGGGGGCAAACCACATCATGAGCCAGAAGGGGAGGATGTAGAGGCTGGAGAACCAGAACAGGACGTCGATGAAGGCCACCATGTCACCGGCCACCCGTCTCCATGATGTTCAAGGCTTCCGTCAGCACCGTGGCGTTGGCCCAATACGTCTTGGAGGACCACACGAGCCGGCCCTCCTCGTCAAGCACCTGCAGGGTGGGTGTCACCGGTTGCTGGAAGGCTCGGTAAAGGCCGACATCGGTCATGCGGCCGCTTTAGCGTCAATGACGGTGGTGGATGGGGGCGGTAGCATCAACGGCCAGGGCATGAAGTGGGTGCTGTTGTTCTCGCCGTATCGCTGAGCCACGGACTCGGTGGACTCAAACTCGGGGTAGCGATGAACCGCCACGATGTTGGTGGTGTTCGAGAGGTTGCCCGCTTCCAACTCCTCCTTGAGCATGACCGTCCAATCGTGGCACCCGCTGCATCCCGAGGCCACCCAAAGCAGCAACACCGGGCCGTCAAAACTCGAGCGCAGGTCCAGGTTCGCTCCGCCGTCAACCGCTCGGTCGAACGTGGGGGCAGAGAACGAGAGGTGCGTTGGCACGGGGGTCAACACGACCGCTTGCTCCGTCCCTTCGTTGGATTCCATGGGCGCTGCCGTGCAACCGGCCAGCATCGTGAGGACGACCAAACAGGCAACGAGTCCCTTCCCGTTCACGTTTTTCCCTCTCCTTGCATCGGTATTTGAACGCCTGTTCTCACCAGCCAAACGAGGCCACCCAGTAGATGGCGTCCCACCAGGTGCACTGAATCGAGAGCATCACGCTGCCCGCCAAGACCGCTTTCGCACCGGCTAAGCGTTCTCGGGAGGGCCACACGAGGACACCGAAGCCCACGGAAGCCAACCCGGCCGTCCACAGCACGGCGATCACCGCCACCGCTCCGAGGAAGCTCGGGCTCTCAAGGTACAACCGGGTCAAGTCAATCCAAACCAGGGAAGCGAGCAAAAAGGCGGCGTAAAGGGTGAACAATCGCTGCACGCCACGGCCGTCTTCGCGTTGCCGTGGCCAATGAAGCGACGCCACCTCGTCTTCATTCCATGCGAAGAAGAAGCGATGCCACATGAGTAAGTAACCGGCGGCCGCCACGAACATCCACGGCACGATGAGCCGCTGCATGCTCTCGGGCACGTCCCCCCAGTACACCATCGGGTCGGCCACGGCGTTGACGCCGCGCCAGTACGAGGCGAGGATGAGCGGGCCCACGAGCGTGGAAAACCAGAACACGGTGCTCCGCTTCATTCGCTTTCACCGTTGGAAGGGGTGCCATGATTCCCGGCCGCTGCCGCCTTGGCTGCCGTTCGCTTGAGGAACGGAGCGTAGAGCGCAGGCAAGATGAGCAGGCTCGAGAGCAACGCCAGGGTGATGGCCACCACGAAGGCTTGTCCGAACAGGCGAAGCGGCAGGAGGGCCGAGAGGTTCAGCACGGCAAAGCCACCCGCCGTGGTGAGGGCAGCGCCCGCCATGGCTCGTCCGGTGGTGGCCGAGGAGCGGGCGACCCATTCGCTGGGTTTGGCGAAGGGAAGGTGTTCGGCTTCTTCCTCCAACCTCGTGGTGAAGTGCACCGCGTAATCCACGCCTAACCCGAGCGATAGGGCGCCGATGGTCACCGTTTGCGAGTTGATGTTGTACCCGGTGTAGCCCATCAGCCCGTACACCCAGACGACGACCATCATGAGGGGAATCCACGAGACGAACCCTCGTTGGAGGCCTTCCACGACGTCCTTGTTGCGGGCGGTGTGGATGCCAACCAGCATGAAGAGGATGACCACGGCCACGATGGCGGTGGATTGAACGGACGCTGACGCCACGTCAGAGGTCGTTTGAGCGTTGATGAGGCTACGGCCGCTCAACCGCAGGGTAAACGCCTCGCCGACGTCCTCCTCCAGGTCGTCAAGGGCCGCCTCAATGCTCTCCGCCAGGTCCACGGTGGCGGCCCAGTCGAGCGTATCGGCTTGGAAGGACAGGACCGTTTGCTCGCCGTCCCTTGCCAGCAAGCCTTTGGTGGCTTCAATGCCCGTTTCGTTTTCGAACGCCCAAATGTTGAGTTCGCTCCAAGCGTTGTCGTCACCGGCTTCGATGCCCGTCAACATGCCGTCCACGACGGGGTCTTGCAGCCGTGCCTGTTCCAGCACGTCCCAAACCCCGTTCGGCAAGCCGCTGACGTCGTCCCGAGCGGTCAACATGTTCGCCGCCAACGTCCAGGCATCTCGTCCTTCGGGGCTCAACACGTCGCCGTCCAGCACGACGTAGAGCGGAGAGCGACTGGTGCCAAAGGCGTCGCTGATGAGCAAAAAGTCCTGCACGACCGGAACGCTGTCGTCCAGTTGGTCCCGTTGTTCAAACGCCACATCGAGCTGTTGGAACCCGCCGATCATCGGGATGAGCAAGACCAGTGCAAGGACGCCAACCATCGCAGGCCGCTGAGACAAGGCGCCGATGTTCTCGGAAACCGGGCCCACGGTGACCTTGCTGGCCTTGACCAAAGGCAATCGTTTGGCGGGGAGCATCAGCAGCAGCGAAGGCAACGCCGAAATGCTGAGCAGGTAAATCAGCAACAAGCCGATGGCGATCACCGTTCCAAACACCTGAAGGAAGGCCAAGGATGACAATCGGAAGGACAGGAAGCCGACCACGTCCGTCGTGATGGCGATGAGCAGCGCAATCGAGGTGAGCATGGTCCCTTGGCGAATGGCCCGGCGTCGAGAGGCCTTGTCAAAGTCACGGAGGGTCACGCGTCCTTCGGGGTTGCGTCGCTCTTGCTCCGTCAATTCCTCCCGCACACGCAGCACCACGTGCAGGCCGTAGTCAACACCAATGGCCAGCAGGAGCACCGGAATCGAGTTCATGGCGGCATTGAACGTCATGTCCACGCCAGCGAATTGAATCCAACCCGCCAACCCGTACGTTGCGGCGATGGCAATGACGGTCAGGACAAGCACGTAGGCGGTTTCACGAACGCTCCGGAAATTGAACCAGAGGATGACGCCCAGCAACACGAGGGCGGCGCTGGTGAGCATCCCGATTTCTTTGCCGATGGTGGCACTGGAATTCTCGGCAAACTGGGCGAAGGAGAACGTCCGCAAGCCTTCGTCGCCCGTTTCGCTTTGCAAGCGGACCTCCATGGCCTCGGCCCACCGGGTCAAATCGGCCTGCACGTCCCCGATGATGTCGTAGCCGTAATCGGCAGCCTCGCTCGATACTGCGAGCGTGACCAGCACCGGGCCGTCGCTGTTCCAAGGGTCTTGTGCATCGTCGGCCGGGAGTCCTGACAGGATCGCAGCACGGAAGTCAACGCTCTGCAAACCCATCAGCGGCCCGAGTTGGCCTTGCAGCGGGCCGGTCACCGCCATGATTTGGCCGCTTTGTTGCGGCGTTCGCCCCGTCGTCATGGCTTGGAGTTGACCCATCAAGGCCCCCAACTCATCAGAGAGGTTGTTGCCCGTGTCCATGCGAGGCAACCATTCCGCTGGTTGTCCAGGGTCCCAAGCGGCCAGGCGTTCAGCCGAGACCAACTCCACGGGCGGCACCAAAGCGGCGGCCGAACTGAGATTGGCCAAGGCGGAGGTGAGGTTCTCATCGTCCGTTGCCATCAACGCCTCGGTCACGGAATCCTGAAGCGGCTGCAACCAAGCCTCAGCCGTGGTGGCGTCTTGGAGGGCCAACCACTGCATGGCGTGGCCTGCGGGTCCGTTGTTGGCTTGCGTTCCAAACAACGGGTAGTGGTAGGGGGCGAAATTGCTGTCGTTGAGCATCCCAGCTTCAATAGCGGCCAACGTGGACCAGGCTTCGGGGGTCAGGAGGTCGCCCGATTCGATGTCGTCGATCACTCGGATGAAATCGATGTTGGCACGGTATTCGCCTTCAACTTCGTTGAGCAAGTCAACGCTGGGGTCATCGGGAAAGAACCCGTCTTCGCTGTTGTCGAATTTCAGGTGCATGCCGCCCGAGGCCAGCAGCACCATCGTGAGCATCACGGCAGCAAAGGCTTGCTTCGGTCGGTCGACACTCCAGTCGGTCAGCATCATGAAAGGATTTCCCATGATTTTTGTACATCTTTTCGGTTTATAACCGCCTGTTTCTCGACGGGAAACGGTTCGTGTTCCATCGCCACGAGGAAGCAGGCGGAAGGGTGCGGTTACCGGACGAAAGCGAGGAGAAATTCGCAATTGGAAAATTAATTATTCAATTGGATTCTTCAATTTCCAAGAGGGCGGCCCCCTGCACCACTTGTTCGTTGGCTCCGAAATGGACGGCCGTGACCAATCCATCGTGCACCGCCACGATGCGATGTTCCATTTTCATGGCTTCAAGGACCATCAACGCATCACCCGCCACCACGGTGTCGCCCACCTTCACGAACACCTCCAGCACCTTGCCCGGCATCGGGGCGACCAAGCCTCCGTCGTTGGCGGTTGAGACGGAACCGGGCTCAAGGCGCTCCCAACGGAACGTGTGCCCGTTGAGGTGGACCCACCACACATCGCCGTGTTTGGCGACATGGGCAAGAGCGGTTCGTCCATCGGGGAGGGTGAGATGAATCCGTTCTCCGTGTACCCTTGCGATGTGCCCTTGGTGGCTGAATTCGTCGCCTTGCTTGGACAACTCAACCTCGATTTCTCCGTCCGGTCCCGCGAACGTGTGTTGCATCACGGGAACCTCCTTGAGAGGGTGGTGAAGGGGTTGGGGGCGATGTCGCCCGTTGGAGCAGAACCGGTCGCATGGGCACGGTGCATGCCGGCGGTTTCTGCGGTGCTGGCGGCGAGCAGCGAAGCGATGAGGGTGCTCTCCTCCACGTGAGGCTTCCATCCGTTGGGCCAACGGTCATCGATGGTGGTGGTGGTGGTCGTGCCAGCCACCACTTCCTCAGCGTCGCACAATTCTCGAAGGAAGCGAAGGTTGGTGGTCGTGCCCAACACCACAAAATCGTCCAGCGCTCGCCGCATTTTTTCCAAGGCTTCATCCCTGGACGGAGCCCAGACGATGAGTTTCGCCAGCATGGGATCATAATCGGGCGTGACGGCGTCACCTTCCCGCACCCCGGTGTCCAGACGAATGCCGGGGCCTTCGGGGGGCCTGAAGACCAGCAACGGTCCGATGGACGGGAGGAAACCGTTGGCAGCGTCTTCAGCGTACAAACGAACCTCAATCGCATGCCCCCGAAGAAACAAGTCGCCACAGGACATGGGCTCGCCTTGAGCGATGCGGAGTTGCTCTCGCACGATGTCAACGCCGGTCACCAGTTCCGTGACGGGATGCTCGACCTGAATTCGGGTGTTCATCTCGAGGAAAAAGAATTCACCCGTGGGGGCGAGCAAGAATTCCACGGTCCCTGCGCCGACGTAATTCACCGCTTTGGCGGCGGCCACGGCGGCTTGGCCCATGGCTTCCCGCAATTCGGGCGTCATGGTGGGGCCAGGGGCTTCTTCGAACACTTTTTGGTGGCGTCGTTGAACGCTGCATTCACGTTCACCGAGGTGAACGGTTCGACCGTGTTGGTCCGCCAGCACCTGAATTTCGATGTGTTTGGAACCCGAGAGCAACCGCTCAATGTAAATGCGCCCGTCGCCAAACGCTGCGACGGCCTCACGGCGAGCACCGGCCGCCGCCTGGTCAAAGTCCTCGGGACGGTGGACCGCTCGCATGCCTTTTCCACCGCCGCCGCTCGAGGCTTTCAGCAGCAACGGGTAACCAACCCGATTCGACGCTTCCCGGAGGGCGACGAGAGCGGAGGCTTCGTCCTCTTCTTCCACCTCCTCTCCGGGTATCACGGGGACACCCGCATTCCGCATGGTTTGGCGGGCCGTCATTTTGTCGCCCATGCGCTCGATAGCCTCGGGCGAGGGACCGATCCAAATCAGTCCCGCTTCACTGACCGCTCGAGCAAAGTCGGCGCGTTCGGACAAGAACCCAAACCCGGGGTGAACAGCGGATGCACCCGTCGAGCGGGCAGCTTGGAGAATCTGCTGAGTGTCAAGGTAGGTGGTGGCAATGCTGTCGCCGTTGAGCACCACGGTTTCGTCGGCCAGTTCGGTGAACAAGCTCCCTTGGTCATTGGCGGCGCACACCGCCACGGTGGGGTGGCCGGCTTCGGTGCAGGCGCGAAGAACGCGGCAAGCGATTTCTCCACGATTGGCCACCAAGACTTTGATGCTCATCCCTCCTCATGCATCCTTGGGTTTCCAATTGGGTGGTCGCTTTTCCAAAAAGGACGACAGCCCCTCCTGGCCTTCTTTAGAGCCGCGCATTCGGCTGGTGAAATCCAACGTCCATTCACGCAGGGCTTCGTCGCTTCCCGTCCATCGGTCAAACCCGAGGGTCAATTCTTTGGCCAAGGTGACCGCGGCGGGCCCCGTGGTCAACACTTCGGCCACGATGGCATCGACCTCAACGTTCGCGGCCGCCACATCGTCCACCACCGATTCAACAAACCCGATTCGCAAGGCTTCCTCGGCTTGGATTCGGCTGGCCTGCATGGCCAATCGCCGGAACGCAGCCGAACCGAGCCGCCGGTAGACGTAGGGGCCGATGACGGCGGGGAGAATGCCCAGTTTCCCTTCGGAGAGGGCAATGCGGACGTTGGCAGTGGCCACGACATGGTCGCAGCAAGCTGTCAGGCCCGCTCCGCCTCCCAAGGCCACGCCTTGAACAACGGCCACGGTGAAGCACGGGTGGGCCCAAAGCCCGTTGAACAGGCGGTCGAGTCGTTCGGAGTCGGCCCGGTTCTCTTCGGGCGTGTTGGCGCCAGCGTCTCGCATCATGTTGATGTCGGCTCCGGCGCAGAAGTGCTTCCCCTCGCCCGACAACACCAGCGTGCGTAAGAACGGCGCACCGTTGGCATCGTTGAGGGCTTCCTGTCGCCCCGCACTTCGCTCGGCGGTCCATTCGAACACGTCGATGAGTTCGGTGATCATGGCGACGTTGAGCGCATTGAATTTCTCAGGTCGGTTGAGCGAGACGTTGGCTCGGTCACCCACCACCTGGAGCGTAACGTGAGTCGTCTGGGGGGGTGCATCCATCGCAGTCATGTCAAAAACTCCAATTCAAAAATCAAATTTCCAATTCAAAAATCACATTCTAAAGATGCCGTAGCGATGGTCAGGGAGCGGGGCGTTACGCGCCGCCGCCAAACAAAGGCCGAGCACATCGCGTGTATCACGTGGGTCAATGATGCCGTCGTCCCAGAGGCGTGCAGTGGAATAGTAAGGGCTGCCTTCGGTCTCGTACTTCTCAAGAATCGGTTGGCGAAAGGCTTCCAGCGCCTCACCAACCAGCGGTTCCAATCCCTCGCGAGCCCGCTGATCTTGCTTCACGGTGGTGAGGACGTCCGCCGCTTGGGGGCCCCCCATGACGGAGATGCGGCTGTTGGGCCACATGAAGAGGAAACGTGGATCATAGGCTCGGCCGCACATGCCGTAATTCCCCGCACCGTGGGAGCCGCCGACGATCACGGTGAACTTGGGTACGTTCACGCACGACACCGCCGTGACGAGTTTGGCACCGTCTTTGGCGATGCCCCCTGCCTCGTAGTCCTTGCCGACCATGAATCCCGTGATGTTTTGCAAAAACACCAACGGGACGCCTCGCTGGCCGCAGAGTTCCACGAAGTGGGCGCCTTTCTGACTGGATTCTGAGAACAAGATGCCGTTGTTGGCCACGATGCCGACTTTGTGGCCGTGGATGTGGGCAAAGCCGCACACCAGCGTGGTCCCGTATCGGGCCTTGAACTCGTGGAATCGCGAACCGTCCACCACTCGGGCAATCAACTCTCGAACGTCAACCGGGGTGCGATTGTCTTGAGGGATCAAGCCTAACAGGTCGTCGATGTCGTGGGCGGGGGCCTCCACTTCCTGCATCGCAGCGGGGGCTTTGGAGACCGGTCCGAGGTTTTCCACCACGTTGCGAACCATGCGGAGGGCTTCGTCTTCGTCTTCAGCAAAGTGGTCGGCCACCCCCGATTGAACGGTGTGAACTTCCGCACCACCCAACGCTTCGGCCGTGACTTCTTCGCCAGTAGCGGCTTTGACCAAAGGGGGACCGGCAAGGAAAATCGTGCCGTTGCCCTTGACGATGATGGATTCATCCGACATCGCTGGAACGTAGGCACCGCCCGCCGTGCAGGAACCGAGGACGGCCGCCACCTGGGGGATGCCGTCACCGGACATGCGGGCTTGGTTGCGAAAGATCCTTCCAAAATGACCGATGTCGGGAAACACTTCGTCTTGCATCGGCAAGAAGGCACCGCCCGAGTCCACCAGGTAAATGCAGGGCAGGTGATTCTCGTGAGCCACCGTTTGCGCTCGGATGTGTTTTTTGACCGTCATCGGATAATAGGAGCCGCCCTTGACCGTGGCATCGTTGGCCACGAAGAGGCATTCACGTCCGTGGACCATGCCAATGCCCGTCACGATGCCGGCCGAATGGGCTCGCCCGTCGTACAGGTCGTAGGCCGCTAGAGGCGACAGCTCAAGGAAAGCGGTACCGGGGTCAACGATGCGTTCGATCCGCTCCCGCGCAAGGTGCTTGCCCCGTGAGCGATGGCGTTCAACATACTTCCCCCCACCGCCTTGGCTGGCCGTGTCCAAGCGTTCACGAAGCGTGGCCAACAACGCCAAATTGTGGGCTTTTCGTTCACCAAACTCGGGGTCTGCAGGGTTCACTCGTGTTGGAAGCCTGTCCATCTTGAGCCCTCGGTCCTTGCCAAGCGACGCTTGCACTTAATCCCATGCGACGAGACCGATTGGTGGGCCTAAACACCCAACATCAGGCGTCCAATGTCCCTCAGTCCTGGAGCGAGCCCAACGATGAGGACGGCCAACACAATGAGCAAGCGAAAGTGTTGCTGACGATGCTCAACGCGCATCTGGACGAACAGCCAAACGATCAACCCCACCAGCAGGGCTTTGACGATGGCGAACAACCAAGCCCCTTCACCCCAAGAAACTCCAAGGGCGTCGTTGATGCTGCCGCCAAATTGGATAACGCTGTTGCTTACCGGGTGTTTCTCTCCGTAGCCAAACAGGTCAATGCCGACCATCGTGGCAAACCCGTCGCACAATTGGCCAAACACCATGCCCAAAACCATCGGGTGAGCGAGCAGGGCTTTGTTCGAGAGGAATTCGACCGGGTGGGAAGCCCAAGCCTCGCGCTCGGCTTCCCATTGCTTGATGCCAATGTCCGGTGGTAAGACGCCGGCGGTGTGACCGGTGAGCTTCAATTGGTGTGCATCGTCCTTGCCCATTCGGTAGAGCACGAAGCACACCGCTCCGGGAAGGCCCAAGACCACGAACACCGGCCAGAGCGTGATGTCGCCTGAGACTCGCCCGCTCTCTTGTGCCCAAGGCGTCAGGATGAATTGCAACCAATGGGCCAAGCCCAGCACGACGGCGCTGCTGGCAAAAGCGAGCATGCCGCGCGTCATCGCCACCCACCCACGGGTGAGGGTGAGGCCGGTCCAAAGGACGAGGGTCGCAAGGACCACGCCGGTCGTACCCAGGGTGAAGGACAACGTCTCGTGCCCAGCATAGGCCGGGCGGTAAAGCCACCACCAGTGGCCCATCAAGGTCAAGAACAGCGTGCCGAACAAAAGGGTCTTCTGGTTCTCCTCCGCAGCGTCTGCGGACCGACCGTCGTAACGCCGACCCACAACGTGACTCAGCAACGCCACCCCGATGAGCCAGGCCGCCAAATGCAAGTGGATGAGGGGGGAGATGAACAGCACGTCTTGGGATGAGGAAAAGAAATCAGCGTCTTCCAAAACGCGCAGAACCGGAGCGAGGCACACCCAAGCGATGAGGGCCAGCGTCATCTTGTCGTCACAGGGCAGGTTCCATCGTCGAAACAAGGCTTGCAGCAGCACGACGCAGCCCAGCATGGTCAGCGTGTAGATGGCCGTGTTCTGGGGGCTGTAACCGGCATCGCCCGCCACACCGGCGTCCTTGACCACCGGGTCCCAAATGATGGGTTTGAGCGTCTCGGTCCACACCGTGTCAAACGCAAGCGTGAGACCCGCTGCAAGGGCGATGATGATGGCCAGGGCCGTCCAAATCACCGCTTTCTCGGACGGTGAATACACGTGATCGGGAAGCGGTGGTGCAAAAGGGGATTCGTCGGAGCCAACTTCGTCCACGCCATCACCTCTCAGCACACCGACCCAATGGTCGCTTGCCTATCGGTCTTCCGACCTTCATGCATCCAGTCAAGAGAGACGCTCAATGAGGTCGGCTTTCTTCCCACCAACGGGAAGGCCAGCGGCCTTGCATCGCTCTTTGAGTTCAGCGACGGAGAGTTTGGACAAGTCCTCACCCTCGTCGTGGACATGGTCGTGATCATGGTCATGGTCGTGATCGTGGTCATGGTCGTGATCGTGGTCGTCCTCGAGGCCAAATCCACGGGGTTCGTGAACCTCAATGAACGAAACTTTTCCGCATTCAACAGCGTCACGAATGATGGTGACCAAGCGGAATTTCATCATGGCAGCGTTGGTGTCAAACAGCATGGTTTGAGGAAGCACGATGTTGAGGTCCTCGCCGTCAAACGACACACCGAAGTCGCTGTGACCGGTGTTGGATTCCAAGAGAGCCATCACTTGTTCTTCCTTTCCTTCAACGACCTTCACGATCTTGAACGAATACTTCAGGGTCTTGCCAGCCATGGGGTGGTTGTAATCGATGCGAGCTCGGCCCGCAGCGAGGTAGGAGAGGTAGCCTTGGCGGCCCCCGATGTTCACCGGCGCACCGATGTAAAGCGAATTGGGGTCTTGAACCGCACGGACCAATTTGTCAATGCTGATGGTCTCGATTTGTTGAGGGTCCTTTTCGCCGTAGGCGTCGGCGGGTTCAATGACGATTTCAACCTCTTTGTTGGCCTTGGCTTCGGCCAAAGCGGCTTCGAAGCCGGGAATGAGGTTCCCGCCACCAACGACGCAGACCATGGGGCTGTAGGAGCGCCCTTCCTGGTGCATCTCGTGTTCCTTCGCCACCGTTTCGCGGGTGGTTTCAATCAGGTCACCGCTTTCGCCGTTGTACAATTCATAATCAACGTGGACAATTGTTCCTTCTTCCATAGCCTTGCCTCCAAGGGGATGATTTCGGCGACCAGCCCCCCCTTCATAACTGCATTGGCTGGAATCATTCTTCTTCGAGCGGGGTTTCCTCGTCTTGCTTTCGTGTGGCTTTCGTGACGCCACCCGCAACGGTCACCAGCACCATGCCAGCCATCATCGTGACCCATCCGGCCCACACAGCATGGGAATGAGGGAGATGATACACGGTCACGCGGATGAGTTGAACATCGTCGAGGCTTCCGCCTTGGGCGGTGGCCATCAGGCTTCCCGCTTGACTCCCATCAAAGATGAAGACCAGGTCTCCCGTGAGGCGCGTGAGCGTGTCGACTTCGGAACGAGGGACGCCTTGGCCATCGAACCGAAGCGTTCCCGGCATCACGGTCCCGATGAGGTCACCGACCTCCGAGCCGTCCATTTCGTAGACCGATATTCGCACGCCGATGAATCCGTCACCGACCTCCAAACCCTCGCTTTTCAACACCAGTTCAGTAAATTCAAATCCAAACCCTTCGTGGACGATGACGTCATTTTTCACCAAGGAAAGTCGGTGTGTGGCGTCGCCTCGGTCAACGAGGACCGTGGTGGAGAGGTGGCCCAAAAGCAACAAGAGCAAACCGAAGTGCACGATGTGGGCGCCCAAGGGGATGCGTTTCCACGTCCCCTTTTTTCGGGCATGGTTCGCTTGATGCTTCACCTCCCTCGCCATCGGCAGCGCGGCCATGAGAAGGGTTGGGAAGGTCATCCAAACGAGATGGCCTCGAGTCAAGTGCTCAGAGACCAACGCCGACGCATCTCGGCCAAAGGCGTTCGGAGCGAGCACAAAGCCGGCCACGGAGATGAGGGCGGCGGCCGAGAGCAGCCAAACGTTGGCTTTGGCATCATCATTTCGCCGAGTGTACAGGAACATCGCCCCCGCCAAGGCAGCGATGAAGGGTGCGCCGTAGAGCTCATGGGCCTCAAAATTCACGGCGTCGATGCTCGCCAGCAACAACACCCACGTTAAGACGAGGTACAAACTGACCAGAAGGGCGCTGGCCCACAGGGCCATGACCTGTTGTTCACGGCGACGGTTGATGGCAAACGGTTGACCTTCTTCTTGAGGTGCTACCAACCAGGGGAGCACGAAGATCAGCAACAAGCCACCGGCAACGGCGATGGAGAGCATCTGCGACCATGCCAAGCCAAGCCCGAGCATGACGCCAGCGGCGGCCCAAGGCCACGCTTTCAACGCCGAGGGTGCATGGTAGAGCGGCGTGAAGAGCATGGCGGTGGCGAGGGTGATGAACACGTCTTGGGTCACGCCGAAAACGGCCAACGGAACCACCAAGTCAAGCGGCAACGGCAACCATGTTCGGTACGCCCAAGCAGCCCCGTCTTCTTTCGGTACCAAAGCGGGGCGATTCATCAAGAGCGGCAGGAACGCCACGGTGACGAACACCACCGAAGGGACCGTTCCCCAACCCAAGCCATCTCCACCAACGAAAAGGAGGCTCCCTAAACCGGCCACCCAAGCCGGTACGGTCAGCACCCAAGCCATGGAGGTGTTGAGGGGTTCATCGTTAGACGGTTGACGTTGAACGGCCAACCAACATCCCAACAGCATGAACATCCAAACGATGTACGTCATCACCTCGGTGGCGGCGGCATCGTTGCGAAGCACCATCAATCGACCAAACACGTCGCCGGGCGGTGTACCGCTATCAGACGTGACGAAGGTGTGGACCGAGGAAGCCCAGACGCCCCCTGCTCGGGTCACGGTGGTGGCAAACAGCGAAAGGAAGCCCGTAGCCAACCCTGCCCCGACCCAGACGTTGGTTGCCACGCTTCCCGGACGTGTTCGCAAGTGAACGAGCATGACCAGAGCCAACCAAGGGAGGAAGGAACCCGTCTCCACGGGGTCCCACGCCCAATAGCCACCCCAATCGAGAATCAAGTAAGCCCACAAACCACCCAGCCCAATGCCCAGGGTGGCGACGAAAAGGCCGGGGCGGGCGATGCGGAGCATGCGCTGCGCCACGTCGGTTCCGTTTCGGGTAAGCATCACCGAAATCGCGATGGCCGTCAGGTGCAAACAGAAGGAGTAAGCGAGGAAGATCAGCGGCGGGTGAATCACCATCAAATCGGTTTGCAGCAACGGGTTGAGGCCCATGCCTCGGAAAAATGCAGGCGTGGGCTTGAACGGGTCCAAAGAGAACGCGATGAGCAACAACGTGAGGCTCATGAGATGTGCGGCTCGAAGTCGCCAACGGTGGGCTTCTTCGCCGTTTGAGCCGAGTTCCCCCGCCAACGGCTTGCGCCACCACCAAGTCAGCAAGGCCATCCAACCCAACCACATCAACAGCGGCCCTTCTCGAGCGGCCCACGTCGCCGCAAACCGGTACTTGAGGGGAAGCGCTTCCCCACCGTAAGCGGCAACATGGAGGATGGACGTGTCGTTCACGACGAACAAACCGGCCAAGGCGACGAACGGCAGTGCCAAGGCGGCGTGAAGGGTGAAGGACAGGGCGGTGGAACGTTCGTGGAGGTCAGGTTTCAACAACAGACAAGCAGCGGCCCCGAGGGCCAACCACATCGTGACCCCCCACATGGTGCAACGGCGGGTGGCGTCCCTCAAGTCCTTTACCCAACCAGCGTCCTCGAAACGAGGTTACCAGCCGAAGAATTTGGCACGGGAATAGCCAAACGAGAGCAAGACGGCAATCACCCGTTTGGTGAACAGCATCGGTTTGCGAACCAAGATTTTCAACCCGATGAAGGTCTTGTCCAAGGGACTCATGTTGCCCAGTTCCTTGGGCAAGCATCGGGCCATCGCCGACATCTCGTCATCAGAGAGTTCGTACAACGCCGTTTTGCCTTTGAGGATCTTATGATAGGGCGGGAAGCGTTTCTTCCACGCCCGCTCGTAGGTCATCAGCCTGGCTTTGGAGAGGTTGTTTTCCTTCAGCGCCGCCGCCACGGTTTGAGCCGCCTCGCGACCGGACCACAGGGCGAGGTGGGTGCCGCCCTCAAAGAGCGGCGAGGTGAATCCGGCCGCATCCCCCACCAGCAGCACGCCGTCGTCCACCGTGGCGTTGCGGGGTCCTGAAATGGGAATGGTTCCGCCAAACGGCCGAATTTTCATGCCCTCCTCCCGCCACGGCGGGTTGGCCGTTGGTTTCCCTTTGAGGTAGGTGTCTTCGATGAAGGATTCCAGGTACTTGATGGCCCCTTTCTTGTCGGTGGTCACCAGCCCAACGTTGGCCCGCCCTCCTTCTTTTGGAATCATCCACACATACCCATGAGGGGAGTATTTTGGCCACAGGTAAAAGTCGAGGTAGCCGTCGTTGGGGACGTCCAGCATCTCGTATTGGAATCCGGCGATGACCTCCACCTCGCCACCCATGTCAAGCAGCTTCGCGGCAGCGCCCGAAACACCCGAAGCATCGATCACGGCACGACATTCAACGGGAAACCCGTCTCCTCTACCGTCAAGTTTCCAATTGGAAAATTGATTTTCTGTGTTGTAAATTCGCTCCATGCTGGTGACGCGATGGTGAAGCTTGACTTCGGCCCCTTTGGCCACGGCCTCGTCCGCCAGCCAGCGTTCAAAGAGGTGCTTTTCGAGAACATAGCCTTCTTCGGTGAGCAGTTTGTCCGTGCCGTCGGGGAAGATCACACGGATGCCTTTGACATCAAGCGCTTTGACGTGGTCGGGAAGGGTCAAGCCAAGGTTTTGCACGGCCAACTCCGAAAGGCATTCTCCACAGTGAACCGGGGTTCCGATTTCGGGATCGGCCTCTAAAACAAGGGTTGAGAGTCCCGCCCGTGCGGCGTGCAAGGCTGCAGAACCGCCCCCAGGACCCGCTCCAATCACCACCACGTCGTACATCGGGCCCCTCCTCGCGTCGCTAAACGGGGTTCGGTAGCCCATGAAGAAAACGGTAGGGGGCGATGAAGCCATCGTTGCTCATGGCGAGGCCCAGATACGGAGGTTCAAAGGCAAGAAGCCCCAGGGGGGAGCGTGGCATGGAGGACGTTGAGGCGCTGGGTCAACCATCTCGAAGAGCGGGATGAGTTGCTGCGAATCCAACGTCCGGTCGACGTGGTGTACGAGGCGGGGGCCATCGCTGACCTCTTGGTCAAGAACGGCGGTCCAGCGGTGCTCTTTGAACAACCACGGCTTGCCGACGGAACCATCGCTTCCATCCCTCTGTTGATGAACGCCTTTGGGAGTCACGACCGAACGCTTCGAGCCTTGGGCGCCACCCAAGAAACCGAAATCGGCGACCGCATGGTGGCGATGATGAAACCCGACATCGGCTTGTACATGAGGAAACCTTGGAAGGGATTACCGCTGTTGCGAGATGCGTTGGCGATGCCGCCCAAAAAGGTGCGAAAAGGCAAGGCTCAGCGCGTTCGCCTGCCCAACGATTTGACGCGCCTGCCCATTCCCAAGACCTGGCCCATGGACGGCGGACATTTTGTGACCCTTCCGTTGGTGGTGACCAAGGACAGCAACGGCGAGCACAATCTAGGAATGTACCGAGCTCAGGTGCACAGCGAAACCGAGTTGGGCCTGCATTGGCAAATCCACAAACACGGGGCCGAACACGCTGCAAAAGGCGAGCGCATGCCGGTGGCGGTCTGCATCGGAGGGCCGCCAGAACTCATCTTTTCTGCCATTTCGCCTTTGCCCGACAATTTGTCCGAATACCAATTCGCCGGTATTCTTGGTCGCAAATCGTTGCCCATCACCAAAGCCCTGACCCAAGACCTGTGGGTGCCTGCCGAAGCGGACATCATCATCGAAGGCTATTGCGATCCAACCGAAACGAAACTCGAAGGTCCGTTCGGCGACCACTACGGATTCTATTCCCTCACGGGCCAGTACCCCGTCCTTCACGTGACCGCCATCACCTGCCGCTCCGATGCCATCCTCCCCGCCACCATTGTGGGTCTGCCGCCCATGGAAGACGGATTTCTCGGCGAAGCCATTGGCCGACAGTTTTCGCCGGTGCTTCAGTTCCAACATCGAGACGTCAAGAGCGTCCATCTGCCGCTTGAAACGGGTTTTCACAACCTCGCCATCGTCGCCTCGAAACAACGCTATCCTCGTCAGGGGCGAAAAACGGCCCTCGGCTTGCTTGGCGCAGGACAGATGATGTTTCTCAAGGTCATCGTGGCGGTTGACCCCGACCAAAATCCAAAGGACCTCGAAGCGTTCCTGGACGCCCTCAACGACAAGGTCGAAATCAGTGAGGACATCGTGGTGTTGCCCGGAATGGTGGCTGATGCACTTGAAGCGGCTTCGCCGTTTGAGAACGTTCACGACAAATTGCTCATCGACGCCACGTCCATCGTGCCCACCGACCCTCGCTCACCCGAGGCCCCCCTCGAGGGCTCGTACAATCAACCAACGCCCGCATGGCGTCAACACGGAACCGCTTCTCCTGCCTTCGAGGGCTTGGCTGAAGTGGAGGCCTTGCCCGGTGTTCGCCAGGCTCGGTTGTTGCGCAACAACATGCTGGTGGTGTCCACCGCCATCGAAGGCACGCCTTCTCCGCTCACGGGGCAGCACGACGGTAACGACGGTCAAGAGAAGGCTCGAGTTGAGCAGATTGTTCAATTGAGAAATTCAATTTGGCAATTGGATAACCAAAAGAATCTTCGCTGGCTCTTCATCACCAACGACGACCTCGACATGACCCACACGAAGGCGCGTCGCCGCCTGCTCTGGCAGCTCACCGCTCGGT
Source organism: Candidatus Poseidonia sp. (assembly GCA_023254355.1). Lineage (GTDB taxonomy): Archaea > Thermoplasmatota > Poseidoniia > Poseidoniales > Poseidoniaceae > Poseidonia. Next base: position 17,259 of record JALRLR010000026.1, read on the forward strand.
TTGATGTGGGCCGAGGCCTCACGTTTGACGACGACCGCACGAGACTATGTTGGGACGCCACCACGCCCATCCCCTCCGAAGAACACGGCGTGCGTCGCTGGCCCGCCGTGACCCTGCACGACAACGAAACACTGGCGAAGGTGGCGGCTCACCCCGAACTCAAGAAATACGAATGGCCGCCCCATCTTTCCTTTGGGGGCCCTGAGTGATGGACGTTAAGCAGGTTTTGTCCTTCATCAAAATCG
>JALRLR010000027.1 GCA_023254355.1 Candidatus Poseidonia sp.
GAGCTCGGGTTCGTGCTGGCGCCAGCCCTCGCCGCTGGGTTGTGCGGGGAGCCGCTGGTGAACGCCATGCGGGAAGAGCGCGCCTCGTCGTGGTGGCGAGCCGTGGGCGGCGGTGTCCCGCATGCGAGTTGGTTACCGCTCCTCCTTGGCGGAATCGTGACGACAATGGCGACCATCAGCCTCCAATCAACGCTGCTTCCCGTTCACCTCGTGACCGGCGCTGTACTCACCTGGACGGCGTGGCACGCCGTTCGATGGGCACAACTCTCGACCGACCGATTGGCTCGGCCACAAGCCGTGATGGTGGGCCTGCTCACCCCCACGCTCATCCTTCCCTACGCGTTGCTGCTTGACCTGTTGACACGGTAAAAGCACCAACTTCAAGGAGGGGGCACGAAACCCCTCGGGCATGAAGTTGGCGAACGCTGTGCTGTTCACCGGCTTCGCGGGCATCGGCGGCTCGCTTTTGCTGGCGTTTCTTTGGGCACCGAGCGTCTCCATCGATGCGTTCGAATCGCCAGCCGCCCAGCGCATCTTTTACTGGCATGTGCCGGCGGCCTGGGCCGCCTTCATTGCGTTTGGTGCCCTGTTCATCGGTTCGGCTGGATGGTTGTTCAAACGGTCCGAACGCATGTGGCGTTTGCACGTGGCAGGAAGCGAAGCGGGTCTTGCCACCGGCCTCATGACCGTCTGGTCGGGTTGCGTTTGGGGGGCGGCCGAATGGGGCACGCCGTGGGATTGGACCGATGTCCGTCTCAACACCTTCGGCTTGCTGACGCTGCTCGCCATCTACGTGGTCTTGGGCCGCAACAGCCAGCCCGACGGCGTGGAAAGTCGTGACACCTTCGCTGCGTTCGGTCTCTACGGGTTTGTGCTGGTGCCGCTCACGTACATCGCCACCCGAATTTGGACCATTCGCCATCCTGGCCCGGTGGTGGGCACCGACGACGGCGGGTCCATCAACAGCGATATGGGGTTGGTGTTGTTGGTCTCGGCCCTTTCCTTCACCGTTTTCATCGTCGGCCACATGATGGCGTCCACGCGCCTCACCCTCCTCGAACAGCGTCTCCAAGCGCTCCAAGCGGAAACGGACAAGGTGATCTGAATGGAAGGGATGACGTATCTGGCCGTTGGGTACTTCGGCATGTTGGTGGCGATTGCGTTGTGGACCTACACCGTGGTTCAACGAAGTCGTCGCCTCGAGGACCGTCTTGCTGCGCTTGAATCGGTCGCCTCACCCCCCGCCGCTTCTGACGGAACAAACAACGAGTTGGACCCCAACTGAGGGCGCACAGTTTCTAAGGGGGCCCGCTGACCCTCTCCATGAGGCGCATGAGCAACCATCTGGGCGGTGAGTTCTGTTTGGTCTGTGGCGCCGAGCCCCCGTTGTTTGGCGACCGAATGTGCGAGCCTTGTCTACGAGCCCGGACGGTTCTGGCCAAAGTGCCCGAAAACGTCCCTTGGGTGCGGTGCGCCCGCTGCGGAATCGTCGAGATTGAGGGGAAGTGGGAGGACACCACCGAAGAGAACGTCTGGGACGAATTGCTCCATCGGAATTTGGTCGTGCATGAACGGGCCGAGGACATTCAACTCGCCATGGAACCGGTCAAGGTTTCTGACCGTCACACGCTGCTTCACATCCAACTCGAAGGCGTTATCGACGACCTCCTGTTTCAGGAGGAACACACGATGCGAGCCCGAATGGCCAACGGCGTTTGCCTGACCTGCACCCGACGGGCCGGGAATTATTTCGAAGCCACGGTCCAACTTCGCTCGTCGGCCCGTCGGTTGAGCGAGTTGGAATTCCAACGCTTGCGAGGCACCCTCGACGACGTTTTGGACAAACTCTCCGACGACCCGATGTTCTTCATCACCAACGAGGGTCCCGTGACCGGTGGCTACGACGTCGTGCTGGGCAGCAAGGGCTTGGCGCGAGCGTGGGGCCGCCATTTGATCAGCGAATACGGGGGCATGGTGCTGGAAACCAATTCAACCGTGGGTCGCAAGGACGGCGTGGACGTGACTCGACTCACGTTGCTCTACCGAAAACCCGGTTACGAAATCGGCGACGTGGTCCAGTGGAGAAACCGTTTGTGGCGACCCTCGGCCTGGACCAAAGAGGGGGCCATCATGGAGCGGGTCGACCGTCAGGAACGAACGGGAGCGACCTGGCGTGACCTCGAATCGGCCAGCGTGGTGGCTCAGCGGCAGGATGCATTGGAAGTGGATTTCATCACCGAAGACACCTCGGTTGGGGAATTTTTGGACCCCAACACCTGGACCATGGCCTCCGTGCGCCTTCCGTACGACCACCTCACCGGACGAAGAGGCTTGCTCGTTCGTCACGACGACGAATGGTTGGCACTCCCCCACCTGGCCGTTGATTCACCCGCAAACACGGAGGCCCAAGCATGAACGACGAACTGCCCATGGACGAACTGAGTTTAGCCGATCTGGCCAATCGCTTGGACAGCGAAGGCATGGTTGGGTTTGTTCGCAGGGCCGTGGACGACCTCCGCCAGGGATTTGAAGCCGTGAACAGCGAGCGTTTTCCTTGGCTTGACTCCTTGAAGAAAGCGCCCTGGACGGGCGTCTTGTGCCTCGGTATGGGGGGCAGCGCGGCCGGTGGTGACTTTCTCGCCGCCTTGACAGCAAACGAAGGGCACTGTCCCGTGGTCGTGCATCGGGAATACACGCTCCCGGCGTGGTTTGACGCCACTTGGCTCGTCATGTCCACGAGCCACAGCGGCAACACGGAGGAGACGGTGGCGGCGACCCAAGCAGCGCTTGACGCAGGGGCGACCGTCGTGGTCATCGCCACGGGAGGGGAGTTGGCCGGTTTGCCCGAGCTCTACCCCTCCTGCCATCTCATTCCGAGCATTGGCGGTCAGCCGCCCCGAACGGCCTTCGGTCATTTGTTATCGAGGCAACTGGCGTGTTTGCAAGCCTTGGGACTGATGCCCGCCATGAACGAAGCGGCCCAAGCGGCGATGTTCGAGCGCTTGCAGGCGAACAACGAACACTTCGATGCCATCGCTCAACCCGAAGGGGACATCGCCCTGCTGGCAGCGTCGCTGGTCGACCGCCCCATGGCGGTGATCGGGCCCACCGAACTGGCGCCTGCACTCAATCGATTCAAGAACCAGATGAACGAAAACGCAGCGAGGTTTGTCAGGGTCGGGGTGATTCCGGAAATGAACCACAACGAAAGCGTCGCTTGGGGCGGGGTCGGTCCGGACCGTGACCCGTCCTCTGAGGAACAGGCGCTGCTCGTGTTAACCTGGGGCGGCATGCACGCTCGCGTCCAACAACGCCTCGACTGGATGGTGGCCCATGCCAGCACCGAAACGGCGTGGAACTTGGTCGGTGAAGGCGAATCCCTCCTGGAATGTTTGCTCTACCACTGCCTGGTGATGGATTGGTTGTCGGTTGCCCTTGCGTTCTTGCACGGAAAAGACCCGGCGGCAATCGCACCCATCTCGGCCCTCAAGGAACACCTCAACAGCGTTCGTTGACCCCAGAACCTCGAGCCTCAATACAGCGGGCCGCAGATCAACCGAGGGTCGGGGTAGGCCTCAAGCGCGGCATCTCGGTCTTCGGGAGCGACCACACCGGGCAAGTCACCGTCGACGGGGGCGTCCAAGAGAGTTGGACATGGACGTGGGGGGGCCAACCTCCGTTTTCGTGTTCGTCGCCAAGACGAGCCAGCACATCGCCCGCATCAAAGGCATCCCCCACCTTCCATGGTTCGATGCTCGACCAGGCCAGGTGCCCGTAGAGCACCCAGAACGTTTGCGGCGCCCCTGACGGCGGTTGGCCAACGCGGTCCGGCAGCATCAGGTGATGTTGCGTGATGAGGGTGGGGCCGTACGACCCGTCCTCGTCGTTGACCGTAATGGCATGAACCGTTCCAGGGCCAAAGGCATGGACTGCGGTCCCAGCGGGCGCCCCGAGGTCCAAACCGACGTGATGAAAGCGAACACCGCCAAACAGTTCGGTGGTGTACATGTTGGGACGAGCTTCGTCGTAACGGCCAACCGAGAACGGCGTGGGAGCGTTCCAACCCTCGGGCTGTGGACGGGAGAAATCGTGGACCCAATAGGGTTGGTCGAACACGACCGTGGGATGGTACCAAGCGGCGTCCTGCACGGCCATAGCGTGACGTGTTGGACGAATCTACTTGAGGTTTCGGCGAAGCATGAAAGCATGCCTTGACTGTGGTCCTGCCATGCTCGGCAGCGTCGTGGTTCTCCTCGCTGCCGGATTACTGCCGGGCTGGGCGATGGCCTCGGTTCTTGACGGGAGCAGCGACCGCTTGCGAAAGGCGCTGCTCGCTCCCGCCCTTGGGTTGCTGATTCTGTACGGCTTGAGCGGCACACTGCTGCTGTTGAACGTCTGGTCGGTGGGGTTGCTGTGGACGGGCGTGCTGGCCGTCAATTGGTTGGCGTACCTCATCGTCAACACCCGCCACGAGGTCGTCGCCAAACGAAGCCACTGGCAGCGTTTGGAGGCGGCCATGCACGGTGAAATCGCTGAGGAAGCCGATGGGGCTTCCTTGAGCGCCGAAGCGGAAACGCAACGGCGATTTCAGGCTCAGCGCAACCCTGGGTTGTTCGTGCTTGGTGCCGTGATCGCCTGCATGGCCTTGGTCAGCCCGCTGCTCCAAACCCTCCCGTTTGGCGTGGATTGGATCGGGTTTGCCATGCTCACACAACAAACGGTGCTCGAGGGTGAATTGGTGTTATCGGGAACCAACGAAGGGTTCTGGACCTACCCCCCAGCGTTCCCCTCCCTCGCCGGCTGGCTGGCAGCGACCCTCGGTCTGAATGCAGGCGTGGCGGTGTTTCACCTCGGGCATTGGACCCTGTTTGTGTTGCTGCTCGGGCTGATGGGGGCCATGGACCGACACGGTGCAGGGGGCCAAGCCATGCTGGCGATGGGATTGGGCCTCGGGTTGTTTGCCAAGACGTTCGATTCGGGCTATCCGAGCGTGGCCAGCCAATTGGGAATGGTTGTGGGCCTGTTGACCTTGTTTCGGCCAGCGGAGCAACGGCAACGCTACCACACCGTGGGGGTCTGCTTGGCCTTGTGGTGCGTGGCGCTCATCCATCCGACCGGAGCGATTTACCTCGCGCTGCTGCTGCTCAGTCACGTGTTGCACGGGGTCCATCTCGACAACGAAGAGCACCGCCAATGGGCCCGAAAAGTGGCCTACGTCGCTTCCATGTTCATCACCGTCGGGTTCACCGTGGCGCTGTTGGTCATCGCCCCACGCCTGTTTGATGAAGCGGTGTTTTCCGAGTACGGATGGCAAGGGGGTCGCCCCATGCTGGTGTACAACGGACCCTTGTTGCTGGTCGCTGGTCTGGCCGCCATCGCCTTACGCAAAACGCTTGAAGGTCGCATCGCCATCACGTGGTTTGCTCTCTTGTGGTTGTTGAGCTTCGTCCACGTGGTCGAAGGGTTGCAAAATGTACCGGTTCTCTCCCTGCTCTCTTACACGCTGTATTCGATGGCCCTCCACGCGTTTCACGTTCCGCTGGCGGTTCTCGTCGCCTTGTGGTGGTCCACCACGACGGCGCTCACCCCCACACTGGCATCGCCGGAGGCGTCGTGGCCCTCCATGCCGAGCCTGTTGGGCGGGTGCCTGACGGCGTGCGTGGTCATCGGGGCGTTGTTTGCCGGCGCCGTCGCGATTCAACTTTCCTCCCACGATGAATTGCTTGCGGTCTCGCCGGGTGACCTCGAGTTACGGGCTCAATTGGACGCCATTGAGGGGGCCGTCTACACCGAGAACATGCATTGGGGCTACCTTTGGGATGCCCCGGCCGACCTAAAATCCACCTCCATTCCGACCCTCGGATTGGTTTACCTCACGGACAGCGAGCAAGAAGCGGCGACTCGGGCCGTGTACAGCGACAACGTGGCGTATTTTCTGGAGAACGACATGCACCATGCGCTCACCTCACCGTTGGGCACGGTGCAGTGGACCTTGGCCGCCTCGCCGTACTGGGAGGCCTTGGTCACGATTGACGGGGCCACCTTGTGGGAACTTCGTCCGGAGGGTGACGGCGCCACGCCCGTCTTACTTGGCGTGGATGAAGTGGACTGCAGTGCCTGCACGGCTCGTGTGGACCCGTGGGTCAACCACAAATTCAGGGACCCGTTGGGACTTGGAGAGGACCGGCCCTTCCTCGAGGAGGGCACGCCAAGCACCCTCGAAATGTCCGGCCCTATGGGTGCTACCGAGGTGTGCTTGGTGTACGAAGTCATCGGGCAGGTTGAGGGGTTGTATCTTCAATCGACCACCGGGCTGGAGCGCCCGTTTCACGGCTTGCGAACGGACGCTGGCTACCATCAGTCGTGCTTTGCATTGGACGACAACGGCACGCTTGGCAACGTCACGCTGTCGTGGAAGGCCGAGCAACCCGATCGTTGGGTGAACCCTCTCGGCCTTTCGGGTCGAGACACCGTCTTGCTCGACCGCACCGGCGTGAAGCTGCAATGGTTGGAGTGGCGAACCTGACGGCGAGGGTAACCTCCTTTTGTTCCGGCCACCACCGCCACCCATGCACGTGGTCGTCTTGCTTCCCGTGCTCAACGAAGCCGAAGGCTTGCACTGGGTGTTGGAACGCTTGCCCAGAGGAGCACTGGAACGCATGGGTTGCACGACCACGGTTCTGGTGATGGACGGTCACAGCACCGACCGAACCGCCGAGGTGGCCCGAGAACACAACGTGGCCTTCGTGGAACAAGAAGGCGAAGGCAAAGGCAGCGCCATTCGCCAAGGCTTTCACCGTGCATTGGCGGAGAAAGCGGATGCGGTGGTCATGCTCGATGCCGATGGAACCTACGCCCCCAACGAGATGGTGCGCCTCTTGCGGGCGCTCACGTCCGAGAACGTGGTCATCGGAGACCGATTGCGCGGTGACTTGGCACCGGACGCCATGACCCGGACCAATTTCATCGGGAACCACCTGCTCACCTGGCTGGCATCAGCGATGTACGGGCAGACCACCTTCGACGTCTGCTCGGGGTATTGGGCCTTTAGCCGGGGAGCCATTGAACGCATGTTGTTGAACAGCGTGTCGTTTGAAATCGAAGCGGAAATGTTTGCGAGCATGGTCCACCGCAACATCCCGTTCACCTACCGTCCCATTTCGTATCGAGCACGACTGGGCGACGCCAAACTGGGTTCAACCGCTGACGGCTGGAACATCCTTCGGAAGCTCATCACGAGACGACTGCTCCCCGAGCCGTTGATGTGACCGGTCAGCAAGCCCTCAAAGCCAAGTGGCTCGTCCCCGCCTCATGGAGCGATGGCCCACCGTGGTGTTGGGCGCTGGGGGGATGGTCTCCCAACGTCTGCAGCAACGCTTGGCCAACCATCCTTGGTTTTCCCTCGCGGCCGTCGCCGGTTCGTCACGTTTCAACGGACGCCCGTTGGCCGAAGTTCCGTGGATTCTGGAGGAGGCTCGCCCCGACCTCCCTGAACTCACCGTCGTGGATGTTGAGGACGAAGACCTCATGGCACAACTGGCGAGCGAAGGCGTTCGCATCGCCTTTTCAGCGCTGCCCTCGGACGAAGCGGAACGGCTTGAGCCACGGTGGGCTTCGCACGGCATTGCCGTGTTCTCGAACGCCAGCGCCTTTCGACGTCACCCCGGCATCCCGTTGGTGATTCCGGAACTCAACCCCGAGGCCTTGAGCTTGCCAACGGGCAAACCTCACCGCCACGTGTGCGCCACCAATTGCACCCTCCTCCCGTTGGTGCTTCCGTTTGCAGCGCTCAACGAGAACTACACCATCACGAACTTCACGATGCGCAGCGAGCAAGGTCTCTCCGGCGGCGGATTCGGCTACATGCAAGAGGCCTTGAAACGAGGTGATGTGGACCCGACCATTCCCGGAGAAGCGGAAAAAACGGAAGCTGAGTTGCGCCACGTGCTTGGCTGGACGGGTTCCGCCGAGGTTCGTTGCGGACGCGTGATGCGTGCCGACGGTCACCACGTCTTCGTCACCGTGGAGACCGAGCGACCGATGACCGAGGAGGACGCCACGGCTTGCTTGGTCCGCTGGTCAAGCCAACACATCATGCCTGAATTGCCCAGCGCCCCCCATCAGCCGCTGATGCTCGTGGAGCGCATTGACCCGGCCTCTCATCTCCACGCCGATGGTCGCCAATTCGAGGCCGTCGATTCGGCTCACCACCTGTCCACGGGGATGGCGATCACCGTGGGCAACATCGTCTGCGAGACCCCCCATCGCTTGCGTTTTGAAGGGTTTTCACACAACACCCTCCGCGGTGCTGCAGGGGGGGTCATCTACCTCGCTGAACTGGCGAGGTTCTTGGAGGCCGTTTGACCAGAACGGGTCACCCGCAGGGTAAAAGGTTGGGACCGCCTCCTCCCCAACGGTGCCGCCATGGGTCTAACCGCCATGATTCCTGACATGACCATCGGTCAACTGACCAACGAGGCGGTTGCCCGCTGGGGTGAGATTTGGGACCCGCACGCGACCCGCATGACCATCCTCCTGCTCTGCCCGCGGAAGGAGCGGAAAATGATGGAACTTCACGGGGACATGATCGAACACGGTCAACCGGTGATGACCGTTTTTCATCGACCTCGTGCCGAAGCCCCTCTGCTCGAAGAACAGGGCTTTGACCCACGAGCGGCCTCGTTTCAGTTCGTTGACATCGCCACCGCCGACATGGGTCCGTGGATGCAGCAATTGGTCAACAACGAAGGCTGGTTGCGAAATTCGATTGAATTGGCGTCAACGCCGTTTTCGGTCGGTTTGCCGACTCAGCGTCCCTTTGAAGCCGTTCAAACCCTGTGTTTCCGCCACCCCTCCCTCCCCGCCTTGGAGCGCTATTTCTTGCCGTTCCCGGCCGATTCCCTGCCTGGCAAATGTTTCGTGAGTCTGCCTCGTCGCGCAGCGGCGGAAATGGCGCGTCAACAAGCCGAGGTCTTGGGCGTGGGACGATTGGAAAAACCCATCCCCGAACCCGCCCCCGAGCCGCAGCCCGTTCCAGAGCCGGTCCCCGAACCTGAACCGACCCCTGAACCCGAGCCCGAACCGGCCCCCCAAGCGGAGCCTGAGCCTGCACCCGCACCGGAACCAACAACCGCTCCCGAAGAGGTCGCCACCGTGCCCCTTCCGCCATCAGCGGCACCTGAAATTGAGGCAACCTCGGTGGCGTTCCCGAGCGAGGAGGCGGTTTCCGCTCCAGCCGAAACGGTGGAGGAGCCGACGGAAGCGACCGAAGAAGGTGGCAACGTGGCCTTGCCCGAAACGGCGGAAGATGTTCCCGAAATCTCAGAACTTGAAGCCGAACTGCGAGGGTTCTTCCAAGAACTCATTGATGCGGGCGTGGAACCTTCCGAATTCATGGATGACCCCCGATGGGAGGACATCAACGAACGAGCCATCGCCGAGGGGCTTGAGACGTGGCCCATCCTTTTGCAGATGACGGCCATGGGCTGAGAAGGTTCAAATCATCGAGGGCCATCCAAGAAAACGAGGGAGCACCGTGGGATTCTGCATCAATTGTGGTCAACAACACCCGGACGGGACTCGGTTCTGTCGTTTCTGCGGAAACCAACAACCGGGCGAGCAACTCCTTCAACGCCTCCGTATGGAAGCTCAACAAATTCACAGCATGCGCTTGCAAATGCAGAGCCAGCCCCAAGGGAACCCGTATCAGCAACAGCGCTGGTGAGGGGCATGCGCCCCAAGCATCTGGCCATCGCGCTCTCTCGCCTTGCGCCCCACCCCTGCCAAGAGGTCGGCCTTGAACAATACCCCACGGAAGGCGATTTGGCGGCGTACTGGATGCTCGCCGTTGACGAGTTGGATGGCTTGACCTCGAGGGTTGTGATGGACCTTGGCGCTGGCAACGGCATCCTCGGCATTGCTTGCCTGTTGTTGGGCGCTGAACACGTTCATTTCGTTGAGTGCGACGAAGCCGCTCTTGAGGTTCTCAATGCGAACCTTTCCACCCTCGAGGATTCGCTCTCAACCAGGGCGACGGTTCACGCCACGCGTCTTGGCGCTGAGACCGTGCCCGTCGAGCACGTCGACATCGTGGTCATGAACCCCCCTTGGGGCGTCCAACAGACCAAAGCCGACCGCCCGTTCTTGCAAGAAGCGTTCACCAAAGCTACCCAAGCCGTTCACCTGCTTCACAGCGACCGTGCCGTTCATCCCGAAGGCGTGGGCCAAAGCCATGGCTGGGATGCTGAAGCGGTCCTTCGAACCGAATTTCGCCTTCCGGCCATGTACGCCCATCATGCGCAACGAACGGGGAAAACGGGTGTCCAGTGCTGGCGCTTCTTCCGCCCGGGTGACCGTCAACTCCCGGTGGAGGAGGACTGAGGAAGCATAAGGGGGGTTCAAAAGGAGAGAACCCTCCCGTCCATTCAGCGAACGGTGTGCGACCCACCTCGGGCCATGCCTGCACATGGAAGGAAGATCATGACGGCGAGCCTCGTCACCCCAGGAAGCATCATCGCCAAAGAGGGCGAACACGAGCACGGCGAAGGAACCGCCGTCGCTGAAGGCAACATCGTTTCCACGGTGGTGGGCTACGTCCACGTTGGTGGCGGCACCATCAGCGTCAACCCCTCCAAAGCCATCGTTGAACCGAGCGTGGGCGACACCGTCCTGTGCGAAGTGGTCAAACTCAACGAAAAGAACGGCGAAGCCATGATTCTCTGCGTTGAAGGCAAGCCCGGTTCGCTCCAACCCCAGCACCTCTATGGCCAATTCTTCGTCACCGGCCTGGTCGACCGATTCATGCATCAGACCTCGGATGCGCTTCGTCGTCGTGATGTGTGCCGTGCCCTCGTCAAAGAGGTCGAACCCGTGGTTCGCCTTGACTTCCGGGAGCGCGACGATTGTGGCGTCCTTCACGCCCTCTGCCCGCCATGCGGCGATACTCTCCAACCGGAGTTGGACGGTGACTGGAACGTCAAGTGCCCCACCTGCGGCTACCAAGCCTATCGTGCTCTGGCCGACAATTACGGTGCCGGTTGGGCTGAACTCGACCAAGGGGCCAGCGTTCTCAACAACGCCGGAAAACGCTGGGGCGCCGCCGCTGAGGCAATGTTTGCCAAGGGGCCGGCCGGTCGGGCCACCTTCATCGCCGCCGACGTCCGTGAAGACGGGCGTGAGCGAACCTACTTCCGCTTCGAGGGCCAAGGTGGAGGCGGTGGACGTCAACAAAGAGCGGCCCCCGGCACACGTCTATTCGTCGGTGGCCTGCCTCGCGAAGTCGGGACCGAGGAACTTCGGGAGTTGTTCAAAGCCCACGGTGACATGACCGACTGCATCGTGCTCACCGACGACGCTGGGGTCAACCGGGGCTTTGGGTTCGTGACCTATGCCGAGAAGAGCATGGCCGACGCCGCCATCAAGGCGCTTGACGGTCACCGCATCAACGGCCGTCGCATCGGTGTGCGAGACGCTGACGATGACAAAAAGAAGGACAGCAAAAAGAAGGAGCCCCAAGGCCTCAAACTGTACATCGGCAACCTGCCGTTCTCGGCCACTGCTGAGCAATTGCAGGCTCTCGTGGCCGCTCACGCCACGGTGAACGAAGTGGTCTTGGCCACCGGCCCGGGCGACAAACCGAAGGGCTTCGGGTTCGTCTTCATCGCTGAAAACGACAAGGGCGAAGCCGTGGTGGCCGCTCTGAACCAAACGGAAATCGATGGGCGCAAGATCAAAGTTGACATCGCCAACGCTAAAGACGGTAAAGGCGGCAAAGGCAGTAAAGGCGGACGCTCCGGACCTTCGGACAACACGGATGGAAAATCCGCTCGAGAACTCCAAGCCCTCCGCGAGGAAGCCGAAGGTGGCAAGAAGCGAAGACGCCGCTCGCGACCAAAGAAGGATTGAAGGCACGGCCTTCCCCGCTTGGCGCATGGTTGAATCCAGCGACCCAACATGGTTGGTGCTGGACGGCTACGAAGACGAACCGGCTGCGTTTGGCGTCCCCCCGTACGTTGGATTCCATGTTCGCTACGTTTGCGGTGTGCTCGAACAGGCCAAGCTGCCCTACACCTACGTGACGATTGACCAGTGGCGGCAATGGCAGAAAAGCGACCCAAATCGTGTCACGGCCCTCCTGACCAAGAGTTTGGGCCTGGTGTGCATTGCGGGCGCCGTGGTGCCCGGGAAATACCTGCGGGGCACACCGATTTCTCTCAACGAAACCCAACACCTGCTTCGCGCCCTTCCCGCTGGGCTGCCGACCTTGCTGGGCGGTTGGGCCATCCGTGGTTGGAAGCAACAGGGCTGGACGCCCTTGCGACCCAACCTCTTCTTGGCCGTTCAGGACACCGACGCCACCCTCCACCACTTCCTCAAACGTGGGGAATGGAAGCATCAACGCCGGACCGCCGAGCAATGGACGGCGTGGGCCCAGGCCGGGGCCAACAGCCTCGCCGTCCGCACCCATCCCGACCTTGGCACCCTTGACCAACCCGGACCGTTGACCTATGAGGTCGAAGTCTACCAGGGCTGCGTTCGTTACAAACGAGGATGCAAGTTCTGCATCGAGCCGAAGAAAGGGGTTCCCGTTTGGCGAACCCCCGAGGACATCATCGAGGAGGTTCGCATCGCTCACGAGGCGGGCGTTCATCACGTCCGGTTGGGCGGCATGACCGACACCTACACTTACATGGCCGAGGGCGTACAAGAATTGGAATACCCCGTGCCTGACCCCGAACCCATCGCTCGCCTGTTGCACGGGCTGAGGGAGGACGAGCGGCTTGGCATCCTCCACACGGATAACGGGAACCCGTCCATCATTGCCGAAAACCTCGAGCCCTCCGAAGCCATCACGAAGACCCTCGTGGAAACGCTGTCCGACGGGGCAGTGCTTTCGTTCGGCTTGGAATCGGCTGACCCGAGCGTTCACGAGGCCAACTGGCTCAATTGCGACCCGGCTCAACTCAAAACGGCGATTCGTCTCATCAACAAGCACGGCCGTGTTCGGGGAGAGCGAGGCCTGCCCAAGCTTCTGCCCGGTCTCAATTTCATCGCTGGACTCAACGGCGAGACCGAAGCCACCTACGGGATGAACATGGCCTTGCTGCGTGACCTTCGCAACGAAGGTTTGCTGCTGCGCCGCATCAACATCCGGCAAGTGGAAGGTGAGGGCTTTCAGGACATCCCCCCCGAGGCCTTCACCGCCTTCAAAACGGCGTGTCGGGACGAAATTGACCGGCCGTTGCTGGAAGAATTGTTCCCCCTCGGCGAGGTGCTTCATGGTGTCCACTGGGAAGCCCACGACGGGCGAACCCGCCTCCCTGCGCACCTCGAAGCCTCGCACCGAGAACCCGCCGTTCACGGGCAAGCCGGGGTCACGTTTGGCCGTCAAATCGGCGCTTACCCAATCCTCATTGGAGCCGAATACAAAATCCCGCTTGAAACGCAATCCAGCGTGCTGATCACCGGCCACGGCGCACGCTCCATCACCGGTGTGGAAGTGGGTCTGAACCCCCGGACGGCCTCTCAGAAACAACTCGAAGCCATCCCCGGCCTCGGAAAAAAATCGGCGTGGAACTTGGTGGCAGAACGAGCGAAAATGCTCTCCAAAGGGAGAGAGGTCGACCTGGAGGATTGGTTTGAACGAACCAAGGTTCCGTTGAACGATGTGATTTGGCGCATTTTCGGGTGATTTTATATCATGGCCAAAATTAGAACTTCCATGAACGCCCGTGCGCTGACCTTGACCTTGATGCTCGTTCTCTCGACGTTTTCAACGGTGTTCGTCCCCCAACCAACCGCTGTGTTGACCGAGACCAACGAGCCTCTGCTCGCTGGAAACACCACGGATTGCGGCACGAACGCCTCGAACGTTTCCTTTGAGGTCGAAGCCTACCAGCCCGTTTGGAACCGACACGACACCGTTTCGGCCTTCTTGGACACCTATTGCGGCGTGTGGTGGAAGACCTACCGCGTGAATTGGCTTCTCGTTTCCCAAGACAACAGCTCCCTCATCGATTCCGGGCAATCGACGTTCATCACCAACAACTCAAGCGTGACCTACCACCCCAATCACACGGACCACTTCAACGAAGTGGACGTCCACTTCCCTTACATGGAGACTGGAAATTATTCGATTTCGGGCGATTTCTACGTTTTGGACAACACCACCTGGACGTGGCTTGCCAACGTCTCGAACACCTTCCAGGTCAACGGCACCAACACCACCACGGCTTGCGGCTACAACGATACGCTTGTTTCGATGGAGACCGATGTTTCATCCAATTTCTATTATGAAGGCGCATCGGTGTATGCGTGGTCGGACATTGAATGCCCAGTGCTCGGCACCCCTTACGGATACAGCTGGGAAATCTACGATCAGAATTCATCCGCTGTGTTCCAAAGCGGTTCGACCAATTTCACGGCCACGTGGCAGAACGTCCATCTCTTCACCGACGGCTCCGGAATTTACCACGACATCAACCTCGCCTTCCACAACCTCACCGACGGCGTCTACACCCTGTCAACGATGTTGAACGCCGGCAACGGCTCGTATGTCGATTCGGCGAACCTCACGTTCCAAGTATGGGCGAACAACAGCGGCGGAGGCAACCAAACCAACACCGGCTGTGGCTACAACGCCTCCTCGTTCTCCCTTTCAAGTTGGTATTCACCTTCGCCGGTCTACGACGGCGACACCCTCAACGCCACCGTCTATACGAACTGTAATCTGCTCAACACAACGATGTCGTTGTGGTATGGCATTTCAAACTCAACCACATGGCTCGCCTCCGGCAACTGGACGTACACCGCAACGAGTTTGAGCGACATGCACCACATTGAGGTGGCGAACGTCCCTGCTGGAACGTACGAATTAACCGTGGATGCATATTACGGTTCAAATTACACTTCCTTGATGTCCTACAACACCACCATCACCGTGCTTGCCAACAACAGCGGCGGAGGCAATCAATCCAACACGGGCTGCGGCTACGACGTGAACCACACCATGCTGATGGCCTACACCGCCGTTCAGATGTACGAAGGGGACGAATTCGTCTCGTGGATCAGCACCTACTGCGACCTCATCAACACCTCCATGTGGATTCACGCCTATATTTACGACGAAAGTCAAAGCGTGGTGGCGAACACCTCGATGTTC
Source organism: Candidatus Poseidonia sp. (assembly GCA_023254355.1). Classification (GTDB taxonomy): domain Archaea; phylum Thermoplasmatota; class Poseidoniia; order Poseidoniales; family Poseidoniaceae; genus Poseidonia. The sequence continues at coordinate 15,161 of JALRLR010000027.1, forward strand.
TGGACACCCACCGCCTCCACGGGCATCTCCGACAACTGGAACGTGACGGGTCTTGTCGCAGGAAACTACACGTTCACGGCCACCCTGTATGCATACCCCGGCTCGTCGGTCACCGTGGAAACCGACACGGTGAGTTTCACGGTGTACCCCGTGACCAACAATTCGGGCTGCGGTTACGATTCCAACTACACCGCTGTCTATGCCTATTCATGGCAGAGCATCTTCTCCGTTGGTGAGACCTTTGAAAGCACCATCAACACGTACTGCGATCTCTTGGACTCAACCACGATGATTGATTGGACGATTTCATTCAACCCCAACAACACCCTCGTCGCCCAACAAAATTACTCGTATTACGTAATGTCAACACAAAACTCACAGAGCGTGAACCACTCCTCTCTTGCGATTGGAAATTACACCTTTGTAGCCTCGTTGTCGGTCTGGGACAACGCCTCGCAGAGTTGGAATTACATCACCAATTACCATTACAACTTCTCCTATGTCGCTAGCAACACCAGCGTGAGCAGCGGCACCATTGACATCGACACCAACGGCTACTTCTACAGCATGGGCGACACCGTTGAAGCCACCTACGAGAGCGGAAACCTCGTTCTGGGCGAATTGTACAGCGTTGCGTGGGCCATTTACGACCAAAACCAAACCGTGGCCGACAACGGCACGTGGGACTGGTTGGCCTATTCGACCACCAGCGTTGACACGCTGAACTACACCATCGATGGAGCACCCTTGGCTGAAGGTGGCTACTGTTTCGTCGGCGTGTTGTACCACGTGAACAGCACCACCTACAACGCGACCTACCTCGCTCAAGACGACACCTGCATCGTCATCGGCAACGGCAGCGGTGGAGGAGGCAACAACTCGGGCAACGCCACCGA
>JALRLR010000028.1 GCA_023254355.1 Candidatus Poseidonia sp.
AGCAACTTGGGTTGGTTGCTCAAGAGCGCTTTGACGTCTTCGGGAGTGGTAAGCGTGTCCATCACGGCTTTTCCGGCGTCTTTTTTGCGCACAATGCCCTCCAATCCGGAGAGCACATCGAGATCTTCAATGGCGATTCCGTCTTCGAGGTAACGGTGCACCTCCACCTCAACGCCACGTTCGGTTAACAGGGCCAGAGCCTGGCGGGATTTGGAACAGCGAGGGTTGTGGTACAGGCGCATGGTCGGCGGACATCTGCGCACCCCATCAAGGCATGCCTTGTTCGGCTTCACTCCGTGCGAGTCAAATGAAAGCGGACCACGGCGGCCGGTCCTCGATGCAAATCGGATTCATCGAGCACCGTCTCCTCCACCGCAGCGTGGATCACGTCCATCGATGGGGCGTCGGGCCCGGTGAGTTCGGCGAGCACTTCATCGAGGTCAAACAGCAGGTCAAACGACTTTGGTCCACCGCTGGAGAAGTTGAGCTGAGTTTTGTGGTAACCTTCCATCACGAAATGACCGCCGGGAGCGAGGGCGTGGAGCATGCGGGGCATGTGCTTCTTGCGCACGGCGGGCGGGGTGTGAAACCACGAACAGGCGATCAGGGCGTAGTGGTTGGTCGCGAAGTCACGCAGGACCAAATCGTCCACTTCGTACGCCACCTTGACGCCGTGTTCTTCAGCGAGAAGGTCACATTTCTTCCCCCCTTCGGCCGAGAGGTCAAACACGGTGGCTTCCCACCCTTCGCTGGCGGCCCACACCGCATTGCGCCCCTCTCCATCGGCTGGAAACAAGGCGGCAGGATTCGGTTCCGGGGACAGGGTCGAGACCACCGACTTGAGCCACACGTTCGGCTCCTTTCCGTAGGCGAAGTGCTCGTGGGCAAAGCGTTGGTCCCACATGGAACCGTCGGATGGTTGGTCGGGGTTCATTCTTCTTCCTCCGAAGCGGGTGGGGTGAGCATGCCGTGTTCATCGACCACGTCGCAGGACCCTGGCAACACGGCGAGCAAGTCATCGGTTGAAAGACCGGTTGTTTTGTAGATGGTGTTGGCCAACTGTTCTTTCTTGGTCATGCCGGGGGCCAGTACAGCATACCTCGGGCAACGTTCCATGATGAAGGAAGGCGTCCCTGTTACGACCAGCGGGACACCGTTCACAGCGATGATGCCAATGGCCAGACGCACGTCCATGTCCTTGTACCAGGTTCGCTGGCCACGAATGACAAACGCCCCTTTGCCGACAAACTCTCCGGTTTGGGCCGACTTGGACACTTGGGCCGGTTTGACGCTATAGACCGTGCCATGGGCGCCACCTCCGTTCCACGCTCGGCTCCAACAAAGGGCCAAGGTAGCCGCTTGCTCAAGCGCCTGCTCGCTGGCGTTTCCGTCGGGGAGTTTGTCCACCAAGCGGTAAGCCGGAATGTCCGGCGGGAGGTGAGGTGGCCGTCGGTCATCGAGCACGAACCCTTGGCTGGCTCGCCAACTGCACGAGGGGGCCCCGTGAAGGTCAGCGTGGAAGTACAGGTCGTCTCCCGAGAGGTGTTTCTTGACCACGGCATCGTTGCCTTTGGCGTCTTTTCCACCGATGAGCAAATGGCCGCCTTCGGTCATGCCCCACCGGTGTTGCTCGAACCACATGCGCTTGCTTCGCTTCAGACGTTTGAGTTTCCCACTCGCCTTTTGTTTCTCTTCGTTTTTCCTGGCTCGCTTCAATTTCCGTTCGGTTTCCTCTAAGGCTTGAACGGCCCCTGAGGTTTTGTTCTTCTGTTTGCGAGCCGCCTCGAAGTAGCGCTGAGCGTTTTGGTGGACGGTGGCATCAAGCTCGAGGAGGATTTGAGGGCCGTTAGGGGCGTTGTTCTCGTCGGGCAGAACGGCGGTGATGGTACGCTCTGCTGGAGAGGCGTTCACGATCCAAGGAATCGCTTTCACCGCCTTCTTCACGGCGCCCCAGCCGTCCTTGGCCACGGCTTGGTTGGTTTGCTGAAGCAAGCCTTCGACGTGGTTCCAATGTTCTTGAATCAAGTGGCCAAGGCGCTGTTGCCGCTCAATTTTCTCGCCAAAACCCGCCAGGGCTTGTTCTTGCTGAGCCTTTCGACGTTCCAGCCGTTCAACCTCGGTGGATTGACCTCGACCGGGGGCAACCTGGTCCATGCGTTCCTCTTCTCGTCGTTGGAGGGCATGAGCGTCGTGGGAACCCTTCCAAACATCGATGACTTCGCATAGTGAAGAAAAACTCACTCGTGGCATGTCGTGGTGAACAGGGAGCAGAATCGGCGTGGCTTCCACCCCTCGCTGCGACAGCCAATGGTGCTGAGCAGGGAGGTCCATTGAAGCCAGAAGCGTAGCCCAATCTTCGCCGTCTTCGGGGGTTAAGGCCAACATTAGATGCGCCTGGGCAGGGGCTTCAAGGTCATCCAGGAGTTGGCGTAACGCTGAGAACAACGCACCCACGTCGGCCTCGGAAGGCTCCGAGTTCGGCTCGTGGTCGGCCAGCGCACACACGGCATTGGCGTGCGTCGCTCCAAGGTTGATTTTCCCGCCAAGCGTTGAGACCAAGTCTCGGTCGGACTCGGCAAAAATGGCCGTGAGGCCTTCGAGGGTGAGGTCGTAAGGGTCGACGGCGGGGGGAGGGGGTGTGTAGGCGACGCCTTTCTTCAACGTCCGACCCGCATAGGACGCGTGGGTCAAGGGTTGGATGATGATGCCCTCCTCGTCAACGAGAATGATGTTCCCGTCTCGAAACACCTCGACGTACAACGTTCGAGCCCCGTTTTTGGTGTCGAAGGAAAACGCCAGCACTCGGTCGAAACCGAGTTGTTCCACCTTGGTCAATCGGGCGTTTCGCAGGTGCTTGCGCAGCACCATGGCAAACGGGGGAGGCGTCATGGGCATGGGTCGGTCCCGTTGGGAGGTGTAGATCCGCTCGCCTCGAACGAAGACCAAATCCCGTTGGTCGGCTTCTTTGGGGTTGATGCGCAGCACGATTTGCTCGTAGTGGGGCATGTAGGCTTTCTTGACGTACGCCCCGCTCAAGGCATCGAGTTCCCGAGCCATGGCGCGCAGGTCAAATCCCGACATGGCCTTCTTCATGCGTCCACCCGTTCAATTCCAATCGGTGAGGTGTGATGAAGGTTTCATGGTCTTTCGAACCGAGACCGACCCGGCATCACTAACTGGCTTCATCCTCGTCCTCGTTAAATTGGAGCAGGACTTTGCCGATGTTCTTGGCGTCGTGCAGGTGCTGATGGGCTTCTTGCACGGCCTCGGCAGGGAACACTCGGTCCACGATGGGTTCGAGATGACCGGTCTGGATGCCATCAACGATTCTGGAGAGTTGAGCGTGCATCACCGCTTCGTCCGACCAGGTGCCCATGTGCACCCCGAACACGGCACGATTTCGCGTCATCAATCGCAGCGCGTCAAACTTGGGCGTTTTCCTCAAAGCGAACATGGCTTTGAGCAACGAGCGTTTGCCGGACGGGGCGGCGGCTGACAATCCGTAGGTGTACAAACGACCGCCTTCCGCCAGGGTTGACAGGCTGCGCTTCAGGTGTTCGCCACCGATGGGGTCAAGGATATGGTCAACGCCTCGCCCATCGGTTTCGGAGCGAACAATGCTTGCAAAATCTTCACGATGACGGTCAATGGGTCGGGCGCCGTACTGCTCCAAAATGTGGTGTTTGGGTTTGGAGGAGGTGGCCCATACTTTGCTGACCCCCGCCCAGCGGCACAACTGAAGGGCGGCCGTACCCACCCCTCCGGCTCCACCGTGAATCAACACCGAATCGTCGGTTTTCAGGTGGCCAAGGTGGTGCAGCATGTGGTGGGCAGTAAGATACGTAACGGGCGTGGCGGCGGCCGTTTTCAAGGCGATGTCGTCGGGCAAGGGGATCACGCGGTCTTGAGAAACCACCACGTGGCTGGCCTGCCCGCCGTTGCGCATCGCGGCCACCACGCGTTGGCCTGGCGAGAAACCGGTGACGCCTTCACCCAACGCGTCGACGATCCCGCTCACCTCGTAGCCCGGTGTGAACGGGTAGGGTGGCCGGGGTTGGTAGAAACCCATCCTCATCAGCAGGTCGGCGAAATTGATGCCAGCGTAAACCACCCGGACCCTCACTTCGTTGCTTCCCGGCTGAGGAACCTCCATGGCTTCCGTGCCGATGCAGCTCACGCCACCGGCTTTTCGGATGACCACGCGGCGTCCCATCACACGGCCTCCTTGAGGAACCATTCACCGTTCCGGCTGGCGAGGGTGCCTGAGGCTTCGTGCGCCAGCAAGTGGGAAAGCGTTTGGTCAATGGCCAACCCAGGATGTGCATCAGGGGAGTCGGCGTAGGCTTGCTTGGCAATGGCTTCAATGGCGGTCAACCCTCCTTGGACCGCTTCGAACACTCGGGCGTGACGGGCGTTCCGGTGGTCAATGTAATGTTGAATCAAGCGTTCGGGAATCGCCACGACCGGACCGTGACTGGGGAACACGAGGTGCGGCTGGAGGGCCTTGAGCCGTTCCAATTGCTCAAGGTACACGTTCATGTCGCCGCTTCCCGGTGGGATGAGGATGGTACCGATTCCGGCGACCATGTCGCCGGCCACCAGGCCGGCTTCGCTCAAGAGACAGACATGGCCCGGGTGATGGCCGGGCGTGATCAGCACGGTCCAGGCTTGTTCACCAAGTTGCAGGACCTCCCCGTCCACAAGAATCCGGTCACACGGCACGCTGCGAGCGGTGTGGTCCGAGCCCCAAACAGGGACATCGAACGCCTCTCGCAGCAACGACATGTCGGCCAAATGGTCGCCATGACTGTGCGTGAAAACGACGGCCTCCAATCGACCCCGATGGCGTTCGACCGCCGTAGCCAAGGCTTCCATGTCTTCCCGCATGCGGATGGCCGGGTCGACCAACACAAAAGCCCCCTCGGGGTCGCCCACAAGGTAGCAGTTCGTGTGGTCGGCCGGTGGGAGGGTGGCCGTTTTGATGGGCACCACTTCAACGCCGTGAGCGAACAGGATGGAACGTCGGCCTGGGAGTCGAGCGGCGATATCGTCGGCGGCCCGCTCCATGTCTCGGTCAAAACGGTCCAGTGTTCGCTCGATTTCCATCAGGAGCGTGACCACGGGAGGAGCGACCTTGATTTCATGGGCCCGCCAGCGGGCAAGAATGTCAGCTGGTGGCGCCCACATGACTTCGGTAAATTCGGTTTGAGGTTCTAAATCGATGTCAGGTATCGCTTCCCAATGCCCTGCATGAACGTGAAGGAAGGCGTTGTCGAATTGAACGGGACCGAAGGGTGGCGTGATGCGATGGCTCAATGTACGGATGTTGGTTCGGTCAACAGGAACCTCTCCAGCCTGAACCAGTGGCAACCATTTGCGTTTATCCTCCACAATGGCTCGGCGAGCGGCTTCGGGCAACAAAACGAGACCGCCTTCTTTGGAGGGGGCCAAGCCAAGTTCTTCGCTCATTTCACGCAGGATGCAGGCGATCGCTCCTGATTCTGCTCCAGCGAGTTCGGGCAGGGCTTCAACCGCCAGTCGGTCCACGGATGACAGCCCCCCTCCTGGGAAGGCCCAGTAGCCGGGGAAGGCCCGCATGGTTGACGAGCGGAGACCGAGCAACACTTCGACGCCATCAGGCCCGTCCCGCGTCAGCGTCATGGTGGCGGTGGGCCTTGGTGCTCCACGCACCGGGGCCTCCATCTCCACCCCTGCGGGGACTTCACTCATGAGGTGGGCTCGCCACCTCCACTTTCAAAGCCTTGGGAACAACGCTCAGTCCTTTCGTCGGATGAGGGCGGCACCCAGCAACGAAAGCGTCGCCAACACACCGGTGAACCCTGGCATGTCGTTCATCGGGTTTTCGTCGCTGTACGCATTGGCTGAAATCGAATACAAGCGAACGGTGTCCCATTCTTCGGTCACTTCGCCGACATAAATCATGTCACCCACCGAAAGGGTACCGGATTCGTCCACGTCATCGAATTCAATGGCGGACCCAGCGACGGCATCGGAGACGGCTACGGAAAGCACGGTCTCGCAGGTGGTCACTTCCTCATCATCCACGTATTCAGAGGTGCACGTGGCCAATTCAATCTTGTAATCGTCCATGGCTCCTTCAAAAGCCATGTCCATCGCCGAATCAAGATACCAGCCTTCCTGCTCACCTTCGGTGTCCTCTTCCTCATCGTCGCTGATCTCCATTTCCATCACGGAGACGATGAAGGCTTCCAATTCGGTGACGGAGAGCAACTCATCCTCGTCTTCATCGGCGGTTGCAAACGCCTCCATCAAGGCGCTTTCAGCCTCTTCGGTGTCCTCTTCCTCTTCGGTCCATGCGTCCCAGAATTCTTGCCAACTGAGGTGGTCATCTCCATCGGTGTCGAACATCTCCAGCACCGCTTCGGGGGTGATTTCTTCATCGTCTTCGTATCGCTCACAGGCCCACTTCCCGTTTTCCAGAGCCTCGCATTCGTCGTCCCAGTAGCCATCGCTACCAAGGTCATACGTTCCGTTTCCGTCGGTGTCCCATTCGGTGAGCCAGCACTCGTAATAATTCGTATCTTCGTACTCACATTCGTCGTAGTAGTTGATGTGGTCCGTGGCACATTCCCATGTACCGTCCGTGAGTTCTTCACACTCGTAGTTCCAATAACTGTTGGAATCTTCAGGCACACCGTCGCCGTCTTCATCCCAATCATTGATCCAGCAGTCGAGGGAACTGAGGCCTTCACCGTCATCGCAGTGGTCATACGTGTCGACCCAAACATAGCCTTCGTCTTCCCCGCCGTCGCAGTCATCCTCACCATCGTTGACCCAATCGAAGGGGATTTCCTCGCCATCGTCGCAAACAAACATCTCTTCGGAACCGTCGTCTTGGTTTTCATCTTCGCCTCCGGAGCAGTCCTCCTCACCGTCGTTGACCCAAGACCATGGGATTTCCTCGCCATCGTCACAAACAAACATGTCTTCCATGCCATCGTCTTCTTCCTCATCCCAAGCATCATCGCTTGACGTCAGGGTGAACGGAAGCGCCACCGACTCAGCGGTTTCTGGAGCGACCATGAGCGCATTGACGTCTTCGTCTGAAAGGATGCTGATGGTGATGTCGCCCTCCTCGGTCTGCATGGTCCATTGCTTCACATCACCAAGAGCGTCAAGCCCAATTGACATCTCGATGGTTTCATCATCGCCGTAGTAGGTGCTCACGGCCTGAATGTATGCACCGGCTTCATCCACCGTGAGTTCTCCATCATCGTTGGTGTCAGCAGCGTTGAATGCTTCTTCCAAAGCGGCCATGTCCGTCTCATCGGTGTCGTCGCAATCCTCGGAAATGAATTCAGCCCAGGAGACGCCACCGTTTCCATCGCCATCGCAGTCTTCGATGGCTTCCTCTGGTGTGATGGAGTCAATTTCGCTGAACGACACATCCAGGAATTGGAGCCCGTCGTCCGAGAGTTCAGCCATGGAGAACTCACCGTGTTCTTGAATGTCCTTGAGCAGTTCAAGCATGCTCATGGCGCTGAAATCATCGCTATCGTCCATTTCCTCAGCCATTTGAGCGATGACTTGAACGTGCGTCGTTGCCGTGGTCATGCTGTAATGGGTGACGGGTGGCAACATGGTTTCCATCATCATGAATTCATCGATTTCTTCCTGGCTCGCCGTGGTGTCTGGGTTTTGGACCACCGTGTAACCGACGGATGCATGCAGGGCGTTTCCAATCTGGGTCGACGAGATGATCATGGTCATGGCTCCGACATCTCCGGAGAGCGTGGTGGTCGTTGACGTGTGGATGCCGTCCGAGTTCCAAGCTTGTACCTGTGTCGAGGTGATGGTTGAGTTCTCATCCAATTCCATCCCCGATGAGGCCATCTCTTCGGCATCCATGGCCATGGCCATGCTCATGCCAAACGATTCCCCTTCGTCGATCGTGACCAAATCGTTGATTTTTTCCAGAGCGAGCTCTTCGTTGATTTCAATTTCGACGTAGTCATCGGAAATGAGGTCGTCGGTGTTCAATTCTGTACAACCTGCAAGCAGGAGGCTGGCGGTAAGCAACAACGCGATAGCTTTGTTCATGATTATCACAGGGCAACGGCGATTTATTATTTTTTAAGCGAAATTTGGCCAAGATGACCGCAAATTGATGAACAACCTCGTCCTGCCTCATCATATGGAACCAACCTCGGTGGAAGAGGAACTTCAACTCCTTGCCCAGTTGGTCGAAGAGGCCGAAGCCTTGGGCATTGATTTGTGGCCGGAACCCAAACCCACCCGGCCCTGGGCAAGATACGCCTTGGCTTCGTTCATGATCATCATGATGCTCTCGTGGGTCTCGAAGGTGCTGTTTCGATTTGCATCGGTGTGAATCTGAAGCACCACCGCTGATTTCAAGAAGGCGACGCGCTTCGCACGGTCACACAGTCCCTTAGTGTAGCGGTCCATCATGGAGGATTCTGGTTCCTCCGACCTCGGTTCGAATCCGGGAGGGACTACTTTCAGACCGTGACCTCAACAGAGTTTCATGTCGCAGGCCTTCGGTTTAGGCCTCCCTAAACATTATATCACGCAGAGTTTTCGGGTGGCCTAAATCGACCTTGAGGTGTCCATGGTGCTGTCGTCTTCTCGCCTCCTCCCGGTCCTCTTTTCCCTGTTGACGGTCGTCAGCGGCATGAGCGGTTGCTTAGGCAACGACGATGACGATGTCCTTCGCATCGCCTTTGCCGTCCAAGACGATTACGCCTCGTTTGATGATAACCCACAGCGCTTGGCGGATTATTTGAGCGAGGCCACGGGGATGAAGGTGGAGCTTTACCCGATCACCTCCGACGCCTTGGCCCTTGAAGCGCTACGATTTGGCAGCGCCGACATGGCGTTTCTCGACAGCGGAGCAGCGTGGATGGGTTGGCAAGCCTACGGACTTGAGGCCATGGCGGCCAGCACAAACAGCGACGGTCGTACCTACTACAACGCCCAAGCCTGGGTGCTGAACGACAGCGAAGCCGGCCGTGCAGCCACCGACGGCGATGAGGCGACCGACCCGTTTGAAGCGCTTGCGGGGGCCGTCACCTGTCACACCGGCTGGCTCAAGTCGGCGGGCATGCTCATTCCGATGGGCTACTTCATCGGTCAAGGCTACGCTGAGGTGGTGGGGGACGAGGAGGACATCGAATCGCTTCGTTCCACCATCTTCAATCACTTTTCTGAAGACGCCGTCATCCCTGAATCCGGATCGCTGTATTACGGCTACGGCGGGGCGCTTCGTTGTTTGTCGGAGGGCGAAGGTGACGTGGCGTTTGTCAAGGATTCCAGCCTCGATGCGTATTGCCCAGCGGAGGGTTCCACCGAGGCGTGGTGTCTTGACCGGGACCGGTACGTTCCTCTTCCAGCGTTTGGACAAGCTCCATCGCACCCCTTGATGTTCCAACCAGATTCTATAGATGAAGAGACTCAAGCGAAGATTGTTGGCGCTTTGGTAGCATTGAACGAAAGCGAGGACGGGAAATCCATTCTCGCCTCGATCTTGAACACGAACAGCGTGGTGGAGGTGGACACGGTATCCCATCTCGGTTCCTACGCGTCGCTCATCGAACACGTGCCCGGCATCGAGACCTACCTTGACGAACGCTATTCCTCGGAGTGAGTGCGGTGAAGGAAATCCTCGTCCACCTTCACGATGTGAGCGTGGGCTATGACGAACCGCTTATTCGCGACATCAACATCGAGATTGAATCGGGCGATGTCATCGCTGTCCTCGGACCTTCTGGGATTGGAAAAACCACCCTCCTGAGAACCATTGCGGGTCTTGTGCGGCCGCTTGAAGGGGAGGTTGAATTGGGCGTTCCGTCTCGAGGTGGCTTGGGCTACATCCCTCAGCGATTGGGTTTGGTTGGCAACAGCACCGTTCGGTCCAACGTTGAGATGGGCACTCGCGTGGGCCTATCCCGATGGTACCTTCCGTTTTTGCCGGTGCCTGAGCGACAACGTCGTTACGCCGAACGGGCGATGGAAGACCTCGGCATCGCTCATCTGGCAGACCAACCCGTTCGAATTTTATCGGGTGGCCAGCAACGCAGGGTGGCCACGGCCAAAACGCTGGCTCAACGACCAAAATTGGTCCTCGCGGACGAATTTCTGGGTGAATTGGACGACGACAACGTTGACATCGTGATGAACACGGTGCGAGCGGCCATCGAGGCTCAAAATTCGGCCATGGTCATGGTTGAACATCACGAGGAGTTGGCCAAACTCGTCGCGAACCGGGTGTGGCGAATCACCGAGGGTCGTTTGGTCGAGGAGGTGATGGAGTGAACAAGCGCCTCGCCGCCTGGGGAGTGATTCTCTTGGGCTTGGCCGCCTACTTTTTCGTTGACATGGCGGGTGATTGGGGTCGGCTAAGCGGTGGCTGGGGTAACCTCCGACGGTTCTTCGCCGAAAGCCTGTGGCCTCCCAATTGGTCCGTGCTCGAAGCCCAATCGTATCCGGTGTGCGATGCCACCTTCGAATTCACCTGTTCCGTTGCTTGGATCGGTATGTGGGAAACCATCAAAATCGCCTTCGTCGCTACCGTGATTGGGTTCTTGGTGGCGTTGCCGCTCTCGGTCTTGGCGGCCAGCAACCTCTCGCCCATCGAAATCGCCCTCCCCGTCCGCATTCTCCTCGCCGGTATGCGAAGCCTTCCTTCCATCATCTGGGCGGTGTTGTTCATGATCATCTTCGATATCGGCGCTTTAGCCGGTATCTTCGCCATGTCGTTCTACACCGTAGGGTATCTTGGGAAACTTCAGTTTGAGTCGATGGAGGGCATCAAGAACGCCCCGCTTGAAGCGGCCAAGGCCATGGGCATGAGTCGCTCCGAAACGGCTTGGTTGGTCGCCATTCCCGAATCGGCCAATAACCTCCTCAGTCACGTTCTGTTCATGTTTGAGTACAACGTCCGCCACGGTACGGTGATTGGATTGGTCGGTGCCGGTGGCATCGGCTTGTACATCAACACCTACCTGAAACTCGCTCAGTACGACAAGGTGGTCGCCTTGTTGTTGGTGGTGTTCGTGGTGGTGGTGCTCATCGATGCCGTTTCGATGGTCGTTCGTTCGGCGGTGACCGAGGAAGGGGACGTCGAGCGACCCTCATGGTCGTCCTTGTTCCTCCCCGCTTCGATTTCATCGGCCATGCATCCAACGCCGATGCGCAAGGATGCTGATGTTCATGAAAGCGAGTGAACTCAATCCGCTGCGATGTGAAGGGCGCCTTCCTTGTAGAATATTTGGATACGGTCGGCCGCTTTCTTGGACAGGGCTGCCACCGCTTCGTACACCTCGTCTTCGGTGACCTTGAACGCTTTGGCTGCGTTTTTGGTTGACCATGGCTGCAAGTGGAAGTCGCTTTTGACCAGCCATTTCAACAATTTTGCCTCAAACTCGGTTAACTCGTCGGCCATGCTCATCCATGGCGCCGGCCCTCAAAATAGCACCGATGGGCCTTCATCCAAGAGCCACCATTCGGCGACAGCATTCTTCAGCGTCAATGTCGCCGTTAAGCAAGGTGTTGAGAGCTTTCGTGAACGGAATGTTCAGGTTGGCGTCCTCGGCGCGTTCAACAAACATTCGGGTGGCTCGAACGCCTTCCGCCACCATGTGCATCTCGCCGAGGGCTTCGTCCAAGGTCAAACCCGTCCCGAGTTTTTCACCCATCGTCCGGTTTCGGCCATGAGGCGAGGTCGCCGTGACATACATGTCGCCCAAGCCAGCAGGGCCAAAGGCGACCTCAGACCGAGCACCCAATTCCGCCAGTAACAAGCAACCTTCCTTGAATCCCGACATGAAAATGGCGGCTTTCAAATTGTCACCGCCCAAATCGCCGACGTGCTTGAGCCCATCAACCAAGCCGCAGGCCAAGGCGACGACGTTTTTGTACGCCCCCCAAAGTTCTGCGCCGACCGGATCGCTGGCTGGATGCAAGATGAAACTCGGCGTGCTCAAGGTTTGTGCAAGTCGCTGAGCAATGGCTTGGTCTTCGCTGGCCACCAAGGCGGTGGTCATCACGCCTCCAGCGGCTTCAGGAGCGATGGTGGGGCCGGTCAGCACGGCCAGAGGGTTCGTTTTCCCCTCTTCTTTGAGCCGAGTGTGAATGGCTTCGGAGATCAACCGCTTTCCCGGCGCAAGGCCTTTGGCCAGGTCCAGAAGCACGTGTCGTGGTTGTAGGTGGGGAAGGACGTCTTCCATGACGTCCAAAATGACCGATGAAGGGACGGCCAACACCACGATTTCGCTGCCTTCGATGGCTTCCTCAAGCCGCATGGTCACGTCAAGGCCAGGGACGGGGTGGTCGGGGAGGTACTTTTCGTTGACCTCGTTCATGGTGATGGTCTCGTACACTTCCTGCTCAATGGTCCAACCTTTCACTTTGTGGCCTTCCAACAGCCACAATCGCGCAATGGCGGTCCCCCAATTGCCCAATCCAAGAACTGCCACGTGTGCCATGTCAATCGTCGGTTTCGCCCCTTCGTTGGTTTATACCATTTCGGGAACAAATCCGGTGTGAACGCCCGTTTGTGAACGGTTCAAGCGACGCCAATCAGAACAGGTCGTCGTCGTCGTCTTCGAAATCAAAGACGTCGTCGCCCTCGTCGGAAGCCGCTTCGGCCTGCGGGGGAGGCGTCTCCACCTTTTCTTCGGGGGCTGTCGGCTCGGGCGCCGCTTCGGCGACCTCGGAAACGCCCTCTTCTGCTGCCCCTCGTTCTTGGGCGATGGCGGTTTCTTTGGAGCGAAGCTCTTCTTCGCTCTTGCCGGTCTGAAGCGACAACGCACGACGACGGTCTTCTCGGGCTTTGCGCTCGAGTTGCTTGTGGCGGGATTTCTCGATGTTTTGCATCATGTACATGGCATCGTGCTCCAGAAGGGGCGAATCCGAGATCAAGGTGATGTCAAGCCACCCGCCATCTTCGACGATAAATTCAGCCAACGGCTCAAAGTTGAGGTCGGATTTCTTGATTTGCGTGTAGTGCATGGCGTTGCCAGTGCGGTGTTCAACACCGGAGAAATGGCAGTAAAACTCCTTGGTGCCGATGGCTTCACGGACCGTATCGAAGAGTTCTCCATAGTCTTCGGAGGTTCGCATTTGCCCGTGACCTCGAGCGTGGATGTGAGCGATGTTCAGCACAGGAACCGTCCCTTCGACGTGGTTAACCACTTCCAAAACTTCCTCCAGGCTGCCCCAGAGTTCCTGTCGACCGGAGGTCTCAACCCCGATCTTGGAGGGCGTCCCGTTCTTGATCCATGGGAACACCGGGAATTCATCTTCGTCGTCGTGCCAAATCTCGTGAATGCGGTCAACGATTCCGCTGAAGACGTTGGCCACTTGCTCGTTGGCGGCTTGGCCACGCCCAAATTCGCCGTAGTGGCCGGTGTGGAGCGTGATGTGTCGGGCGTTGATGGTTCGCGCGGCTTGAAGGGTGGCTTCGATTTTTGCCAACGAACGCCCCCGCTCCACTCGGTCACCGAGCAACTCTGAGTAATAGGGTCCGTGGATGTTCATCTCGAAATCGGTTTTGTTGGCCAAAACGCCCGCTTGCCAGTATTGCTCGAAGTGCTGAGGCGCCACCATGCGGACGGTTTGAACTTCCATGGTTTCCAAGCCGAGGGAGATGATGTCGTCCATGCCTTCGACGATGGTTCGTCCTTTGCAGGACAACGGAACCCCCGCTGGACCGAGTTTTATCGACATTCGTACCCCTCCCCCGAAACCAACCCCGCGCGTATGGGCGGCGCCACGGGCTATCATGTCTGCGCGCCCGAAGCGGCGCCTGAGACGCGCTATGATCTTATCATCGATGCCTCGGGCGCCCATGGGCAGCTCGACCGGCTGATCACACATTTGGCCCCGGGGGGAGAGGTGGTTTTGGCCGGGTTTTACACCCAGCCCCTAAGCTTTGCCTTTGTTCCCGCCTTCCTGCGCGAGGCGCGTTTGCGCGTGGCCGCAGAATGGCAGCCCGCCGATCTGCACGCCACCCGCGCGCTGCTGGATCGGGGCGCGCTGTCTTTGGCAGGGCTGATCACCCACCGCACCGCACCAGCCCAGGCAGAAGCCGCCTATCAGCGCGCCTTCACCGACCCGGACTGCCTGAAAATGATTATCGACTGGGAGAGCGCCGCATGACACTGGATATTCCAAACCTGAAAGCCATGGACGCCCGCCTGCGCCAAGAGGCGCATGAAGAGCCCACGCTAGAGGTGCCCCAAGACCCCCCCAGCAAACACACGCAGATTATCGCCATCTACGGCAAAGGCGGCATCGGCAAAAGCTTCACCCTTGCCAATCTTAGCTGCATGATGGCCGAAATGGGCAAACGCGTGCTGCTGATCGGCTGCGATCCGAAATCAGACACCACCAGCCTGCTGTTTGGCGGCAAGGCCTGCCCAACCATCATTGAAACCTCGACCACCAAGAAACTGGCCGGTGAAGAGGTGCAAATCGGCGACGTTTGTTTCAAACGCCACGGCGTTTTCGCGATGGAGTTGGGCGGCCCCGAAGTGGGCCGCGGCTGCGGCGGGCGCGGCATTATTCACGGCTTTGAGCTGTTGGAAAAGCTGGGCTTTCACGACTGGGATTTCGACTATGTCTTGCTCGATTTTCTGGGCGATGTGGTGTGCGGCGGCTTTGGCCTGCCCATTGCCCGGGATATGGCGCAAAAGGTTATTCTGGTGGCCTCGAACGACCTGCAATCGCTCTATGTGGCCAATAATGTCTGCTCGGCCGTGGAATATTTCCGCAAACTGGGCGGCAATGTCGGCGTGGCCGGGCTGGTGATCAACAAAGATGATGGCACCGGCGAGGCGCAAGGCTTTGCCAAGGCGGCCGGTATCGACATTCTGGCCAGCATCCCCGCCGATGAAGACCTGCGGCGCAAATCGGCCAATTACCAGATTGTGGGCACCGCCAACAGCCAATGGGGTAGCCTGTTTGAAGGGCTGGCCAGCGCCGTGGCCGAGGCCCCGCCAATGCGCCCCCGCCCGCTGGATCAAGACGGGCTGCTGGCGCTGTTTGACAGCAAGGAAACCGGTGGCGACGTGGTGCTGGAACCGGCCACCGACGCCGATATGCGCGGCAAATATTCCCAGCCCGCAGTCTCGCTCGAGGTGATCTATGACGACGCCTAAGCCCCCAAGCGCCCCAAGCGCACCCACAGCCCCGCAGGCCGATGGCATGGGCTGCCACGCCCCGGCCGAGGCCATGCAGGCCCAGGCCCGTGCCGCGGGCAATGGCGAGATTTTGGATCAATTCGCAGCTGACTATCCGCGCGGCCCCCATGACAAACCCGAATCCATGTGCCCCGCCTTTGGCTCGTTGCGGGTGGGGCTGCGCATGCGCCGGGTGGGCACCATCTTGTCTGGCTCGGCCTGCTGCGTTTACGGGCTGTCGTTTGTCTCGCATTTCTATGGCGCGCGCCGCTCGGTGGGCTATGTGCCGTTCAGTTCCGAAACGCTGGTTACGGGCAAGCTGTTCGAAGACATCCGCGAGGCGGTGTATAAGATGGCCGACAGCGCACGCTATGACGCGCTGGTCGTCACCAACCTATGCGTGCCCACCGCCAGCGGCGTGCCGCTGCGGCTGCTCAAGAAGCAGATCAACGGCGTGCGGATCGTCGGGATTGACGTCCCCGGCTTCGGCATCCCGACCCATGCCGAGGCCAAGGACGTGCTCGCCGGCGCGATGCTCGCTTATGCGCGCGAGGA
>JALRLR010000029.1 GCA_023254355.1 Candidatus Poseidonia sp.
ATGGTGAAGGCAACCACACGGTTGAACTTCGGGGCCTCAACGACCAAGGCGTGGCTTCTCTCCCCGTCTTCGTCACCTTCGCTGGAGGCGGTGAGGGCGCAGATGAAACGGGCGGCTTGAGCGATGAACTCGTGGTGCTGGCCGTTGTGTTGGTGGTGGTCCTGCTCGCCGTGGCCGCGTTTGGTGGACGAATTGACCCACCGAAATCCCTCTTCGTGGTCGAAGCCTCAGGCGATGGTGAGGGCGTCTTGGATGCAGAACTGATTGAAGGTGAAACGCCATCCTCCTCCAAGGCCACGAAAACATAACTGCATTGAAATGCAAAGCGACCTTGGGCGATGACATGCGCACCTACAGCGACCGAGCTTTGGCGATTCAGCCAACGGGTGTTCGCAAGATGTTCGATTTGGCCGGAGACGACGTGATTTCTTTCGGGCTTGGCGAACCCGATTTTCAACCTCCTGCCGTGGCCATTGACGCGTTTTATCAAGCCATGCTGGACGGGCGGAACAAGTACACGACCACGGCCGGTTTGCCGGCGCTGCGTGCCAAAATCGCCGCCTCGTGGGCCGAATATCAAGGGGGCATGGACGAGCAGAACGTGTGCATGACGATGTCGGGAACCAACGCCCTGCTCAACCTCTTCATGACCCTCGTGAACCCCGGTGAGAACGTCCTGTTGCCCGAGCCGTATTTTCCACTCTACGGCCCCGACGCCACGCTGGTGGGGGGTGAAGGCAAATACTATCCTTGCCTGTTTGAAAACGAGTTCATCCCCCAAATCGAGGACTTGGAAGCCTTGGTTGACGAAAACACGGTGGCGATTCTTTACAACTTCCCGAGCAACCCTACGGGAGGGACGCTGAACACCCAACAACGAGATGACTTGCTGGCGTTTGCGAAAAAACACGACTTGTGGGTGATCTCTGATGAGGTGTACGACCGAATCGTGTTTGAGGAAGACCATGTTTCCTTTATGGGGACGGGGTACGACAAACTCATGGTCGTCAACTCGTTCTCGAAGACCTTTGCGATGACCGGCTGGCGCATTGGCTACATCATCTCCACCAACGTGGAGGCCATGAAACAGGTGATCAAAATTCAGTATTACATTTCGGCGTGCAGCAACGATGCCATGCAATATGCGGTTCTTGAAGCCATGGAGAAGGCCAACGATTACCCTTCGATGATGGCGAAGGAGTTCCAACAACGTTGCAACCTCATCGTTGACCGACTCAACGCCATGCCCGGCGTTCAGTGTCACCGACCCAAGGGCGCCATCTACGTGTTTCCGAAGGTCGACGTGCCCGGGATGACCTCGGAAGAGGTGGCCCTTGAATTGTTGAAGGACGGCGTGTTGTGTTCACCCGGGAGTGCGTTCGGGCCTTCTGGCGAAGGCCACCTTCGTTTTGCCTACACCATCAGCCAAGAGGACATCGCACGTGGGATGGACAAGGTCGAAGCGACCTTGAAGCGCTTACAAGCTTGAGGTCGGACGGCATGGAAATCGGCTCAAGCGTTGGGTTGTTTTTGATGGGGACCTGCATCGGTTTCGTGGCGCCACGGCTTCCAACGCTCTGGATGACTCGGGCCAAAGGATTCAATCGACGCTTTCCCCCGCATCCTGAACCCGTCCCGCTCTCCCCGTACCTCACCCAACGGGTGTTGCACCTACGGACGTTTTACTGGCTGAGTTTTGTCTTGGGGCTGCTCCTTCTTGCCTTTGGGGGCGCCAGCCTACGATGGGGCTCACCTCCGTTCGGCTTCGGTTTGTGGATTGCCGTCGCCTGGATGATGCTTTCCAGGCTCCAACGCCTCGCCGCCGGTCGGCCTGCGCCATGGTCCCACGCCATGGCGGTGGAACTCCAATCCATCATGAACCGTTCACGCCACGAGGCCGCTTGTTGTGCTCGACCTGACCCCGTTTGGGACGTTGCCTGTGTCCGATGCGAGGCGTGTTCGGCGGTCCTTTCGCGAATGGCTCGACCGGATTTGGGGCGACCCCGCAGCGACGGGCGAATCCGAGGGACGTTGCGGCTGCTCATCACCGACGGGTATCCGTTGGTCGACCCGATGCCCGAGCCAGCAAAGGCCAACGCCGCTAAGGACTCCTCGGCGGAAGAATGACCCTTTTTGGAAATCCCAAGGGCAACCTTTGAGATACGCAGCCTTTGGCACAACGGCATGGAGGCCCGCCCAACCGTTGGCTCCCTTATCGCACGGTTGGGATTGACCGGTCAGTTGCTCGCTCAAATTTTCCTCACGCCCATGGCGGCCTTCTCGTTGACCTATCTGCTGGTCTTTTCGGCCAGCGGCGGCGACTTTCGGTTAAGCGTTGAAGTCGACATGATTCCGTGGATCGGCATGGCCTCGCTGTTTTACGGCATGCTGGCGCTCATGCTGGCGTTGGGCATGGGTGGATTTGTCCCCCTGCGGGTGATTGAGGCGGGTGGTTGGCGCTTGGCCCTGGGGCTGACTCGCCACCGGGGCAGTTCCGCACATCGCTTTTCAGCGAGGCAACGGTACGCTGCCTCAGCGCACGGACGCTTGGCTCTGTTGGTGCACGAACGCTTTGTGGCCGGACACGCCCTTTGGACCATTCGAGGCTCGTTGGTGTTGTTGGCCATCCCCTTCCAAGTGCTGCTTGCGACGATTCCCCTGACGTTGGTGCTCCTGTTTCCCCGTGGCGTGATTCACCAGCACCGACAGTTGGAATTGGCGTTGTTGCTGTACTGTTTCTGCCTGTACGTTTCGATTCGATTCTTCCCCGGCTTTGCTCGCCGGTACATCACGCTGGCTTCGATTGGCCGAAAGTTTCTGGGCAACACGCTGCGAATTTCGTGGGCCTTTCCGGTGTTTTTGCTGTGGTCGATGGGTCAGCTCTCCAGTTACATTGTTCAGCGTGCGCTCGGTGACAACGTCGCCCTCGACATCGGCTTTCAGCAGCATCTGTTTGAGTCGCTGATCTCAGCGGGTTCAACCCCTGAGAGCTCTTTCCTGAATCTGCTCACCGCCTTGGCCGTCATGCCCATGGCGGCGTTCACGACGCTCGCAGTCCTCGGGGGTGGCGCGGGTGCTCCTCCTGCATGGATGCAACCGGGGTCGACGGTTCGGCGCCACGACGATACGCAGGACCAAATCGACGCCTTGGCCAAGACGCCCGCGTTGGACCACCTCGCTGCTGAACTCACCGAGGTCCACCATCGGGCAACGCCAACCGCACCCCACCCGCCAGCGGTGGTGCAACACGTCGTGGTTCCCGTGGTTCAGGCCCCTCCTGCTGCTGAGGCGAACGGGCCGCCCCCGATGCAACAAGACACCGCTTCGATGATCGACGGCCTCGATTTTGACCGAATCGCCGCTCCTCAGCCGTCATCTGAGCCAACCCCTCTCCCTCCGAGTCATGATGAGCCGGTGATTCGAGGATTTGATTTGGACCGGCTTAACGGTGATTGAATTTCAACTCGCTTCAACGAACCACGGAAAGGCGACCTTCTTATGCTCCATCCTGTTGGGAGGGATTGATGATGTCCATGCGCCGAATGTTGCCGTTCACCATTGTCATGTTGCTCGTGATGCAAACCACCCTCGTCCATGTTGCTACACCCGTTCAAGCAGCGTCGGGTCGAGGAGGTGACAACGATGATTTCACCGTGAAATCGATCACCTTGGGCAACACCTCCGCCCCCGCTCAACAATGGATTCAATCCGACGGAGCGGTCGTGAACTACATCTTCATCGGGACGCCCATTGAGGTGAAGGTGACCATTCAACGGTTTGGATTGTCGGGTATCGGTGAAGATGCCCCGGTCACCCTGGACATCGTTCATCCCATCGGATTCGTGATGGAATCGTTTTCGTTCAACACCAATCTCCTCACGGGAGGCCAATCCTACAACCACATCGTCGAGTGGACGCCGACCGCTGCTCACTCCATTCTCAACACGACCACGAACGATCTCTCTGGCGGTTTGATTTTGCGGGCCACAGTGGCCTTCAGCGACGACGATAAGAACAACAACGATCAACGGGAAAAGGTCGTCCCAATTGCGGTTTCTGCCAACAAAATGGACGACTTCCCCACCAACGGCCTTCCCGGTTTCATCTCCGGAAAGTACCCCTCTCAGGGCGGTGACGCATTTTCCTCTGGGTCTTGGCAGACCGATTCAACCACCAGCGCAGCCGGCTCAAAACACTGGCGTCATTCCTCGGCCGGCAGCAATTACCCTTCCAACGCCGAAGCCACTCGCCTCGTCAACGCTCGCTTGACCACGACAGGTAATTGCGACGCCGATGCACCCGACACGGGGCTCATTACCGTGTATGGGGGGGCCCCTGTTTGCCGGATTTTGTTCTATGCCAACGAGTTCGTTTCCAGTCAGTTCCACCTTCAAGCCTGGGGCAGCATGGCCGCAGGGGACAGCGTTTCAATGGAATTGTGGCGCGGCTCCGGAAACGTCAGCGACCCTTACGAATCCGTCTCGTGGGACATTGCTCAAGGCAACCCGAGCGCCGCACCCGGCCAGTGGACCAACCTTTCATGGGACCCGCAGCAAACCTGGTTGCAGATCCCCAACTTGGGCAATCCTGAGGTCTTTTTGGGGGGAAATTCCTACGCCTTCAGCGTCCTCTTTGAGTCCGACAGCAGTCAAGCCAGCGAAGGCTTCCACATCGACGACTTTGTCCATTTTGGCGTCAGTCGCGTCACGGACTACACCCTCGACATGCAATGCGACAACCCGCTGAACGGTTACACGCTTGCACCTAACGAAATGGCCGTGCTTCACTGCACCCTCACCAACAACGGGTACGCACCGGCCACGATTCGCCTTCAAACCAACGTCACCAACGACTCTTGGATGGCTCCCTATCCCATCATCCGTATGGACATCGAAGGCAGCAACAGCCACGGGACCAACGTGATCATGCCGCCGCTTGGTGCCGGCAAGACCATTGAATTCTGGGCCAACTTGACCGTGCCTGCCGGAGCCGATGTGCAACAACGCATCTGGAACTTGTGGCTGAAAGATGCGAGCAGTGCCCAGCTGGGTGAGAAAGCTCGCTTGACCATGGACTTGGCCGTGAGCGAACAGTTCAGTGTGGCCTTGACGTCAACGGCGACCTTGCTGGCTGCGGACATCGCACCGGGCGAAAGCGGCCACGTTGATTTCCGCTTGCAAAACACCGGCAACCGAGACGCTGCGTTCAACCTCGCCACCACGTTTTCCGACAACAACGGCTGGTCGGCGTTGGTTGAGAACGCCACGGGCGTCATTCAACAAAACCCCATCACCCTGTACAAGGGCCAGCGTGTAGACTTGGTGCTCAACATCACCGCCCCCGACCTCGCGGGTCCCGGCACGGTTTCGTTCAACCTCCGTGCCACCTGCCCGTCCTGCAGCACGGCCCTCTTTGGAACCGATGTTCTGGTACGAAACGTCGAGGTGCCCGTGATTCGAGAAGTGAGCCTCGTTGCCGAAGAAAACACCTTCACGGGTGCTGCCAACGGCATTGGTAAGTCCCTTTACCTCAATTTGTTCAACCTTGGCAACGATGATGAACAATACGACCTCACCTTGGGTCAGAGCAACTGGCGCCTCCAAGCCTCGCTTGCGGCCGAACAATCTCCAGTGCTCGATGCATGGGACGGCGAATCGGTGGTGGTGGTTTCGCTGGCCATGCCGGTCGGCCTCAACCCTGGTTACTATTCCGTGACGGTGACGGCCACGAGTGTGGACGACTCCACCGTCTCGTCTTCGGTTGAATTGATCATTGAAATCCTTGAGACGGCCGCCGTGTTCGTTTCGAATGAAGAAACCGGTCAATCCTACATCCCTGGTGATTTGGCACAAACCATGTCCTTCGAAGTTCGCAACGACGGAAACAATCCCGACAGTTTCGCCATGAGTTTGAACATCCCCAACGGCATGGTGGCGGAATTCACCAACCTTGTGGCTGGAAGCACACCCGAAATTGAGGTTGGCGCAAGTTACAACGTCTCGGTTTCCTTCTCCTTTATTGAAGGCACGGAGGGGTCCCTTCTGCTGACCGTCGTCGCCACCAGCAATGCCGACAACAGCATCAGTGCATCGGGCCAAGCGACCTATCTGGTCGGTTCTCAAGACTGGTTGCGAATCTTTGCCATTGCCCCGCTTTCCGTGAGCGAAGAAGGCGAGTACGAGGTGCCCGTACGAATCGTAAATCAATACACCACCGGGCAGCGTGTGGTCATGGATTTGGATGCAAGCGAATCGAACTCGTGGTTCCAATCTTCCATCGCTCGTCTCGACAAGGACTTCACCCTCGGCATCGGGGAAACGAAAGAAATCGTGCTGAAAGTCGACGTAACGGAAACGACCCTGAAGAACCTCAACGATGACACGCTCACGGTGAACCTCACCATTTGGGCTCGGTCGGAGACCGTCAGCGATGCAGCGAACGCCGTCCTCCAAGTGACGCTTGAACGCATGGACACCGATACGTCAGCTACCGGTGACGAAGCCAATGCAGGCTTGCCACTCGAAGAGATCGCTTTGTGGGTGGTGTTCATTGCCATCCTTGGCGGTGGAGCCTTTGTCATCCTCTCCATCCTCCGCTCGGTTGAGGACGACGATGATGACGAATACGCCAAGTGGGGCGAGGACGGCTACGAAGACAGCCTCTCGTCCACCTACGGTGCCGTTGCCGCTGCGCCAACCGTTCCAATGACCATGCCAACGCCGGCTCCTGCAGCCCCTGCACCCGCTGCCCCTGCGGTGGATGACGGCATGCCTCCACTCCCTGCTGGCGGCTTGCCGGCGGGATGGACCATGGAGCAATGGAAGCATTATGGTCAACAATGGCTGGATCAAAACCAAAACTGAGGCTTCCTCCGTTCACGATGAGGAAGCGTAGGGTTCAAGTCGCACGCGACCTCGCCCAAGTTGCCGGAGGGCCTCCCCATGTATGGAAACGGACAAGCACCCATCTTCATCCTGAAAGACGGAACGCAGCGCACTCGAGGTCGAACCGCCCAGTCAAACAACATCGCAGCGGCCAAGGCCGTTGCTGACGCTGTTCGGTCGACCCTGGGTCCCAAAGGCATGGACAAAATGCTCGTGGACTCGATGGGCGACGTGGTCATCACCAACGACGGTGCAACCATTCTCAAGGAGATGGACATTGAGCATCCTGCAGCGAAGATGATCATCGAAGTGGCCAAAACCCAAGAGCAGCACTGTTTCGACGGCACCACCTCGGCGGTCATCCTTTCCGGAGAGTTGCTCAAGCGCAGCGAAGATTTGATTGAACAAAACGTCCATCCAACCGTGATTTGCGAAGGGTTTCGCTTGGCTGCTGAACGAGCCATCGGCTTGATGGACGGCCACGGCATTGCCACCGACAACGACGATGCCGTCTTGCAAGAAGTGGCGAAAACCGCCCTGACCGGAAAGTCGGCAGGAGCGGTCAAGTCCTTCATGGCCGATATTTGCGTTCGGGCGGTCAACGCCGTTGGTGTGATTGAGGACGGCGAACGACTCGTCGACCTTTCCGACATCAAGGTTGAGAAGCGTCAAGGCGGTTCCATCAAGGATTCAACCCTCATCGACGGCATCCTGCTCGATAAGGAGCGAGTCCATGCCGGTATGCCACGCAGCATCAGCGATGCCAACATCGCCCTCGTCAATTCCGCCATTGAAGTCAAGAAGACCGAGGTGGACGCCAAGATTCAGATCACCGACCCCAACCAATTGGCGTTGTTCTTGGAAGAGGAAGAGAACTACATCCGTCATCTGGTGAACACCATCGAAGCGGCTGGGGCCAACGTCCTGATTTGCCAAAAAGGCATTGATGAATTGGCACAGCATTACCTCGCCAAGAAGGGTATTTTCGCTATTCGTCGCGCCAAAAAGTCGGACATGGAAGCGCTTGCAAAAGCCACGGGAGGCTCCATCATCACCAACCTCGAAGACATGAGCGCTGAGGACCTTGGTCACGCAGCTCGCGTGGAAGAAAAGAAGATTGGCGATTCCGACATGACCTTCGTCACCGGTTGTCCCGAAGCCAAGTCCGTCTCGGTGTTGCTACGAGGCGGGACCGAACACGTGGTGGACGAAATCCGGCGCGCCTTTGATGACGCCGTGGGCGTGGTCTCCGTCGCTTGGGAAGACGGCGCTGTGCTGACCGGTGGAGGCAGCGTTCTGGCCGCCTTGTCCCGTGATCTGCGAACCTACGCTGAAACGGTGGGGGGTCGCGAGCAAATGGCCATCGAAGCCTTTGCTTCAGCACTGGAAATCATTCCCCGAACACTGGCCGAAAACGCTGGTTTGGACCCCGTAACCACCCTCATTGAATTGCGAAAGGCCCACGCTGACGGTCAGAGCCATGCCGGCATCAACGTCTACGAAGGCGGCGTGGTGGACATGAAAGCCGCTAACGTCGTTGAGCCGCTTCGAGTGGTTGAACAAGCGATTCAGTCGGCCACGGAAACCGCCATCATGATCCTGCGCATTGACGATGTCATTTCCTCCAAAGGAGTGCCGATGGACGAAGGCATGGGTGACATGGGCGATTTCAACATGTGATGTTGGTTTTCGTTGGTTTTTTCTTGCAAAAAACGAATCACAGAGCCCCTTTTTTCTCGTGGGCCAATAATAACCTTCAAAGGCCACTCAACGCTGGCAAAGATTGCCCACAGAGCGTGAGCAAGAGGTCATCCCATGGCAATCGTCGCAAAAGTGTGGATTGATGAAGACTGTATCACCTGCGATGCATGTCAGGACATTTGTCCTGAGGTGTTCGAGGTCACCGACGAATCCTCGCAAATCCTCGCTGCCGTCCGTACCGACGGGGTTTTCGATCGAAACGTGGGGGGCTCCCCCTTGGTCGGCAATCTTGGTGCTGAACTCGGTGACGTCATTATCGAAGCCGCTGAAGCCTGCCCGGTTGAGGTCATCAAGTTCGAATTGGTCGCCGACGGTGCTGAGGCGCCCGTGGCCGAAGCGGCCCCTGCCGCCGTTGAAGCCGCCGCGCCAGCAGCTGCCGCCGCACCGCCCGCCGCAGGGGCATCGGAGGCCCTGGCCGCCGTTCTTGCCGGTGACCGCAGCCTCAACATTCTCTTTGGCTCGCAGACTGGAAACGCTGCAGGCTTGGCAGAGAAGACGGCCAAAATGGCGGCAAATTACGGCCTCAACGCTAATGTCGTTGACATGGACGGCTTTGACCTCGCTTCCCTTGCTTCCATGAAGCGGGTGATGGTGATCACCTCGACTTGGGGTGAGGGCGAGATGCCCGACAACGCCGATGCGCTTTGGAACGCCATCAACGCCAACGGTCCTGCCCTCAGCGGCGTGCACTTCTCGGTGTGTGCCATTGGCGACAGTTCCTACGACGAATTCTGCAAGGCCGGTCACGACTGGAACGGAAAGTTAGCGGCTTTGGGCGGGACCGAAGCCTTCCCCATTCAGGAATGCGACGTGGATTTCGAACCCCCTTGGAAACAGTGGGTGGCTGAAGCCCTCCCCCGTTTGGCTTGCGTTGACGAATCCGGAACCCTCCAAGTCGAGTTGTTGGATGAAATGATGGCCTACGGTGCCGGCGATGACGACGATGTCGCTGAAGGCGACTACACCCCCGGCACCGTCGTTCGTGACGAAATCACCCTCTCCCTCGAGGTGTTCCGATACTGTCCCGAAGCGGCCCAATCGGGTTGGGACACGCTGACGTGTTCCCTGCCCGGCCACGCGACGCTTCAGGATTTGTTGATGACCATGCAACGTGAGGTCGATGGTAGTTTGGCGTTCCGCCGCGGTTCGGGTGCTGGTACCCCCACCACGGGCGTTCGTGCCAACGGCCGCATCGTCTTGGCCGACGCCGTCATGGTGGGTGATGTGGTCGCTGACGGTGGCCGATTGCGAATCGAGCCGCTCCCCGGCCACCCCGTCGTTCGGGACTTGGTCGTTGACACCGCTCGGTACGAGAGCCATCGGAGCCGAGCCGAGCCTTGGATTCGCACCGACCCCCGAGAAGGGGAGCGCTTGCCCTCTGGTTCAGCCATGGGAACCATGGACGCCGCCACCGCAACGGCCCTTCACCAAGCCGGCGATGTACTTTCGTTCCAGCTCGTCCAAGCCATGTCCGATACCTTGCCTCATGACCCGCATTACGAAGGGCCGGGGGTTCACTTCCAACAGTGGCTCCGTGTGCTCGATCCGCGCACCTCTGAGAAGCAACGCCGTCAAATCATGGACTCCTTGCAGGAGCGTGACGGTGTTTGGTCCGAAGCCGACCACGCCAGTCTCATGCGCTATGGCGAAGACGGCCGCTTGGCGGCCCGTGCCTTGAACGAAGCCCGTGGGGCCTTGTTGAACCAAAACCGATACGCTGGAAAATCCGGCCGTTTGGTGAAGTGGTACGGTCGAAGCGTCAAATGGTCGGGCAACGTCAACGAGACGACGTTGTACCGCCAAGTGCTCGGCCCCTTGGGTTTGGTCAGCAACGTCTTCAGCGGCGTCTCGGCCCGCATGGCCTTGGCCTTTACTCGCAACGGTGGGCCGCCCATCCGAGGGCTTCAAGCCTTGCTTGTTCCTCCCGCTGGTTTGGGGCGCATTCCAAAGATGTTCAACGGAAAAGTGGACGACTATCACGAAGTGGTGAGTTTGTTCAACGAAATCGACCAACGGTTCTGAGGTGATTGAATGGCGAAAATTGCATACTATCCCGGAAACGTGGCTCGAGCAGGTGCGTACGAGGTGGAAGACTGCATCCAACCTCTTTGCAAGGCGCTTAATATTGAGCTGGTCGAACTGCCCAGGGCCAGCAGCGACGGCGGCAACGTCATCAAACAGGCGACACCCAAGCTGCAAGACGCCTTGGTCGCCCGAAACATGGCGCTGGCCGAAGCTCAGGGTCTTGACATCATGACCACCTGCGCCTCCAGCCACGGCATCATGTGCAACACGGCGGACGACATGAAGCGAGATCCCGTCTATGCAAGCACCCTTAACAACCTCATCGCCCGGACGTCAGGGCTTGAATACACCGGTGAAACTCAGCCCCGCCATCTTTTGCACTACTTGGTTGAGGAAATCGGGCTGGACACCATCCGCGATGCGGTCAAGAATCCATTGAAGATGAAGGTCGCCGCCTACTACGGTCCCGACATGCAACGTGAGGGTGCCTGCTCGGGTGATGACCCGTTCATGCCCACCTACATGGAGCAACTCATCGAGGCGCTTGGTGGAACGCCCGTTGACTACGAATCAAAGTGCCAAAGCGTCGGTTCAACCTCCATGCTGACCCTCGAAGACGCTTCCCTCGCCATGACCGCTGCCGTTCTCTCCGACGCGATTGATTCGGGGGCCGAACTGGTGGTGAGCGCCTGCACGGTCTCTCACATCAACCTTGATTCCTACCAATCCAAGGCCGGTCGCGTGGCGGGGAAGAACACCGCTGTCCCCGTTTGTCATTTGGCCGAAGTGGTCGCCTTTGCCCTGGGATACTTCCCCGACCGCCTTGCCCAGTTGCGTACACGGGCCCGCCTCATCGGCTCTTGAAGCCGTTGTGCAACGCTTCCACCAGTTCGGTGGCGGTCCCATCGCCAACTCCGGTTTTTTGAGCGATGGCTTCAGGCGTGGCGGCCAACAAGCCACCGAGGTCCGGTGAATAGGCCATGATAAGTGAGGTCCATTCAGGCCGCTGGTCCAAGAGCGGCGCCAACGCATGCTCAAAGCACCGACCCATGTGCTCCGTTGCCGTGTCAAGCCATGGATGAGGGGCTTCCGGTTGGCGTTCGATGGCCTCCAATTCGGACTTGGCCGTAGCAAGGTTGGCGTAAACGGTTTCCTCATCGGCTGCCTCTTCGGTGGCATAAGCGTGGAGTCGCTCAAGGGCTTCGATTTCCCGCCGAGCCGCAACGGTGATGAAATGGGCTGCTTCTTTCGCATCCTTCACCATCATGACCGGAATTCCGAGGTCAAGGGTCACGTGGGCCAAAGCGCCCAAAACCGCATTGGGATGCAATCCGTACTCGGCCTCGCCGCCGGTTTCCACCAGCAGCAACGGACGCGTGGCACTGGCTCGCAAACTCCTGCATTGGCGAAGAAGGCGACCGTCTTTGATGGAGGCAAGAAGGTCACGGGCGGTTTTTCGCTCGATCAAGATGCGTTCTGAGAGGCGCAAATCACCGCACGGAAGTTGGGTAAACTCAACGGTCAATCCCAGGCCCCTCAGGTAAGCCGGGAGGGTAGAGGAGGCTTCTCGATGGTCGATGGCAACATGGCCAAGGACGTTCAAAGGTGAGTTCATGCTTTGGATTTCGTGTTCCGCTGCGTTCAACACCGCCGTCATCGTTGCCCGGTCGAAGGCGTCGGAGACCTGCATTGGATGGGTTTCGTAATCAAACAGCCCTCGCTGTTGCTGCGGTCGACGTTGTTCCGCCGTGAGCCGAGGTGCCGTTCGGTCGTTGGCACGGAGGGTGCCTGTGGATTCGTGGGTGGCTTGAGAGGGGCCGCTTTCGTCCGTTAGAGGAGCGGAGGCGATGGCGTTCATCAAGTAGGTTTTCGCCGGTTGTGTCACCCCCTCCTTTTCTACGCTGAAAGCGTCCAAGGCGCCCGCCGTGACCTTGAAATCGGCCCTGAGGGTTTTCTGGCGCACCAACCGTTCCATCAATCGGTGCATGTTGGTTTCTTGCTGAGCTGAAGCACGGTGAACGTAAGCGTCCCGGGTGTCGTTGGTCACCAACATGTGGACCGAACCGGCCCGTTGTCGTGCCGTTCTTCCACGGCGTTGGATGGCTCGCACGGCACTCGGTACCGGCTCGTAGAGGACCACCAAATCGGCGGATGGGACGTCCAATCCTTCCTCGCCCACCGACGTGGCCACAAGCACGTTGATTTCACCGGACCTGAAGCGTTCCAATTGCCTGAGTTGTTCTTTCTGTGTCATCCCCTTTTGTTGCCCTCGTGAGGATTGGCCGATGAACACGTCAGGGCGCAACGCCTCGTGGGGTTCCAAAAGGGCGACGAGTTCCTGCACCGAATCCCTGTATTCCGTGAAGACCAACACTTTCCCGTCGGGTTTGGCCGTGAGTTCCTGGAGAACCAGTTGCTCAACGATGGCTTGTTTTGGGTGCAACTCTTCGAGGTCCCGCAACGCCAAACGCAGGGCGTGAACGACGGGGAGCGCCAGCAAGCGGTTCGTTTTTCTCCCCGTGCGACCTTCTTCTTCGGCTCGGTCAAGGAAGGCTTTGGCCACGGAGGTGCCCTGCGTCCGCATCAAGTTCATCAAAATGTGCAATCGCCGCAAATCGGCAACTCGACGAGCAGCATCGTACCCGCGCATGTCCCGTTGCTGGATGGCTCGACTTGCACTCTGCTGGGCTTTTTCGATGTCACGGCTGCCGATATGTTCCTTTGGTGGGAGGAAGCCGAGCCGCTTGAGGTGGTCAACTTCCTCGTTAAAGTGAGCGTGAAGCGGTTCAACCAAGGTGTTCAAGGTCTCGGGTAGGTCAAGTCGGTGGACGTGAATGTCCATGTCCACGTCGTAAGGTTGCATGAGCGCCTCACCCCGTTTTGACAGGTCCAGATTGTTCGCCTTCAGGTTGCTTTGCACTTGCGAAATGGTTCGCATGGTCGATCCGGGGCTGGCGGTTGCCGCCAGCACCCGTCCGTTGGGGTTGGTCCGCTGGTACATCGTGCCGACTTGAGCATAGGCGTGATTTCCCGTGGCATGGTGGGCTTCGTCCATGATGAGGAGGTCCACTTCGGCGAGGTCAATCGCTCCGTTCATGGCATCGTTGCGAATGACCTGAGGCGTGGCCATGACGATCGTTGCTTGGTCCCAACGCTCTCGCCGACGCTCAGGAGGGGTGTCGCCCGTGTAGGTCACGATGCGTTCGTTTTCGATGTTCAAGCGCTCTCGGGCCATGGTGGCTTGTTGGTCCACCAAACCGGTGGTGGGCGCCACAAGGACGATTTTTCGAGCCCCGGTTCGCAGAAACTCAGCCATCGCCATCCATTGGACGGCGGTTTTTCCGAATCCGGTTGGCATCACCATGAGCGTCGAGAAAGAAAGAATGCGCTCCAACGACCGCAATTGATACGCTCGAGCTTCCACGCCTTCCTTGAGGAACTCGTGAACCACCTGAGCCATGAATTGCACCTTCTGTCTAGGGTTCAAAAGGATGATGTGCAGAGGGGGTCCTGTTCGGGTGGACCAAAACCGGGTCAAGAATTGAGAAAGGTTTGAAGACCCTCTATTGCCATGGCGTCACACGCAAACCTCCGACTGCACCACCGAACCGCATATATATGGGTGGAAAGTCGGAGGGACGCTCAAAGGTGAGTAGCCAGACACAATGGGCCATCCCCCGAGGACCCCAACTGGCCGTTCCCCGCTCGTGGGAATGAGCCTCAGTGTCACGGCTTCGACGCTGTATGGGCCCTCGTACGCCCCCCTCGGTGGGGCCAATGCGTTGTAGAAACACTGGAGGAATCCGACATGGCAAAGCGAAACCACCCACGACGTGGATCGATGGCGTTCAGCCCGCGAAAGCGGGCCAACCGCCCCTTCGGTCACGTCAAGTCGTGGCCCACAACCGATGCGAGCGAAGTCCGCGTGCAGGGATTCGCCGGCTGGAAAGCCGGTATGACCCACATTCTGGCTCGCGATATGAACCCACGAAGCACCTCGGCTGGACAGGAAATCCGAGTCCCCGTGACCGTTGTTGAATGCCCCAAGATGCGCATCCTCGGTGTTCGTGGTTACGAGATGACTCCCTACGGCATGCAGGCCCGTGGCGAAGTATGGGCCGACGCAGGTCAAATCGCCGATGCCTTCCCTGAACTCTTCAAGCGGTTGCCTGAGCGCAAAGAGCACGACGCTGACAAGCACTTCACCAACCTCGAGCAGAGCGACCTGTGCGAAGTTCGCTTGATCGTGGCGACCCAGCCCCACACCCTTTCGAGCGTGCCTTCCAAGGTGCCCGACGTCATGGAAATGGGCTTGACCGGTGGCTCGATGAGCGACCAACTCGAGTGGGCCAAGGGCAAACTCGGCGAAGAATATTCCTTCGTTGACGCCTTTGAAGAAGGCGCCATGACCGACATCGTGGCCATCACCAAGGGCTACGGCTGGCAAGGGGTCATCAAGCGGTTCGGCGGAAAGCTGCAGTCGCACAAGAACTCCAAGAAGCGCCGACAGCACGGGAACATGGGTGCCTTTGGTGACGGCTA
>JALRLR010000002.1 GCA_023254355.1 Candidatus Poseidonia sp.
GGTCAGTCGATCAGTTCGCCCTGGACGGCAGCGGTCGTCCCTTGCCCTTCTCCAGTTACAACATCGACATGGCAGGCGCCGCGCCCCGCTACGGCGATTCACTGCGGGGGGCCATCAAGAACGGCGTGCTGACCGAGTACCTGAACCATCGGGAGACCGCTCACCACTTTGACGTGGACCCCAACGGAGGCGCCCGTGCTCAAGACGGCTTGCACCACCCATTGGTCCGAATGTCCAACACCATGATTCAAGGGGGCCATCATGCCGATATGGACGAATTGATGGAGGACATCGAATACGGCGTCTACGCTTGCGGTACTCGCGGGGGGCAGGTCGACACCGGTCGTGGGTCGTTCCAATTCGCCGCTCAAGAAGCTTGGCTCATCGAAAACGGTGAGCTCACCCGGCCGCTGAAAGACGTGAGCGTGAGTGGTTTGACGCTTCAAATTTTGAAGAACGTGGACGGTCTCACCCGAGATGCCATGCTGGCCTCTCCCGGTTTCTGCGGGAAAGGGCAAACGGTCCCCGTTGGCGATGGTGGCCCCGTGATGCGAATTCGTGAAGCGTTGGTGGGATGAACATGCTCCCCGACGGTGCTGAAGACCGACTGTTGGCGAATGCCAAACACCTCGCTGATGTTTGCCGGGCGAGCGGTGTGGACCAATGGGACCTGGTTGGTTTCCAATCCTACGGGCATGAACTCGACATTGAAGCGGGCAAGATCACCATGGCCGGTGGAGGTGGTGAAGGCGGCTTTGGTGTTCGCGTGGTTGATGGCGGAAGGTTTGGTTTTGCTCACCTTGTTGACGTCTCAGGGGCTGAGCGAGCGGTCCAACAAGCGGTGGCCATCGCCAAAAAGTCCCCTTCCGTGAGCGGCTTTGAGTTGCCGTCCAATCAAGCCGCTGTGGACGTCCCTGGGCGCTTTGACCGCCACCTCCTCGATGTTCACCCTGAAGACATGCTTGAGCAGGCGGACGCCATCCTTTCCGAGGTGGCGAGTCTTGATTCGCGTGCCGTCGTCACGGGGGGAGGTGTGGGCCTGTCCGCCACCGCAGCCTGCTTCATGAACAGCGAAGGCATCCTCGCCTCGGGCATGACCACGTCCCATGGCGTGGGTGTTCAGGTGTCCATTGATGTTGACGGTGAGCTCACCAGTTCGTACCAAGGGGCGTCAAGCCGAACGAAATTGGAGGCCGTTCCCGATTGCGTTGGACGAGCCGTTCACTGGGCTCAAATCACCCAACAACCCATCGAGGTCCCAAGCGAACCGGTTGACACGCCCGTGTTAATGACGAGCGAAGGGTTCGCACCATTATTCTCCATGGTCGTCCCACCCGCCATGACGGGAGAGAAAATGGTGCGACATGAATCGTTTTGGTCCGAAAAGCTTGGCCAGCCCGTGATGAACGAAACGCTCTCCATCCTCGATGACGGCCTGCTTCCTGGCGGCATGTCCTCCGGCTCCCGCGATGCTGAAGGTGTTCCTCGTCGACGGACCACGTTGGTCGAGCATGGGCGCTTGGCCACCATGCTCTGGTCAACCCGCGATGCGGCCCAACAAGTGGCTGAAGGCCGGGTTGATGCCGCAGTCTCCACGGGTTCCGCCGTCGGTGGCGGCCATCAATCACCGCCTTCAACCGGTTGCACCGAATTGTTTCTTACGTCCACCCAAACGGCGGCTTCTTGGGATGGCTTGCTCGAACGGATGGGGCATGGTTTTGTCGTGAACAGCGTGATGGGCGCGCACACGGCCAATCCCAGCAGCGGCGACTTTTCGGTGACCACGAGTTCAATTTTGAAAGTTGAAGATGGAGAAGTCGTTGGTGCGCTCAAACAAGCCGGTCTTTCGGGCAACTTGGCCAAGGCCATGAACGGAGATGTTCACTTGGGCGACCATGTTCGTCGTCAGGGGTCCTACTCATCGGGCAGCATGCATCTTCCTGATGTGTTGTTAATGAGCGGGCTACGCGTCAACCCCGCATGATGCGTCATCGAACCGAACGGCATTCTTTATGACCCGTCGTCCGTAGTTGGACTTCCCATGGAGGTCAAGGGAGTGTCCAATCTTAACCAACCCGCACGAAAGCCCGCCGCCTGTTCTCCGCACAGGCCACGAATTACAACGCCTGTCGGAGGTCGCATGCATGGCTGAAGCAGCGAAATACGCCGATTACGTTGAGGCCATCCTCAAGGAATGCCCCGACGCTGATGCGAAGGAGGTTGCCGAAGCCTTTGCCAAGTACGAGGAGGAGTTTTACATTCCTCCCCAAGATGCCATGCGTTCGGTGATGCGCCGATTCAAGAGTGGACCTTCACCCGGTGGGACCCGTTCCCCCGGTGGTTCGCAAGAGGCACGAACCACCAAGAAAGTGGCCTCACTTTCTGAACTCAACGGTTCGGATCGTGATGTTGAATTGGAAGTGGCCATCATCACGCACAACGTTCGTGATCAGGTTATTCGAGGCGAAGAAAAGCAAATCGCATTTGGGATGCTCGAAGACAACCCGTGGGAGGAGAACGGTGAACGCATCCGTTGGGACTACAAAGATTGGGGGCCCCACGCCAACTTGGCCGCCGGGAGCATCGTTCGTTTGGAAGGCGCCAGCGTGAACGAATACAACGGAAAAATGTCGCTCAACATCAACCAATCAACGCGTGTGGTCGTGCTCAAAGAAGGTGTGGCGACCGTGCCCTCATCCAACGACCCGCTGGACATTGCCGACATCCCATCCGATGGATACATCTGCGTGGTCGGGCGAGTTCTTGCAGCAAGGGAAGACCAAATTCACCGAAAGGACGGCTCGGGGTCCATCGATGTCGTCCGAGGGCGGCTTGCCGATGCAACGGGAACCATCGGTTTCCTCTCGTGGGAGCCCTTTGAGCACGAAGTCGGTGCGTTGTTGAAAATCGACGGGGCTCAGGTCCGTAGTTTCCGCAACACGCCGGAGTTGAATTTTGGTCGGACGACCCGGATTGAGGTGTTCCACGATGCCAATTTTGCTGATTTGGAAACCTTGTCCACGCAAACCACCACGTCCATTTCCGCCTTCACCGACGGCGCTCGCGACGTCGATGCCGTCGTTCAAATCACGTCTCTTACCCAACGGACCTTTGAGCGGGACGGTGAGGAGAAATTCCTCTGGTCGGGCGAAATCGCCGACCCAACCGGACGTTGCCGCATGAGTATCTGGGACGAGTTGCCCTTCGAGGCCACCAACCTCCCCGTGACGGTTCGTGTAAAGGGCGCTCGGGTGCGAGCATGGCAAGGCATACCGGACATCACGGTTGACCGAACCGACCAACTTGAGGTCTTGGAATCCCCTCCGTGGGACGAAGGTCTTGATCTTGCCAATCATTCGGTCGAGGTTTCCTTGGCCGAACTGGCTTCGGGACCCAGCCGTGTTGGCATTGAAACCTCCGGCATGGTCGTGAGCGTGCGCGACGATTCTGGCTTCATCATGCGCTGCACCACCTGTCGAAGGGTGTTGCGTGATGGGGCGTGTTACGACCACGGTGCCAACGAGGGCGAGGAAGACGTTCGTCTACGGTTGGTCGTGGACGATGCAGGGGCGACCACCGCCGTTCTGGTCAACAAGGAAGCCTCGTTGGAAGCCTTGTCCCTTTCACCCGCTGACCTGCAAGCCAAGGTGGAGGAACACGGTGATCTTGGATTCGTTCAGTGGGTCCGAGAGCAACTTTTGGGCCGCTCGGTTGGCGTTCGAGGTCGCACGATTGTCGACGAGCAAGGGGCGATGGTCCTTGCCGAAGGCTTGCAAGTCGTTCAAAGCGATTCACAAATGCGGGCCAGTGAGTTGCGAGCCTTATGGGGGTGGTCGTGATGGAACGTGCACGAATTGCTCGTCAGCCGGCGCATTTGCTTCTGGCCTCGGAATTTGGGAGTGCGACCCTGCACGAGAAAGGCTCGGGCGAATACGACCCCTCCTTCATCATTACCAAACTGGGAGCCAAAGTCAATCGGGTCGTGGCTGCAGGGTTGCTCGAA
Organism: Candidatus Poseidonia sp.; assembly: GCA_023254355.1. Lineage (GTDB taxonomy): Archaea > Thermoplasmatota > Poseidoniia > Poseidoniales > Poseidoniaceae > Poseidonia. The sequence continues at coordinate 4,004 of JALRLR010000002.1, forward strand.
CGGCTTGAACAACGGGAAACGTCCAACGGAGCAACCTTGTTCCAGGGTCAACTTCGCGACCCTACCGGTCTTCACTATTTCTCGGTGGGCGATTACAACTCCGAAATGATGCGGGAACTCTCCCACCAATGGGTTGAACGACTCGAGGACGGTGAACCGCTTTTGGTGATGATGACGGCCAAAACACGATGGTACCAAACCGACGAAGGCGCCGTCTATACATCACTTCGACCTGAAGAAGCGTGCGTTGTGTCTCGAGAAGTCTACGCCAATTGGCTGTTGGACGCTTGTGAAAGCACCATGCAGCGGATGAATGCCTACACGGCTTCAATGGAAGTTGAGCCGACCGTGGACGCCTTCGCCCGAGCCGAACTCCCAAGCAGCCTCTTGGTAGCAAGAAACCATTACGGCGAGGTCGATTTGGAACCGTTCAAACTCAACTTGATGCAAGCCCTCGACATCGCCGAAGGACGACTTGAAGCGGCGACCACGCCGCCTCCAATGATGTCGTTGCCCGACGAACCCGGAACCTCAAGCGAGGCCAGTACAGACGGGGCCGGTGAAAGCGATGTTGGTGACGAAATGGGTGGCTTCCTGGTTCAAGTGATCGGTCACCTTGACCAAGGCGAAGGCGTTGACTTCGATACCGTTCTCAAGAACGCCGTCGCCCGTGGCTACGTACGAGAGCTGGCGGAATCCGTGTTGGATGAGTTGTTGGAATCAGGCCAATTGGAAGAGCCTCGTTTTGGATGGTTCAAGTTGGCCGCTGCTGAATAAATCGGTCCAACACATTGAAGTCCTTCTCGTGGTGTGGAAGCCACAGGGGTAAGACACATGGCTGGAATGGATTTCTTCATCCGTCCCGCAACCGGGACATCGAGTTCGGATTGGGTTCGCATTGCAAACGCCGACATGAAAGTGCGGATGACACGCCGCCTTACTCGAACCGTGATTCGTGGCCAGGAAGGCGATGACCTTCACGACGAAGGCTCGGAGTCCACGCTTTACACGGTTCGAGGCGAACTGTCCTTGGATGAATACAAGCGCATCGTCTCCATGTTCCGAACCGGCCAGCCTTACATTCACGATCCTTTCGAAGAGCGAGACGTCAAGGTCATCTTCGCCGTCATGGAATATGATAGTTCGAACGAATCGTTCCATTTTGAGTTGCTTGAAGACGTCATTTGAGGTGAGTGAATGCGGAAGCTGGAGGAAAAGCGCGAACTCCTCTACGTGATTCGCACGATGGATGTATTGATGTCATCGGGTGTTGGTTTGGAGGCCGCCCTTCACACCATCGGCCGGGGAGGATACGGCATCATTTCAGAAGATTTTTCGGCGATGATGAAGCGATTGCGGAAAGGCAATTCCAAAGGCCTTGACCGCGAGCTCAAGGACCTCATGAAGACCGCCGAATCCGCTGGGTACAAGCGCTTGTTGAACACGCTCTACACGAACGTCACACAAAACACGGACCTGGTTGAAACGCTCAAAAAGCAAGGGACTCGAATGGAAGAAGAGCGCTCAGAAGAGGTGGAGAAGTACATCGAAGAACTCGGTGGTGTCCCCGAAACGCTGCTGTCAATTGGCATGATTGGACCGATCATCCTCGCCATCGTCGGCTTGGTGCCTCAACTCATGTCGGGTGACCTTGGTGCGTTCATGTCCTTACCCGATTCTGCCGTCATCAACAGCGTGGTGAACATGGGTCTCATCATGACGCTCGTCGGCATGGCGCTTATCGGGCTCAAGGCTCACACGAAGGACCCGGGGTTGTGATTCAATGATCTTTGGAATTCTTGAATCGTTCAACGACACGCCGATCCTGCTCTATCTCGTCGTGGTTGCGGTGGCCTGTGTCGGGGGCGGAATTCCCCCCATGCTTGAGCGTCGTCGTCGTCGCTCAATCGAGAACGAGTTGCCCACGTTCCTCGAATCGCTCTCCGATTCGGTCGGTGCGGGAAGGGGCTTGCAGGAGGCCATGAAGGAACAGTCCGAAGCGAGCGATTCTCCCCTCGCCATGTTGCTGCGAGAAACCCTCCAGGAAGGTCACGCCTCCTCCTTTGAAGCGAGTCTCTCGGCTTTTGCCGCCAAGACGCGATCAAGTCAGGTCCAGCGGGTGATGATGCTCATTGAAACCGCCTTGCAACAAGATTCGTCCTTGCGTGACATCCTGTCGGATTTGAGTCGAGATTACGAACGATTGAACGACCTCATGAATCGGCGTGAAGGCGAACTTCAGGGCCGTGGCATGCTTATTATCATCTTTGTAAGCGTTGGCTTACCTGTTCTGATTGCGTTCATCGTCGGGCTCTTTGCTCCCGCCAGCAAAGGGTTCCAAATCGCTTCGTTCAATCAGACCTTTTCCTTCTTCTTCGCCGCCGCTTCCGCCGTTGGTGTGAGCGTTTCGGGGCGAATGATGGGACGATTCAAGGACACCTTGTGGTGGCTTCCCTTGTGGATGGCCATTTCCATGGGGTTGTACCTTGGAGCCGTGAAAGCCGTTGGAGGTTAGACCATGTCAGAACAAATTTTGGAACAATACGGACGCGTGACCATTTACACCGAAGCCAACCACCCCTCCCCCATTTACCATGTGGAAGGCGAGATTCAAGCCAATCCCTACGGAGATCTTGCGGCCTTGTTTGAAGACGATGCGCTTGAAGAAGTGATGTACAACGGCGGGACGCAATGCGTGAAGGTGGCTCATCGAAATCACGGGATGTGCCGAACCAACATCTGGATTGATGATGATTCTGGCCTTCAAATCGCCAAGAACATCGCCTCGTTCACCAACGTTCCCCTTGGGGACGGACCGGGCATGGTCCCCATCTTTGACGGTCGCCTGCCTGATGGGTCCCGTGTGAACGGCACCATCCCCCCCGTATCGCCTGATGGCCCGACCCTCACGATTCGAAAATTCAAGGAAGACCCGCTCACCATGATCGATTTGGTCAACTTCGGAACGGTGAATTCCCGTCTTGCAGCCATGATGTGGGTGTGGATTGAAGGTCTTGACAGCCGACCCGCTAACTTCGTCATCGCCGGCGGAACCGGTTCGGGTAAAACCACCACGTTGAATTGCTTGGGCATGTACATCCCATGGTCTCGTCGCTTGCTGACGGTGGAGGACACCGCTGAATTGCAAGTCTATCACGACCACTGGCTTCGTATGGAAACTCGCCGTGAGCGCCCAGACGGGACCTCCGAGGTTGACATGAACGACTGTCTCAAATCCAGTTTGCGTATGCGTCCTGATCGAATCATCGTTGGTGAAGTTCGTGGCCCAGAGTGCGCCACGCTGTTGACCGCCATGAACACGGGGCACGACGGTTCATTCGGTTCGTTGCACGCGAACACCGCCCAGGAAACGGTGACTCGAATGATCAACCCGCCGATGAGTGTCCCTCCCATCATGTTGAGCGGATTGGACCTCATCATCATCCAAGCACGCTTGCACGTGAACGGCAAAACAGCTCGCAAGATCACGGAAGTGGCGGAGGTTGCAGGCATGGAGGGTGACAAGCCTCGTCTCAATGCGATTTGGAAATACAACGCCGCTACCGACCAAATCGAAGAGACCGGTATTCCCTCAAAATTGCGTGAAACGATTTGCAACGCTGCTGGTGTGACGCCCGATGTGTTCGAACGCCACGTGGCCCAACGTCAAGCCATCATTGAGGACCTGTGCTCTCGGGGCATCTCCGATATCCAAACGGTGACTTCAGTCATTCAGAACTTCTACGCTCAGCAGCACTGAGGGACGTTCATCCACGCAAGCGGTTGAGCAAGTCGTCAATTCGGTCAATTTTCCCACGAACACGGTCAACGTTGTTCGAGGCGTCGAGCACCGATTCCGTCATCACGGTTTCTTCCTCAACGGCCTCGTCTGGCGTGGGCTTGAAGCTTGAAGCCAGCGCTCTGAGTTCGGTCACGATGGCATCGACCTCGGTTTCGGAAACGAGCACGCCAGGGGCGATTCGTGGAATGTCAGCCGGCGAGAGGTAGCCGAGTTCCGCACCAAGCACCCCCGCACAGGCGAGGACACGAGGGCGAAGGTTGCTGGTGTTGACCTCGTATCCTTTTGATTCGAGGAAGCGAATGACAAGGGCTTGCTCGGCTTCCTCAAAACCGTGTTCAGACGACTCGAGGACGGTTTGAACCAGTTCCTCAAAGGCGGCGAGGTTTCGCTCAAGCCGGTCGATGGTCAACTTTTCTCGCTCGTCCATGTGGACCGAGCCGCGATGAAGGATGCGAAGCATCCGTTGTCTTCGTTGGACCACGGGGTCGTGGAGAGCTTGAGTTTCCGCGATTTCAACGTGAAGATCAAACAAGGCGTGCAGCCGTCCGGAAACGCTGGGGACGCGCAGGTCAAGACCTGCGTCTCGGCCTTCTTCTTCAAAGGCCATGCGCGCCTTGACCACATCGCCTTGGTGCAACGCGAGGATGTTTTCGAGTCGGTCACGCAACCCGCTGCGAACTTCTTCAAACAGCCGTAGGGCCTCTCGTTCTCGCCACGATTGGGGCAAAGCGGAGGCTGCAGCCGATTCGTTTTGGATTTGGTAATCGAGTTCCATGATGATGTTGGCCACCCGTTGATGCACCGGCGGATGGTCGGTTGCGAATCCTTGGTCTCGAAGCGAAGCGATGAAGGCGTTCATGTCGTCTTGGTCCACGGTTGAACTGACCATCAAAAAGTCACGAGCGAACGCTCGGATTTCGGGCATCCTCTCGTTGAGTTCCATGAGGGCGGTCTCGATTTCGAGGCTGTACACCTCGTTTGAATCAACGTGCTGAATCATTGGAGGGGCCGCTGGTTCGGATACGGTGACCATAATCTCTTCCGGGGGTTGGGTCTCGGTCATCGCATCAGCGTCCACCAATCCCCACGCTTCCTCTTCCTCTTGGGCGAGCAAGGGGGTTTGGTTGTCCCTAGGCGTGGGCATCTCCGGTGGCGGAGACAGGGTGGCTGAGGGAATGGACAACGTTGATTTCGGCCTTCGTAGACTTTTCTTCACTTTTCCCCAGGCGTTTTCTTGACTCGCCAAGACGCCAGCAACACGGGCCAAAAGGCTCTGTTTGTTGCCGGAAAGCGGCAACTCGAGGGCCTTGCAAAGGGCGTGCAAGTCCTCCTTCGTGAGGTCGTCCAACGAGTCCGTCGTGAGGTTTTTCGGGTCGTGATTCAAGTGCAGGTACAGTCGCTGACGGCGAGCTTTGATCGAGCCTGACTTTTTCACACCGAACAAACCGAGAAGTTCTCCCAAGTCGTTGTTTGAAATGGATTTGAGGCCGCTGGGTGACAGGTCCCATTCGTCAAGCACCAATTCTCGAATCAGTCGTGCTCGCAAAGACTCAACCGGTCCAGATTTTGACAAATGGTGTTCATTTGCCAAAGCCTTCAATTCGTCAAATCGGGCTTGATAGAGGTTGGCCAACATACCGGACTTGTCCATCATGTCGGCACCTCTTGCCTCTTTGCCGCATTGAAAGCATATATGTCTTCGCCGTCCTGTTCGGCCAAGGATACCAGTTCTTGACCCTGTTTTGGCCGCCGAACTCAGTCTTCCTCGTTGAGTTTCATCAGTGCAGGGCTTGGTTCAGACATCGACGTTGGCAAGCCGGGGATGGTCCGCTTGGAACCCTCGTGGGCCGTGGTCATGATGGTCACCAATTCCATGAACTCCCTCAACAAGTTCACCATGCCAACGTGGCTGTCCTCCGGGAGGACGATCCGTTCACAGGAGGCGGTTCGTTTTCCATCAGGGCTGAGGGTTTCAACGATGAGTTCCACCCTTGGTCCGCTTTTGTAGACGCCCCGTCTTTTGTTCGGGTCAACCAGAGAGTTCAGCAAGGTTTCGTCCCCTTCATCGGTGGCTTTCTTGAGGAACGTGGAAATTTTCCGCTGTTCGACAAACATTCCCGTGATGTCATGAAGGGTGGGGTCGAGACTCTCCAGCATCGTGAGTTCCAAGCGATAGGCCAGTTCGGCGCTCGGGTCAATCATGTCCTTCAGTCCAGCTTTTGGAAACCCTTCTCGGGCAACCAGTAAGGTGAACCCATGCAACGGTGGGGGAATGAAGCGCTCTCGTTCGCTTTCTGACCGATCCCGTTGCAATCCAAGGGTGTGGCGTCTGCTCTTCATGCGATGGCCTGCGTGAATCGCCCGGGGGACAATGAATCCGTCGATGTCACCGTTCACGAGTTGTTGTTCCATCCACGGCCAGCGCTCGTCGCTGTCAAGTTGAGAAAAGGCTTCGCTGGCTCCAAGGCGGTTGATGACTTCATCCAACCGCACCAACTCAAGGTCTGAACGCATGCGCATCATTTGACGACGGAGCAATTCATGGTCGCAAACGACGACAGACCCGGCTTGGAGATACTCGGGTTTGTCGTTGGCCACCAACACCCACGTTGGTTCCTTCCGTGGCAAGACGCCGGCGATCATCAACCCAGATACGTCTTCGTTTTGCCAATCAAAAGCGCTCATGGCGACGATGTCAGCTTGACCATCACGAAGCACTTGAAGCGCCGTGGTCATGTGAGGAACTTGTTTCAGTCGAAGGTCACGGTGGCGCCCGTGGGTGTCCACGGTTCTCTCAATTTGTTGGCGAACGCCGTCGTCGCGGTTGGGCGTGGTCAAAATCACCATGCGCTCCTGCGTCTCCATTTCATCGCCTCGGTGAGGGTTGTCCCCCACGGGTCAAGGGCGTTGACGACTGGTTAAGAAGCCCACCGTTGTCCAAGGGGTGTGCAGAGCGATGTTGAGCACCTCGGTCATGCGTTGCAAACCATGCGCGAAGAGGTGAATGTTGCCTTGGCCGACCTCATTGAAGACGAGGTTCAGCGAGGCGCTGGTGAGGTGGCCTTGGAAGCGGGGCGAGTCCTCAATGCGGGCGGGAAGCGCTTGCGCCCCCTCCTCTTTTTGCTCGCTTATCGTCTGGCTGGGGGCACAAAACAAGACGACGTGATGCCCCTTGCGCTTGCGTTTGAACTGATTCACACGGCAACGTTGGTCCACGACGACATCAACGATGAGGCCCAGCAACGACGGGGCATCCCCACCATCCATGCCAAAGCAGGTCAAGCCAAGGCGGTTATTGCAGGAGATTGGTTGTTCGTCCAGGGATTCGCCCTCGGCGGACGTTATAGCGAGCAAATCGTGACGGTGATTGCTCGCTGCTGCGCCGACATCGCGGTTTCGGAATTTCATCAACTCGACCATGTGTTGAACTTGGCCACTTCTCCCGAGGACTATCTTTCCATCGTCAAGGGGAAAACCGCCGGTCCCTTTGCCGCAGGATGTTATGCTGCGGGTCTGGTCGCTGGGCTCCCTGAACCTCAAGCCAAAGCTTTGGAAACCTTTGGAATGGAACTTGGTATTGCGTTCCAACTGGTGGATGACCTGCTTGATTTGCGTGGCGATGAACGAATGGGCAAACCTCGTGGAGCCGATGTCTACGAAGGAAAGATGACGCTGCCCTTGATCCATGCCCTGACGCTTTCTCACGGCCACCATCGTGAGCGGCTTTCCGAAGTCATCGAACACTTTTCCGACGATGATTTTGATGAATTGATGGCCTTGCTCAATCGCTCCAACAGCCTTGAGTACGCCGAAATCCTCGTTCGAACCCACCTTGAACGAGCCCAAGCAGCCCTCGATGCGTTCCCCGATAGCGAAGCGAAATCCATGATGCGCCACATCACCGATTTTGTCAAAACACGACATGCTTGAGGGATTGGATTGGCGGTGAAATCGGTAGAGCATCGAACCGTCATCATCGTCGGTGCCGGGCCTGCGGGGAGTGCGGCTGCTCAACGCCTTGCTGAAGCGGGGATTGACGTGTTGATGCTTGAGCGTCGCCATGTTGTGGGCAATCCTGCCCAATGCGGCGAATGCATCCCCAATTGGGGGGAGGTCGTCGGAACCTTCCTTCACTTGAACGACCATGAATGGCTCAAGACCTACTTTGACTTCCCCGAGCGCCTACGCCTTCATCGATTGGACAACATGCGCGTGTTTCTCCCGTCGGGGAAATCCTACGAATTTGAATTGGACGCTTTTGCAGGTCACCGCCTTCAGTTCGACGGCTACCTTGCCGACAAAGCCGTCCGAGCGGGGGCCGAACTTCGCGTCAACACGGCGCTGAAGCGTTTGCAAACCCAAAAGAAAGCAGGCAGGGAACTTCTGGTGACCTCCGAGGGGCGCTTTTCGTGCGATGTGCTCATTGACGCCTCCGGAAGTTTGGCTCACGTGGCTCGGTTGCGGCACGGGCAGGACCGAGCGGTCCGCCCCGATGACCAAGTCCCCACCATCTATGCACAGGTCAAGGGTGAGGTGCCCGAAACCTTCGATGTGTTCCTAGGTTCCATCGCGCCTTCGGGATATGCTTGGATCATCCCCAAGGGCCCTGGTTTCGCCAACGTCGGCTTGGGCGTACGAGCAGGGAAACTGAAAGGCGATTTGAAAGGTCATCTTGAACAGTTTTGCAAAGACCTGAACCTGGAGATTCTCTCGATTGGTGGTGGTTGGATTCCGATGGGAGGGCCGGTCAAGCGAATGGTTGACGGTAACACGCTGGCCGTCGGCGATGCGGCAGGCTTGGTGATGCCAAGCAACGGTGGCGGAATCAGCCAAGCCATCATCTCGGGTTGTTTTGCGGCCGAGACCATCATCGACCATCTGGAACACGGGACACCCTTGAGCGAATACGAACGACGGGTTCGTGCATCGATGGGCCCGGCCTTGAAAAATTCCTTGCGGACCAAGAACATGGGGTATGCGTTCATGCGAGGCGACCTCATGACCGAAGCGATTCTGCGAATTCTCGGGCCAATCGGCGGCATCAAGCGCGCCATGGAATGCGACCGCCCCTTGTGGCTGATTTGAGGTTGGTCGCTCCAAATCATCGTTGCGACGGGCCGCTTCCATCGGTTGGTTCAAGTGATTTGACGGTGTGGTAAGGGCATGCGAGCGTCCATCCGACGAGACGAGGATGCCGTCAGCCCGGTCATCGCCACCGTCTTGTTGCTCGCCATCACGGTGATGCTCTCAAGCATGGTCTTCGTGCTCATGCAGGGTGCCTTAACCACCGTTGAGAAAGCCCCTCCTCAAGCCACCGTCAGTGTGCGAGCCCTCGACAACGGGTTCCACGTGGTTCGCATCACCAGCCTCGACCAATCCATCGACCCTGCTCGCCTTGAATACACGCTACAACCCGCCAACCGCTCCGTTGCGTTCCCCATGGGTGGCCAAGTCTCGGACGCCGACGTGTACGGCGTGATCGGTTCCAACGTGTCATTCCACGACCGTGATGCTGGCTATTCAGTGACCCAAGGCGATTACTTTGTGATCGATTCGGCCACCATCGGCGCCACCGATGGAACTTGGCGCTTCAAGTTGGTTGAAGAGACGGCCGGTGTGTTGCTGATCGACGTCACCCTTCCAGCGATGCGATGAGCTAGCCGCCGATGAAGGACATCTCGACCTTTTCGCGATCGGGAGATGCGTGTTGCCGTTCAACGGAATACTGGTCATCTCGCCCACTCCAGATCGTTCGGATCGCCTCTTGGAGGTTCAGGTTGCTAGCCCCCATACGGAGCATGGACTTGAGGTCGTGTCCACGCGAAGAAAACAGGCAGGTGTACATTGAGCCGTCCGCCGACAAGCGTGCTCTCGAACAATCTCCGCAAAACGGCTGGGTGACCGAATTGATGAAGCCGAACAACTGGCCCGTTGAGGTGCGGTAGCGCCGTGCGACGTCGTGCTGGTTTTGCCCCTCCTCAGGTTGAAGGGCCCCGTACACCGTCTCCACGGCCTCTCGGATTTTCCGGCCGCTCACGACTTCGTCCATGTTCCAAGCGTTGGTGTTGCCCACGTCCATGAATTCGATGAATCGAAGCGGGATGCGACGTTCGGTGCAGGCGTTGGCCAAGGCGAGGACCTCGCCCTCGTTCACCGCCTTTCGCACCACGGTGTTGACCTTCACACCAAGACCGACGCCAAGGGCGGCGTCGATTCCTTCAAGGATATCGTCCGGGCCAAAGGCGGTCGTGTCGGCCATCTGCGCAAAGATGGAAGGATCAAGCGCATCCAAGCTCACCGTGACTCGGCTCAAACCGGCCTCAGCGAGCCTCGCTGCGTTCGCTTTGAGAAGCGCCCCGTTGGTCGTCATCGCCAAGTCCAGGTTTGGTCCACACGTTCGCAACATTTTGACAAGCACAGCGATATCGCTTCTCAAAAGGGGTTCGCCTCCGGTGAGCCTGACCTTTTCAAGACCGAGTGGAAGCAACGCTTTGACCACCATCACGATTTCTTCGTAAGTGAGCAAGGCCTCTCGGGGCAGAAAAGCATGGTCTTTGCCAAAATGCTCACGGGGCATGCAGTAGGTGCAACGAAAGTTACAACGGTCGGTGATGGAAATCCGAAGGTCACGCAGCGGCCGGTCACGACGGTCCAGCAGCGTCATGGAGTTTCGAGCCTGCACGGGTTCTTGAACCTATAAGCAAGGGTTCTTGGCGAACATGCTTCACCTTGTCCCATGGCGAAGCGTTGGGTTGCCCGTTGGGGACCCACTCAACCCGGTGAAAAAGGGAGTTTCGTGGAGGTCTTGGCGATCCAAGGTAAATCCTCTATAGAAATGATGCATTGGGTGTTGCCGCCCTCGAAAAGCCATGCCATTCGGATGCTCGCGTTGGCCGCCCAATCTCCCCAATCCACGGTGCTCCACAACATGGCCTTCGCCGGTCAAGACGTGGTTTCCATGCGGCGTTGTCTGGGGCAACTTGGGGTTTCGTTTGATGACCTTGACGCCTCGGGCGATGTGCTGCCCCCCGTTGCCAACCGCGACGACCAACCTCACGAAGAGGCGCAGTCTTGGCGAGTTCACGGTGTCGGCCCGGGTGGGCTTCAACCCCCAACGAGCGTGCTGCATGCGGGCAACTCCGGCACGGCTTTGAGAATCTTGATGGCGCTCGCAGCTCAATTCAGCGTCCCGGTGATGTTGGACGGCGATGCATCGTTGCGGTCTCGTTCCTATGCAAACTTGCTCTCTTCACTGCAAGAAGCCGGCGTGAACGTGTCCTACGGCACCGAGCATGAACGCCTTCCCGTTTTGCTTCAAGGTCCTCAGGTTGCTCACGCGAACGTCACGTTGGATGTCTCGTCCTCCAGTCAGCCAAGCACCGCTTGGTACCTCGCCACGCCCAGTCTTCAAACGCCCATTCGCTTGAATGAACGAGGCCATGCGGTATCGAGGCGTCATTCGGAGCTCACTCGCATGCTTTGCATGGCCAGCGGCGCCCCATCCATCGGCGAAGGCGAACTCGTGCCCTGGGTCCCCAACTTTTCTCCCTCCTCGCTTGAGGTTCCACCCGACTGTTCCATGCTGGCGTTTGCGTTCCTCGCTGCACGGGTCCACGGGTGCCAAGTTGCTCTCGCTCAGTTGCCTCGTCACGATGATGCCTTGGGCCACGAACTCCTCTTCGAACACGCCTCTTTGCTCGGTGTCAGGGTGGAGGGGAACGTGTTGGTGCCGCTCGATGCCCCGCTGCAGGAGGTTGAATTGGATTTACGGGACGCCAACGATTTGATCACGCCCTTGGCTGCCCTCATGGCCTTGGGCGGTGGTGGCACCATCACGGGGGCCGCCCATGCTGCCCACAAAGAGACGAATCGGCTTTCAGGCACCCAACGCTTCTTGGCACAATTTGGTCTTCAATCCCAAGCGACGTCCCAAGGACTTGTCCTTGCCGGCGGGCAACGCTTCGAAGCTCCGCAGGGCGTGGTCGAAACCTACGGCGACCATCGCATGCAATTGACCGCCTTGGTTCTCGCAAGTTCCTTGACGGCGACCACCTTACTCACTGGCCCTACCTTGCACGGCATCGCCGACCCAGAGGCCGTTGAGCGCTGGCGAAGGTGCGGCGTTGAGGTGGAAGCCCGCCTCCATGCGACGTGGTAGTTATCCGTGCCGACCGAAGTGATGGTCCAAACTGTCAACCGGTATCCGGAGGGAGGTCGGTCGACCGTGAACGCACGCCCAAGGGTTGGGAATGCGGCGCATATCATCGAGCAGGCGTCGCATTTCTGCAAGCGTCAGTGGTTGGTTGGCTTTCACCGCACCGCGGCAAGCGTTCATGAATGCCATGTGGTCCTTCCGGGCCTCGATCGTTTCCAACGGTCCACCGTCTTGCGATAAATCCTGGAGAAGGTCGAGGAAGAAAGGACGAATTTCTTGGCCATGCAACAATCGGGGTGATGCGGTGAGATGCCAGTCTTCTTGCTGACGGACGAGGTGAAAGCCGAGCGAGTGAAGCCGCTCAAGTTGCGCATCCACGATGGCGGATTGTCGAGGGTCCAAGCCAAGATTGAGGGGGTCAAGTCGCTGTTGAGGCTCCCACGCTTGTCCGCTGTTGCGTAACCGTTCGTACCGAACCCGTTCATGCAAGGCGTGCTGGTCAATGAGCAGCAATTCGTCTTCTGCCTGAACGAGAATGTAGGAGTTTGCAAATTGAGCCAGTGGTTCCATCGGTGGTAATTCGTTCAGCACACCCGTCAACGGGTCCTCTTGACTTGGCATCGAGGTGGTGGCCTTGCCGGCGTAGCGATGCAGGTGGCGTTCGGCCGAAGACAGATGGTCAGCCATGGGTTCCGTACTTTGGTCGGGGAGGACGGCTTGACCCAGTGGCGAGGCGGAAACGGGTCGTGATGCAGTGGGTTCCTCAGGTTTCGTCGCTTCTTCTCCCACCAAGTTGAGTTGTTTTCCTGCGGCCACGGCCCATGCAGGCGGGGCGGCGACGGCCTTTGTCTCAACGCTCGGTTGGAGGTTCAAGCCTGCGGCCGAATGGAGCGGGAGGGCTGGCTCGTGATCCTTCGTCGCTATCGTTGGTTCTCCGGCCAACAACGAGGCCACCGATGCGGTGGCCTCAGCGGTTGCCAACCCGCGCAATTCGGGGATGCCACCGGTGGCGTCAGGTTCGGTCGGTACGGATTCCAGGGTGTAGGCAATCGCCCGCTCAAGACGCTCCAAGACCCTCCACGAGTGGCGTAGTCGAACCTCCCGCTTAGTGGGGTGCACGTTGACGTCAACTTCGTTTGGTGGGCAGGTGAGGTTGATGACGGCCAAGGGGTGGCGTCCCTGCATCAGGCGGGTCCGGTAGCCCCGACGAATCGCTTGCAAAAACGGTCCAGCCGCAACGGGACGGTTGTTGATCAGGACGTGGATATCGTCCCCTTTCCCTCGGGTGATGTCGGGTGTGCTGATCCATCCATTCCAACGCTCATCCCCGGGCGCGTCGTTGTCCGAGGGAGGTTGTTCCAACGGAATCAGCTCGGTGGCTTGGGCGCCCATGATGTCGTACAGGCGGTCGAGCATGTCGTCCGTGGCCGGGACATTGAGCAGGGTGCGTTCGACGGATTTGAGGTGAAACCCGCATTCCGGGTGGGCAAGCGCATGATTCACCACCACGTCAACGATGCGCGCCGTTTCGGTTTCGGGCCGCCGTTGGAACGCTAAGCGGGCGGGGGTGTTTTGGAACAAATGTTCCACGCTGATTCGCGTGCCGTCGTGCATGCCGACGGGTTGGACCGGCGATTTGACGCCGTCCTCCATCACGATGCTGGCGCCGGCTGCACCGGGCGGTTGGCTGGCCACGGTCAATTTCGAGACCATGCCAATGCTGGCCAGGGCTTCTCCCCGGAACCCAAGTGACACGATGGAGGCCAAATCTTCCTTGGTGCTGAGTTTGGAGGTGGCGTGACGGTCCAACGCCAAGGGGAGGTCATCAGCGGTGATGCCGCTGCCGTTGTCTTCAACCACGAGGCGGTCAAAGCCCCCGTTTTCCACCAGAACGGTAATGGCGGTGGCGCCAGCATCGAGGCTGTTTTCCACCAGTTCTTTGACCACTTGCGCTGGACGTTCAACCACTTCTCCGGCCGCAATGTGGCCGATGGTCGCATCGTCCAATTGGACGATTCGTTGAGGTTTCATTGGCCGTCCTCCGAGAGCGATTTGAGTTGGTACAGCACCTCAAGGGCTTGGCGAGGGGACAACTCATCGACGTTCGTGTTGTTGAGCACATCGATCAATTCCTTGCCAACGGGTTCCACTTCGTCGACGGGTGCGTTGGACGTCATGGCGGCTGCAGCAAAATACCCCATGAGGCTCGCTTGCCCCGCATCGCGTGCCTTGGGGGCGCCTTGCTCACCGGCTTTGGCGCCACCGGCCTGCTGTTCAAGGAACGCCAGTAAATCCGTTGCTCGTTCAACCACGTTCCGGGGTAAACCCGCCAAAGCCGCCACTTGAACACCGTAGGAATCGTCACACGGGCCGTCTGCCACTTGATGAAGAAACTTCAGCTGCCCGTCGACTTGAGCGACCTGAACGTGGACGTTGTGCAAACCGGGCAGTTCGCCTTCCAGGCCGATCAACTGGTGGTAGTGGGTCGCGAAGAGGGTCCGGGCGCCAAGCCGCTGGCAAATGTCTTCGGTGACCGACCAGGCAATGGAGAGGCCATCAAAGGTCGATGTCCCTCGGCCAATTTCGTCCAGCAAGATGAGGGATTGGGGGGTGGCCCTTTTGAGAATGTGTGCCACTTCAATCATCTCCATCATGAAGGTTGAACGGCCACGGCGAAGGTCGTCACTGGCACCGACGCGAGTGAAAATGCGGTCGACCAAACCGATTTTTGCTTGCTTTGCAGGGACAAAGCACCCTGCTTGGGCCAAAACGGTCACCAGCGCTGTCGTTCGAAGGTGGGTGGATTTCCCTCCCATGTTCGGCCCGGTGATGAGCAAAAAGGAGTGTTTTGAGTTCATGGTAACATCGTTAGGAACGTAGCCATGCATGGTTTCCAAAACGGGATGGCGAGCATCAACCAGCGACAACACGGGGTTGTCCGAAAGGTCGGGTTTGGTCCATTGGCGTTCCCTTGAAACGGTTGCAAAGCATTGGAGGACATCGATGGCAGCGACGCGCCGAGCAATATCGGCCAATTCACTTGCCTGCTGGGTGCAATAGGCCCTTAATTCCAAGAACCGCCGGTACTCGAGTTCTTTCAACTTCGAATCAGCGGTCAAGAGGACATCGTCCCGTTCGATCAGTTCCGGCGTGGTGTAACGGGAACCGTTTGTGAGTTGTTGCTTACGATGCCAAGATTCCGGCACTTTGTCCACATTTGCCTGGGTCACTTCGATGTACCACCCCACTTGGCGATTGTTCTTGACCTTCAACGATGGAATGTTCAATTGTTGACGCAACTCGGATTCAAGCTTGGTGAACCAGGCCTTTCCTTCGGAGGACACCTCTCTCAAGGCATCCACTTCTGGGTCGACTCCCGTTCTAAGCAGCCCACCGTCACGGAGCCCAAGCGGGGGGTTGTCCGCCAGCGTGGCGTTGATCATTTGTGCCGTTTCGCTCAAGGCGTCGAGGTTCGTGCTCAACAAGTCCAAGAGCGGGTCGTTGGTCTCTTGACACCAACCGATCAAGGCTGGCATTCGGTCCAAGGCCTCGGCGGTTGCCAAAAGGTCCCTCGCATTGCTGCGCTGATAGGCGAGTTGGGTTGCAAGTCGTTCCATGTCGCGTATGCCCTTCAAAGAGGTGCGCAAGCCATCCAATCGGCGAGCGGATTTGGCCAAGGTACCGACCGCCCGGTGTCGAGTTTCAATCGAGGCCTGGTCGGCCAATGGGTGAAGGAGCCATGTTTTCAAAACACGACGTCCCATGGCGGTTCTGCACTTGTTGAGGGTCGAGAGCAGACTGCCCTCATATTCGCCTGCGAGGGTTGAGGTGAGTTCTAAATTTCGAAGCGTGGTTTGGTCGATGAGCAATCGGCCATGTTCTTCAATCACTTCCACATCCTGAAGCGGGATGTCGCTCTGAAGATGAACGGAGGCGAGGTAATCGGCCGCAAGGCCGGTCGCTGAAAGGGCTAGAGGAGCGTGGTCCAAGTCAAGATGGCCCAAATCCGCTACCTCGAGCATGCTTTGCAGCCGTTGCAATCGCTTGGATTCGCTCAGGGTATGTTGACTCACCATCGTTTGGTCGAGCAACAGGAACAAACGCCCCAGAGCTTCGTTTTCTGCATCCCTCGGCGAGACGACAAGTTCGTTTGGCTGCCATCGCTGCAAATCGTCCTGTAGCCTGATGAACCGGTCTGCACCTTCGTGCGTGCTGGCCCACGCCTTTCCCGTCGAGGCGTCGATCACGGCGACGCCCAATTGGTCGCTTCCGAGAGCGACCGCTCCCAACAGGGATTGTTCGTCAACGTCGAGCAAACTTTCCTCAAACAAGCTTCCCGGCGTGTAGACGCGGGTGACAACTCGCTCGAGCAACTTCGCTCCTTCTCGGAGTTCTTCCTCCTGCTCGGCCACGGTGACCTTGTATCCCGCCCTGAGCATGGTGCGGAGATGGTCCTCCAGGCCGTGCCAAGGAAAGCCAGCCATGGGCACGGGTTCCTCAGCGTTTTTGTCCCTGGAGGTCAGGGTCAGTCCCAACACTTCGGCAGCGGTTTCGGCGTCGTCGTGAAAGAGTTCGTAAAAGTCGCCCATTCGGAAGAAAAGCACGGTGTCGGGGTGTTGTTCTTTGATGTCAAAGAACTGGTCCATCATGCCCCGTTTTGCGATTGTCTTCACCTCCATGGCTTACGCTGGAGTGTGAGGAAGTTGACGAGGGCACATGAAGGTTCTCGCATCGTCGTTCCTGCGGGGCAGGTTCGGTGATGATTTCAATCGATTAAGCGGGACGGCGCCATTCAACGATTGCATGGCGGAGCATCGAAGCCATGACGATGCTGCCGACGATCAAGTAGAGCAGGTTTAAGAATCCCCGACCGCTCTCTATAGAGCCATTGGCCGTGATGTCAATGGACCATTGGATTGGCTCACCGTTTTCGTTGGTTCCGTGGACATGGATGTGGTCGGCTTCGGCCCCAACAGCGCTGATGTCAACGGGCAACGGTCGTCCGAGCACGTAGGTGCTGAGTTCCCCGTCGTAGGTTAAAATCGTCGTGCTGCCCGCTTCTCCGATGAACCAAGCTCGCCCCTCACGGTCGCCGATGACTTGCGAACTACGCACATCAAGGGCTTCAACGTCGTTCAAGCCGTGAATCAAGAGGCTTTGACCGGTGCCCCCTACCACCACGGTTTCGCCGACCGACGCCATGCTGTGGAACACCCCGCTGTCAAAAGTCTGGACTTTGCTGACGACCGGGGTGTTGGGCGTTCCATCCCACGCAATCCAGCCCAAAACGGGCCGGGCTTGGGGCGATGCTGGGCTCGAGCCGTCGGCACCAGCGGTGCTGAAGTGGGTTCCCAGGGCCAGCCAAAGTCCTTCCTCGTACGCCTCAATTTGGTGCCATTGCACACCAAGCGACATCGACATGGGGTGAGTCGGCGTCATCCCGGAGACCCCACGTACCGACGTGTTGGCGCCTTCTTGGGTAAGCAGAAGTCGATGGGTTTCCCCGCTGCTGGTGTGTTCGGCGACGTCGAGCACCGCAAACACGCCGTTTGTGTCAGGATACTCGTAGGTGATCATCGTGTTACCGCTGAGGCCGATGACCTGGTTGTTGTCAACGGCAAACACCACTTCGCCGTCGGGCATGGTTTTGACAAACCGAACGTCAGCGGCCCTGTCCACCGTGTCAGGGCTGTAGATGTTGGTCACGGTGTTGTCACCAAAGTTTTGGGTGAAAAAGTGGTAACCTGCATCGGGCGCGTACACCACGGCCGTGTAGGCATCGGACTGCGAGTGGTAGGCGATTTGGGTCACCAGGCCGCCTTCGTATTCAGCGTCGATGTCCACCACGGAGGCGCCGACGAAATGTTCGGTCGCACCAATCGCAAACGCTCCAATGAGGACGAAGACGAAAAAGACGGCGATGGAAAGCCACTGGTGCTCGGATTCCTCCTCCAAGAACCGCCGCCAGCCACCAGCCATGCATCGGGGTGGGCACCTCGCATCATGAAGACTTTGCCCGTGGCTTCTTCTCATCGACGCTGCTCAAGCACGGACAACGGATGCGGAGATATCATAAAGGGAGCATGGGTCGCAGGTGTGCTTGGAGGGTGACCTATGGCACGAAAACCAGCTGTGATGTACCGACGCTTGAAGGGACCTGCCTACACCCGCCGTAAGTACATCGGTGGTGTGCCCAACAACCGTATCCATCAGTATCACGTCGGCAACCGCCGGGCGGCTGAGACCGGTCAGTTCCCCGTCCGCATTGAATTGCGAGCCGATAACGATGTCCAAATTCGACACACGGCTCTGGAAGCAGCTCGTGTCGTCTCGAACTCCACCATCCGTAAGCAGGCCGGTGCCCAAGGCTACGCTCTTCGCGTCCACACCTTCCCTCACCACGTCCTTCGAGAAAACAAGCAGGCCACCGGAGCCGGTGCAGACCGTGTCTCGCAAGGCATGCGCTGCGCCTTCGGCAAGAACGTCGGCACGGCTGCTCGTGTCAAGCGAGGTCAGCGCATCCTCTCCATCCAAGTGCACCCTCAGCACTACCTCACGGCCCGTGACGCCTTGCGAAAGGCCAGCATGAAGTTCCCAACCCCGTGCACCATCCGCTTGATCAGCGGTCACGAGCACCTCAAGGGTCTCATTTGAAACGTTCATCAGGCCGGCGATTGGTGGGGACTCCCCACCGATGTGCAGGTGAAACAAAATAGCATTGACGACAGGAAGGTTTGGTGATTGCATGCGTGTTGCCGTCTTGAAGGAGGACAATTGTCAACCCAAGAAGTGCAACGACGAGTGCCATGACTTCTGCCCACCGGTTCGAAACGGGCAGGAATGCATCGTCATGGACGACCAAACGGGAAAGCCGCACATCTCCGAAAGCCTCTGCATCGGTTGCGGTATTTGCATCAACAAGTGCCCGCATGACGCGCTCATCATTGAGAATCTCCCCAGTGAGCTGGAAACCGACATGATTCATCGCTATTCCATGAACGGGTTCCGGTTGTTCCGACTCCCAACGCCCTCCAAAGAGAGTGTCGTCGGCATCCTCGGGCCGAACGGCATGGGTAAATCCACGGCCATCAGCGCCCTTTCCGGTCGCTTGATTCCCAATTTGGGTGATTGGTTGAATCAAGAGCCCGACTGGGACGACGTGATTCAGTCGGTGCCCAAAGGAGAATTACGCGATTTCTTCATCGCTGTTCAACAAGGCGATGTCAAGGTGGCGGTGAAGCCGCAAAACGTGGACCGACTCCCCAAGCGGGTGAAGGGTACCGTCAGGGACCTTCTTGCCCGTGTGGATGAACGCAAGATGCTTGACGACATGACGCAACGTCTCGGGATTGCTCATTTGTTGGACCGGGAAGTCCACCAGTTGTCGGGTGGCGAATTGCAGCGAATGGCCATTTGTGCGACCATTCTGAGGGACGTTGACGTCTACTTCTTTGACGAACCGTCGTCGTATCTTGATATTCACGAACGCATGCGTATCGTCCGAATCATCCAGGACCTCGCCCAAACCAAGCGGGTGATCGTGATTGAGCACGACCTCGCTGTGCTGGATGTGTTGGCCGACCTGGTCCACATCGTCTACGGGAAGAAGGGGGCGTTTGGAATCTTCACCCCCGCTCGTTCCACGCGTCAAGCCATCAACACCTATCTCGACGGGTTCTTGCCAGAAGAGAACGTCCGCATTCGGAACAAACCCATCAAGTTCTTGCGCCATCAAGACCGGGTCGCAGAAATCGGTACGCCGGTGGTCCAATGGGGTGACCTTTCAAAGCAACTGGGTGACTTTCAATTGACGGCGTCAGAAGGGGCGGTCCATCGGAGCGAAGTGGTGGGGGTGGTCGGAGCAAACGGCACCGGGAAGTCCACCATGATCAAAATCTTGGCTGGGGAACACGAATACGATGAAGGATGGGTCACGGCAGAAGCGACCATCTCCTACAAGCCCCAACACATCGACGTTGACATTGATGGCTCCGTTCAGCTTTGGCTTGACAGTGAATTGGGCCCAAGATGGCGCAGCGGAGAGTTCCATGTCAACGTGATCAAAGCGCTTGGAATTGATCAACTTCTTCCCAAACGCGTCAAGAAATTGTCGGGCGGTGAGCGGCAAGCCGTCTCCATCGCCCTTTGCTTGGGAAGGGAAGCCGACCTTTACTTGCTCGACGAACCTTCAGCCCACCTTGACGCCAGTGCTCGTATGGAGGCGGCGAAGGCGATACGACGGACCATGGAAGCGAATGAAAAGTCCGCTTTTGTCATTGACCACGACGTGTATTTCATTGACATCGTCTCGGATTCCCTCCTGGTGTTTGAAGGTCAAGGAGGTGTTGAGGGCAAGGCCACGGGACCCTTTGATCTGCGAACGGGCATGAATCAGTTCCTGTCTGGAGTGGACGTGACGTTCCGTCGCGACCACGATTCTCGCCGTCCCCGAATCAACAAGAGCGAAAGTCGAAAGGACCGAGAACAACGAACGAGTGGTGACTATTATTCCTACGATGCTTGACGCCGCTGCGGTTGCTACCTGCGAGGTGGTTTGATGCCGGTCGGACTTCCATCACGAGGCGGCCCCATGGGACGAACACGTGGACGTCTTTCGGCGAGCGCCTTGACCACGTACCTGCGTTGCCCCCGTCAGTGGCTCTTGGGTTACCAAGCCGGCCTTTCGGGGCCGACTCGAACACCGCAAATTCTTGGAGTCGTTCTGGAGGAAGCCCTCTGCTCCTTGATGATGCATCACCCTCCTGCCGATGTTGCCGGTCGGGAAGACCTGGTGGCATGGGCTGAACCTCATGTGGACCGCTTGGTGGCGGCGGCACTGGACGAGGGAAAGGAGGCGTGGGAGGCCAGCTTATGGAAAGCCGACGGAGAATCATGGGCTGATGTTGAGGTTGACGACGTAAAGGGCCGCCTGCTCGGAGGCCTCTCGCTGTTTTTGGACGAAGTTGAAGCCTGTCATGCTGCGGGAGGCGGTCCATACCTTGACGCCCACCGACGAGGCGAGCAACCGTTCACGGTACCGGCTCCCTGCTGGGGCTCTGAACCTGTTTTTCCCCTTCCCGAGAAAGTCCCCGACGTTGCCTTGAGACGATGGGATGCCCCTGAAACAGCCACCTGGTCGTTACCCGGCGAGCCCGTTTGCTGGAACGAGGCGTGGGAATGCGCTCGCCCTTGGTTCAAGGACCCGAGGGTTCACCAGCCTCAGCGGTTGTATCATCCCGAAGATTGGGCCTCGGGTGAACTCGACCTGGTGTTGCGTTGGGACGGAAACGTTCGAATTGTGGACATCAAATCGGGACGTTCCTCCTCCCCGTTCGCCTCCTCATTGGAGCATCAACTCCGCTTCTATGCTTGGCTTTGGCACGAGACCCATGACGGTGAAGTCGCTGCTGGGATGGCTGGCTGGTACCTCAATGGGGCCGAACAGGTGGTTTACGCCCCGCCAACTTCAGACGATATGGTTGGTTTGACCGCCGAATACGCCTCGGTTCACGAAGCCATGCAGTCCATGGTTGAGGGGGTCATTCCCTTTCCACCTGGCTCTGAAGATGCTTGCAACGCCGACCAAGCCGGATGCGGTTGGTGTGCGGTTTGTTTTGACGAACAGGGCGCATGGTCAGGGCCCGATCGACTGGCGTGGATGAAGGCGCTGCCAGAAGTAAGTCTTCACTCACCTTATCAACCGCTTCACTCGATTCAGGGTCGAGTGGCCGTTCGTGGAAGGTTAACCGGTGCATGGGGGCCCATGCCGAACCATTTTGGAGAACCGGTGTTGGGGGCGGTGTTGGTCGTCGGTCAGCAACACATCACGCTTGAAGAGAGCGAGCCGGGAAGTTTTCCCAACCTTCACGCCTTGCTTGAGAGGGAGGTGGTTCTGCTCGATGCCATGCCAGGTGTGTGGCGTGACCAACCCCGTTTGTACGTGGACCAGCGGTCAACCCTCGTTCTTGATGGCGATGAACCCTCTTCATCGGTTGAAGCGAATTTCACCCGTCTGGGGCTTCTGCGAACACGGGCGAACGTTCAGGGATACGTGTTGTCGCTCTCACGACGCTCGGGAATTCGCGTTGATGGAAAACCTTGGTCGATGGTCTCGTTCATCCTCTGGGACGGTCAACACCTTGCCGAAACGGTCGCTTTCGGGTCCAGCATCTCCCAACGCCTGCTGGAGTTGATGCCAGGAGACTGCGTCGCCATGACCGGTGTTGAGATCGGTTGGCGGGGAGGGATTCTGCAACTGAGAATTGACAACCGGAAGACCCGTTTGGAAACCCCACGGACTAAGGAGTCAAACCCCTCTCGGTAGTCTTCAAAAGGGGTGGATTTTATCCCCCTTCCATGCCAGTCCATCGTGCAAACCCTGCCACTGACCGAGTGGGGCCATACAACCGACTGTCAGCAAGTCAGGCGAACACCTACAATGCTTGCCCACGGCTTTGGTACTACCAACGCGTGTACCGATTCAAAATGCCTCAAATCCCGGTGCTGTTCGTTGGTCGGGCGGTCGAGGAGGCGTTGTGCCGGGTCTTGCGTGATTCGCCTTCTCTGGTTGTCGGAACGGCACCGGCTGATGTTCTCGGACCAAGTCCATACACCGAAGACGGCGTTCCGGTCCCCAGGGATGAGGCCACATGGCCAGCCCATGCCCTGATGCCGTTGTTTCCGCATGAGCGGCCCGATTCCTTGGAGTCGCTGGAAGCTTGGGCCTTTGAGCGCTGCGCCGTCCACCTCCCGCCATCGCTTGAACGTGCCAAAGAGGTATGGCAGAACGATGAGCGTCGTGCCGGGGATTGGGATGAAGTCGACCCCGAAGCCTGTTTGGCGATGGTCAAGGCTGGCGTGCGTTTCCATCTCGCCGAGGTTGAACGATGCTTTGGCAACGGAGGGGGGCCCTTCTTGGAGTCATGGCGCCTTGGGGAGCGTCCTGCTCACCCTTCGCCCGATGGATTTCCGTTTGAGCCGTTCACCTCCCGCCATCCGTTGGCTGCCGATGGAGACGTGACGTGGTTTGAGGCATGGGAACTCGCTCGTCCGTGGTTTGTTGACCCCGACGCCCCCGGGTTCACCATGAACGCCATTCACCCCGAACATTGGTTTCAAGGTGAATACGATTTGGTGTATCGTTGGTCTGGAAAGACGGTGATTGTCGACATCAAAGCCAGTCTCGGAGCGAACGACCGTTCGGGCGATTACGTGACACAAATGAAAGATTATGCCATGCTTTGGTACGTGACCCACGGACGAAACGAAACGGTTGACGGTTTGGAAATTTGGTACCTCAAACACCCCAGCATCAAGCATGTAGAGGTCCCCACCACGGATGAGTTGTTGGCCATTGAAGCCGAGCTGGAATCGATGTGGCAACGTCTTCGTGCCTCAACCCCTTCATTGGAGGCCTGCCCTCCTCAACCCGCACCCATGAGAGGCTTTGCGCCCGGCGGTGTTGCCACCGAGGCCCCCGAGCAAACGCGTTGCTCCGTCTGTGATTGGCAGGCCATCTGTCCCGGTGGAAACGGTCCAGAACGTGTGAACCTTCCAACCACCTACCAACTTCCAGGCTCGCTTCAATCCATGTCCATCGAGCCCATTGGGCCGTTGAATCCACGCATCACGGTTCGCGGCGAACTGTTCAGCGTGGGACGGGCCTCGGGCAATCGACCTCAAACGATGACGCTTCACCAAGGTCCTCACGCAGCTCAGATTCAAGTGGTGGCCACGAACGACAGCGATGGGAGTCCAACCGTGACCGTCGCGCCGGTCAAGGGTCAAGCCGTGTTGGTCCGAGATGCGGTGTTCACCGTGAATTGGAAAGGAGAAATCGTGTTGAAAATTGACCCGATGGCTCGGGTTGAAGCGGATCAAGGCCCCCACCCGCCCTCAAGCAGTTTGTTTGACGTGCCTGCCAAACACAACATCGGTGGCATGGTGATTTACACCTACGAAAAGAACGGGGTCGGAAAAACCGGCAAACGCTGGTCGCGCAAAGGCATGATGATCATGGATTCATCCGGGGCCACGAAAGTCGAAGGTTGGGCTGATGATTGGAATCCACAGTACGATTTGGCTGAAGTGGGCGACGTGGTCGTCCTCGCCAACGTCGGTTTGGACGCATGGGCAAGCGAGGTCCGTGCTGATTATACCCGAAATTCAACGCTGCAAATTGTCGCCCGGGTTGATCGGTCAACCGCCTGATGAGATGGTGGTCACCAACAATTCAACCGAAGCGGTGAGCGGCGTGGCGTGGGGCAGCACCGTGCCTTCGAAGCTGACGATGACCATTGACGGTAGCCAGGGCGTACCTTGGAGGGCTTCTCGGACGGTGGTCCCGGGCTCAACCGAGACGGTGTGTTCGCCTTCTCTTCCATGGAAGCGTATGTCCATGGCACATCTGTGGAGCATCATGCTTATGACCGTCGCGCAAAAGCGCCATGGCAGAGCCGAGGTCGCATAGCCCGGTATTGCGGTGGATTCGAAATCCACTGTCCCTTGGACGCGGGGGTTCAAATCCCTCTCTCGGCGCTCTCAACGGACCCAGGTGGTTTGAACAATCTCGCCGTCAAAGTCCCTCTTCGTTGTGGGGTGCCACCCCTCGGGGAGGTCGGCCCCCAGCGTGCCAAACAAAGGGATGCCGTTGGTGAGCGTCACTGGAATTTTGGTGATGACGATGGTGTCGATGAGCCCCGCTTCAAGGAGACTTGCGTTGAGGTGACCTCCGCCAAGCAACCAAATGACGCCTCCTGGTTTATTTTTCAGGGAATGGACCAGGTCCTCTGCACGGCCCGATTGGCGTGAGCACACGTGGCGGTCGTACGCTTCAAAGGGGTTCTCTTCGAGCGTTTGAGCAACCTCCCAGGTTCGTCGTCCCATCACCACGCAATCCACCGTTCTCATGAAGGCCTTCATCCCGAAATCTTCCACTTCGTTCGGTTGAGGAAGCCAGTCCAATCCATCGTCCTCGGTGGCGATGAATCCGTCTTCGCTGGTGGCGATGTGCAACACCATTGGTCGCTGGGAGGTCAAAGCACCAACTCACATATAGAACGCGTCATGGCTCGCTGTTAACTCCTTCACGAGGTCTTCGTTTGACACCGGCGCCCGCTTCCTCAATTCTTCCTTGAGCCATTCGCCTCCACCGGTTGGAATCTGCAAACCCAACGAGAACCAGCGCTCCAAGTGTTCCACCACCCGCTGGGAGGCCAAGGTGTCTTGGCTGCTACCAAGGGTGGTGGCAATGATGCAAGCCGAGTTCATGTTGTACAGTGGACCGCTCGAGGCCATTAAGGCGGAGAGGCCAACGACGCCTCGCTTTGGCTCGTCTCGACGGACATCAACGCCCAAGGATTCCAGGTCGATTCGGAACGAGGCCGAACTGGCGACGGCGAACACTTCCTTTTGCTCGGGAGGAGCGGTTAGCCCGGCAAGGACCAACAACGTTTCAGCGCCGTGTTTTTCAAAAAATTCGAGAAGTTGCCGAGCGATGATGGACTGGTGAGAAGGCTCGGGAGGCTGATTGATTCCGGTCAGGGTGAGCAGGGTCTGGCCGGTGGTCGTTTCCGAAATGGAGAGCGAGAAATGCGGTGGCGCAAGCAACCCGTCCTCGTCCAGAAGGGCGAGAGGCGGGAGGCCATCGGGGTGGAGGCGTGCCAGTTCCGTGGTGTGGTGGAGTTCTCGGATGCTTTCCACGGCGACCTTGCCGATGTTCCCCACTCCGGGGAAGGCGATCAGCACGGTGGCCGCCTCGGGGAGTTGTTGGAGGCCTGTTCTCCATTCAACACGAAACGTCATGAAGTCCGCATCCCGGCGACACGCGCTATAATGTTTGATGCTCCCGTGCCCCTGCGGGCAAGGTTTGCGGCCCTCTCGTTGAGAGCGGTCACTCTTCTTCGCCGTCGCCCGACATCATCTCGTTGAGGGTTGGCAAGGTTGGTAGGGTTGAGGCCCAACCGGGCTCCTCAACGCCGTTCATCTTGCGACGAAGCGCTGCACGATGGTCTTCGGGAGACCACTTCAACGGGGCAGCGGCTTGGGCCACCGCTCCACACGCCGGGCAGGTGGTCTTGAGCGAGAATGCCTTGCAGGAGAGGCATTGTTGCATGCGTTGGCGGGCCATGCCATCACTCTCGCATGGCCGTGGCCTCGCCACCCGCACCTTTCATGTGATCAAGGACAGCTTTCGTTGCCCGCTCCCACATCGATTCTGCGACCTTGAAATCGGGCGCTTTCAATTCAAGCCTGTACTGAGGAGCGCCGTCGTAATAGCACTTGACGTCGATCTCCTCCGCTTCGTTGGTCAGGGCTTCGGCCGCTTCAAGGGCTTCCTGGATGATGGTGACGCCGTTGGTGTTGTTGATGCTCAAACGAAGGGTTCCACGGACTTCAACAAAGGGAGGAATGATGTTTTCCATCGCCAGTTCAACAAAGGCTGACAACCATTCCCCTTCGAATCCAGCGTTTTCAAGAGCGGCTTCTTGCATCGCGGCTTCTTCGAACGCCGTGTACAACGTTCCGAACGCTTCAACCAACTCTTGACCACGTTCCGCAACGACGGCCTCGCTCCATTCGAGTTTCTCGCCTAACACCTTGAGCAGTTGATGGGCTCGTTGTTCGTTCTTCCATTCCTGAAGGCGGTCTCGTCGGCGTTCTTCGGAGACCGATTTGAGCGACAGTTCGAGGGAGGTGCCGTCCCGCCGGGTTTTCATCACTTTGCAAATCACTCGCTGCCCTTCTCGAACGAAGGCACGAATGTTTTTGACCCAACCCGAGGCGATTTCGCCGATGAAAATGAACCCCTCAATGCCGGGGTACTCGTCAAGCGAAACGTAAGCGCCGTTCTGTTTGACGTTGGTGATGCTGGCCACGACGAGTTCGCCTTCTTCTGGAGTGGCGATGGCGTCGTTGGACATGGAGGCTCAGCCTCCTCATTCCAGCGTTTCCACGACGGTGCATCCGACGAGTTGAGCTTTCCCGCCAGCCGGCTTGGTCAGCGTGGCGCTGCACACATCGCAGGCGATGGCGGTGGTGGCCCGTGAGAAGATCGTGGATTCATTACCGCAATCGCGGCAGCTGACTTTCAAAAATTGGCTGGCCATGTAAAACACCTCAACGGTCAATGAGTTCGAATTTCTTTGCACGCTGGCAAGGGGCGTAGTGGGCCTTGCCCGTTTCCGTGCAGCGGTAGAGGATGTTCACACGCTTGGTTGGTTTTTCTCGGCCATCGGGTTTGGGACGAGGGAAACCGCGGTACCCCGCCATCACACGTCGGAATCGGCGTTGACCCCAGCGGAGTTCAGACGCTCGCTTCTTTTTCACACGCTCGACGGTGTGGAGCGTGTGCTTGCCAGCCGAAGGGCTGTAACGCTTGACTTGACGGGGTCGCTTCACCATGTGAACACCTAAGCGTTCAGCCCACAGAGGTCGGGTATTTATGCCCTCCGACACACGAATTGCCATCAATCGGAGGACTGCGCAGAACTCCACGGGATTCTCTATAAATCTCTCTTCTCTGCAAGGGGCATGGAAGAGGCGATGCAGGCCTTCGTTTTCTTCTGGTTGGCCGGATTGCTGCTGGTGTTGGGCACCCTTCTCGCCTTCTTCTCGAAGCAAAAGGCCCCTCGGCAAGTGGGCTTTGCGGCGGCCTTGGTTGGCTTCTTGTCGCTCCTTGCCACGCCTTGGACCCTTTCGTTTTCGCCATCAAGTGCCTTTGGTCATCTGCTGGGGAGTGTGTTGGGGCCCAGCGTCTTGTTAGCCGTCGGGTTCTATCAAATCGCCTTCTCTGGCCATGTGCCTGTAGGGCGGCTTTCGAAACAAGACCGAGTGCTTGGCGTGGCGATGGTGGTGGTTGGCGTTGTGTGGTTTGAAGCCATGCACTGGTGGACGCTGACCCCTACCTATCCTTCGGACGTGAATCCGTATTGGCTGATCTTCTGGCCCACCATGCTCCTGTTTGGCTTCGCCACCGCCACGGGAGCCTACGCCTTTGTTGGTGTTGCGGGGGACAATCGCCTCCGTGAACAGCGATTGATGATGGTCGTGAGCGTCTTCTTCCTCGCCCTCATGGTCTTGGGAGCAACCTCGGACGGCCCCCATGTTGACCGAGAACGTTTCATCACCGAGTTGTTGCTCGCCGCATCCGATTTGTTCGGTGTGCTGGTGGGCGCTGCGGCCGCCGTTCTCTTGTTTTTCCTCGTCGTGATGCTTTACGAGCGGCAGCAGCCCGAACCGGCCACCTTGCCTCCGCCAACAAACGAGCAACTCGACCAGGCTTCGGCGGTGGTGGCCCACCATCTTGGAGGAGGTGAGGAAGAGTGAAGGATTCGTCACCCGCTCGAACCTTGGTACGCCTCTCGCTCTGGTCGGTCTTGCCAAGTGCGTTGTTGGTCTTGGCAATTTGGTGGGTGTCGGATCCATCCATCGAGGAGGCGCTCGTCCGATTCGTCAACGCCATGTTGACCTCGTTCACGTTGATTTCGTTCATGTTGCTGGTGGTCTTGTTCACCTACGGCGACGCACGAAAGCGGCCATTGGCGCCTATCGTGGGCATGTTCTTGCTCGTGTCGATCAGCGTCGGTTTGACGTTGTTCTTCCTGTCCCAAGGCGATTTCTTGATGGAAGCCAACGCTTCGGTTCGGGCTCAATACCTCTCCAACATCATTCGATTCGGGACCACGGTTGCGGCCGCTTCGGTAAGCTTGGTCGTGGTTGGGGGGACGCTTCTGGCTTCCCTGCTCAACACCCCGCCAAAGGTCATTCGGTTCGAAGAAGAGTGACCTTACACCGCCCGATGCCGTGCCGTTGATTTCATAAGGGGGAGGTCGGTGGGCAAGTCGTTCAGGTGAGCGCATGTCCAAAGGTACACCGTCCATGGGCCGTCGTCAAAAGACCACTCACATCCGCTGTCGCCGTTGCGGCCGCAACGCTTACCACAAGCAAAAGTCGGTTTGTGCTTCTTGCGGATACGGCGAGACCTCGCGCATGCGCAAGTTCAACTGGTCGAAGAAGACCCACCGTCCCAAGGCTTGATGTTCCATCGTAACGATAAGAAGCATTCGTCGTATGGTGGAAACGAGGCGAACGCATGTGCGGCATACTTGGCATCGTTGGACGTCAGGGAACGCACATCAATCAATTGCTGTATGACGGGTTGACGGTGCTCCAACACCGAGGCCAAGATGCGGCTGGTATTCTCACCGACTTGGACGGAAATTTTCGGTTGCGGAAATCCAACGGACTCGTTTCCGATGTGTTCTACAAGCGCCACATGCTTCGGCTTGAGGGAAGCGTGGGAATCGGACACGTCCGCTACCCCACCGCCGGCTCGTCCTCTCGAGCAGAAGCTCAGCCGTTCTACGTCAACTCTCCTTACGGCATCGCCTTGGCTCACAACGGGAACTTGACGAACGCCGAATCGCTGGGGGCGTACTTGCGCGACGAGTGCATGCGCCACATCAACACCTCAAGCGATTCCGAACTCCTGCTCAACATCCTTGCGGTTGAATTGGGTCACCGTTCCCGAGCGTTGAGAATCGAAGGGAATCCTCACATCAACATCGAAACGGTGTTCGGAGCGGTGGAGGCCGTGAATCAGCGGGTGAAAGGCGGTTACGCTTGTGTATCCGTCATCTCCGGCTACGGTTTGTTGGCCTTCCGTGACCCCAACGGCATCCGCCCGTTGATCTACGGAAAACGCCGTTCAGAGGACGGGGAGGAGTTCATCGTCGCCAGTGAATCGGTGGCCATCACGGCGCTCGGCTTTGATGTGGTGCGCGACGTGGCTCCGGGTGAGGCGATCTTCATCAGCGCATCTGGACACTTGTTTTCCCGCCAATGCGCCCCTGAATCTCCTTACACGCCCTGTATCTTCGAACACGTTTACTTCGCTCGGCCGGACTCCGTCATTGACGGCATGTCGGTGTATCAGTCCCGTCTCAACCAAGGACAGCGTTTGGCTGAACGGCTGGTGGAGCAATGGCCCGATCATGACATTGACGTGGTCATTCCCATTCCCGATTCGGGCCGCATCGCAGCGCTTCAAATGGCCAAGGCGCTGAATCTTCCGTATCGTGAAGGCTTTGTGAAAAACCGGTACGTGGGGCGAACCTTCATCATGCCGGGCCAAGCCTTGCGAGAGAAATCGGTGCGAAGGAAACTCAACGCCATTGAGCACGAGTTCAACGGTAAGAACGTCCTTCTGGTGGATGATTCCATCGTCCGTGGTACCACGAGTGCTCAAATCATCGAAATGGCCCGCGACGTCGGTGCAAAGAAGGTCTACTTTGCCTCCGCCGCTCCGCCCGTTAGGCACCCGAATGTCTACGGCATTGACATGCCTGCGGTTGACGAATTCATTGCGAACGGGCGGTCCATTGAGGAAATCAACGCCACGATTGGAAGCGACCGATTGTTTTACCAAACCTTGGAGGATTTGGTGGAGACCACCAAGCAACCCTCCTCAGCGGTTCAAGCCTTTGACTCCAGTTGTTTTGACGGCCATTACATCACCGGTGACATTGACGCCGCGTACCTTGCGAAACTTGACGCTCAACGCAACGACGGAGCAAAAAACCGTTCCCACCTTGAGGACGCTGTGCTTGAATTGCACAACGACGAGGAACTTTGAACCCTCTACACAGTCCGAGCGAGTTCTTTTGAAGCGCGTCCTTCACCTCAAACCATGGTCTTGACGCCCCGGGTGGAAATTCTCGTCCGCCCCGAGGCGAAGGTCCGTCATTTGGCCCTGCACGATGACAACGCTGTTCTCGCATGGTCGGAAGGCCAACACCGAGTGTGTATCGCCCGTTTTTCAAGCACGGGCGAGCTGGAACTGACCGGCGTGCTGAACCACCAACACACGGTGTCCTGCCTTCAGTTTCTTGACCAATGGTTGCTCGTTGGAGATGACCTGGAAGGTTTGGTCGCTGTTGAACACGACGGGACGGTGGCGGCTTCGGTTGAGGTCGATGGAGGCGTCGCTGCAGGGTTGGTGGCCGACGGTTGCTTTTTCGGCCTCAGCGGCATGGGAGGCCTCGTTCGTTGGGACGCTCACGGAGCGCTGCAAACGCTGGGTGAACGGCTTGGACTGGATGAAGCGACCGACCTTGCCGCC
This sequence comes from Candidatus Poseidonia sp., assembly GCA_023254355.1. Classification (GTDB taxonomy): domain Archaea; phylum Thermoplasmatota; class Poseidoniia; order Poseidoniales; family Poseidoniaceae; genus Poseidonia. The sequence goes on from JALRLR010000002.1 coordinate 35,081, forward strand.
CACGGAAAACGCCTCTACATCGGCTGCCAAAACGGGGACGTGGTGGCCGTTGAACACAACGAGGTCGTTTGGCGTCGGCCCGCACGTGGGATTCATGGTGAGCGCATCACGGCGTTGGGTACGACGAGCGCTGGAGCGTTGTTTTTGACGCGTGAAGGCCATGCCTTGGTGGCGGGTGAGGAAGAAGCCATTGAATTTGAACTTTGGAAAAACGATCGACTTTTGCTTCGCAATGACCTTCGTATGCGTTTGCTTACTTCCTGTCTTGCTCCCGAAGGAGCCTTGCTTGGGTTCGATGATGGCCGTGTGTCCTTGCTTCACGAGGATGGACGGTTTGAAGACGTCATGCACACCAACCATCCCGTGCTCCGGTGCGGTTCACATCAAGGCCATCACGTGGCGAGCTCGTGGTTTTACGTTCATGGACAAGGACCTGACGGGGAATGGGTGGTTGAACACCAAGGCATGCCCGGGAACCTTGTCATTCGGCGAGATACAGGCCAGGTGGTGTTTGCAGGAGACGATCAAAACGACTACACGGCACCCGAACCCATCGGGACGTTCGGCTTGGAGGGTCCCAAAGAGGAGGCTGACCAAGCCGAGTTATCTCTCTGGTTTGAGGATGACTCCGTCACGCCAGCCCCCTCTGCTGAGGTCTTGTACGGGCAACCCGATGACATGCTTGAGCATTTGACCGAAGGTGAACGAGCCACCTATGGCCTCGAACAGCCCGACCTCGCCGGGGAGCACGACATGCTGCTTCGGGCCATGGGTGAAGTGACGGCCGATTCTTCGAACGAGGGCACGGTGACCACACAAGACCCATCGACTCTGCTCGACCAACTCCAACTCGATGATGCGCTGCTCCACGAGGAACCCGATTCCCTTCTTTCGACCTTGAACGAAGGCATCGTCAGCGTTGAGCGGCCGCAGGCCTTTGCCGGAGAGGATCAACGGTTGCTCGCTGAGGCCGACGGCTCGGCCTTGGTCCTTCTCGATGGACGGGGGACCCGAGACCCGCACGGCATGGTCGAAGGGTGGTCGTGGTTGAACCAGCGCGGTGTTGAATTGGCCACCACGCCTCAATTGAAACTCAAACTTCCCATCGGACGTCACGCCTTCGAACTTCGCGTCGTTGACCGAGAAGGGGCTTGGACCACCGATGGGGTGGTGGTTGAAGTGATTGCATCCCCAACCTCTTGAAGGACCGGGGAGTGCGGAGCACATGGGCATTGAGCAACCCTGGATTGAACATTTCTTTGTTGGCCCGCTTCAAATGCGCTGCTCCGTGGTGACCGACCGAGACACTGGGGACACCATCATCGTTGACGGAGGTGATGAGCCGGAACGAATCATTGCGTGGATTGAACGCTTTGAGGGTCAAGGTCCAGACTGGACCACTGGCCCCCAATCCAAAGAGGAGGCTGGCCACCTTCCGGAGCGTCGCGTCGTCGCTTTGGTCAACACCCACGCTCATTTTGACCACAGCGGGTTCATTCCAGCGCTACGAGCCCACTTCGGTGTCCCATGGTACCTCCATCCCGACGATGATTATCTCCAGACCCTGGCCCAAGCTTCGGGACGGCGATACGGACTCTCGTTGCCCGAACCTGCGGTGGCCGATGAGGCGTTTGAAGCCAACAGAACGTATGCGTTTGGAAGTTTGGAATTGAACGTGTTGCACACCCCGGGTCACACCCTGGGGGGTTGTTGCCTTCTGCTGAGCGTCGACGACGGTCCCGACCATGTGTTCGTTGGCGACACCTTGTTTGCAGGCTCGGTTGGTCGGACAGACATTGCCGATTCAGGAGGGGATTTTGACCTCCTTGCTCAATCCATTCATACGCAACTTTGGCCGTTGGATGAGGATACCGTGGTCCATCCCGGCCATGGTCCGTTGACGACCATTGGCCATGAGCGTCGTACCAACCCGTTCGTTGGTGACGCAGCAGGCCCAGGTGGGTCGTTTGGCTTCGGAAAGTACGCTTGAACTCAAGCCATCATGGACTTGAGCGTGTCGTGCAACACCGGCAACGCCTCTTCCCAAGTGGCCACGATGCCGTAATCGGCGTGTTGGAAGATGGGGGCATCCGCATCTTTGTTGATGGCCACGATGTACTTGGACGAGCGCATACCGGCGAGGTGCTGAATGGCGCCAGAAATGCCCACGGCGATGTAGAGGTTGGGATTGACGGTTTTGCCCGTTTGGCCAACCTGCATGCTGTGCGGAATGGCTTCCCACGTATCAACCGCAGCACGTGATGCACCCACGGCAGCACCGATGGTGTCGGCGATGGCTTCGAGATGGCTGAAGTTCTCGGGGGACCCCATGCCACGGCCGCCGGAAATCACGATGTTGGCTTCCGCAACGTCCAAGCGCTCCGAAGCACGAGCCATGAATTCAACCACGGAGGTCGCAACGTTGCCTTCGGTATCGAGGACCTGGACGTCGGAGGCACCGCCGGTGGCGGCGTTGAAGATGTTCGAACGGACGGAGATCACCGCTGGTCCGTTCAAGGCCACGGTTTGCATGGCCTTGCCTGAATACACCGGGGAGGTCACCTGTTGGCCTTGAATGGCCACGGCGTCTTGAACCACGGCGATGTTGCGACGTGCAGCAAAGCGGGCAGCCAGGTCCTTGGATTGGGGGCTGGCGCCGGTGATGATGGTCCCTTGGGGCGTGACCGCATCGAGGGCCGCTGCCCATCCGCTGGCGTCGTAGTGCGCAAACGCGGACGATTTCGCCGCCAAGATGGAGCCTGCGCCCATGTTCGCTGCCCCATCGGCTGCACTGGCATCCGAGCATGGGACGACGACGGTCGGTGCGCCCCCGAAGGTCATGGCGGCCGCCACGAGTTCAGCGGTGCTTGGGTGGACGGCGTTGTTGTTCATTTCTGCAATTACGATGGTTTGTGTCATGGCTTCACCTCATAGGACATTGGCTTCATCACGAAGGAGTTGGGCGACTTCAGCCGCAGCGTTGCCACCGTCGTAGGTCTTTCCAGCCGGCTTGGCGGGTGGGAGTGCGTGGCCGACCAGGCTCACGGAGGACGGCGGGACCTCTATAGAGTGAACATCAACGCTGGCTTTCTTGGCCATCATGATCCCTTTGACGTTGGGCTTACGAACCTTGAATTCGCCTTTGTCACACGACACAACGGCTGGCAACGGCACGTTGAGTTTGGCATGGCCGGCCCCGTTGGGTCCGATGACCGTCAAGCCACCGTCAAACGAAGCACCGATGACGTTGGAGGCGGATGCCCAGCCCAATCGTTCGGCAAGGCCTGGGCCCGTTGAGCCTGCGCCGGTATCGGCGGCGGATTTCCCACAATACACGACTTCCCCGCCCAGTGCACGAACCGCTTGGGCGAGCACCGTTTGCAGGGCGTTGGAATCCATGTCACCTTCGGCGTCCACCCGAACGATGTGGTCAACGCCGATGGCCTTGGCGTCTTTGAGGATCTTTTCGGCGGCGGCTCCTCCCACGGTGAGCGCCGTGACTTCGCCTCCGGCCGCTTCTTTGTGGAGCAGGGCGGTTTCGACGGCAAATTCGTCGTATGGGCTCATCACCATCTTGACGGAAGAAAGGTCAACACGGTCGCCGTTCACGAGGATTTTGGCGTTGGTGTCGGGGACTTGTTTGACGAGGACAATGATGTTGGGCATGACGATTCACTCCACTTTCAACGCTGACCACCTGCATGCAATTGATGAACCTTGCCACTTGACCGCATGATTCCGCTCGCCCGTTCAAGCCATGCTGGAGGATGATGGTTAGTGTTATGAACCGTCCCGCCAGGGGAGACACTCCATGCCGCCGAAGAACGAAGTGGACCTCGACCCGCAAGAACAAGCCCTCCTCCGTGAATGGAGGCAACTGGTGACCGAACACTACGTTGAGGACATCAAGCACCTGGAAGGCAACCCCGACATCATTCACGGGTTTGAAGTCGAACACGCCATCATTGCCAAGTACGATACCTTGCGCACCGAGTTCCACTTGCGACCCACCATCGTGCTCCAGTTGGGCACACGGGTGATGAGGGAGCAGTTTGACGAACACATGGTCCGCATGCGCCCTGTGATTCGTGTCGTGGGGCTTGACGAGATGTACCGGCGACGCATTGACTCGTTGCGCATGCGCGACCGCAATAAGGTGGTCAGCTTAACCGTCAAAATCAACCACGTTTTCCCACCCTACGGCTGGGTCCAACTTGCGGTGTACGAATGCAGGGATTGCGGGGATTCCGCTGAAATCAAGCAACGACGGGCGCGTGAACGAGAGAGTCCCGTTCGGTGCGAAACATGCATGGCCAACTTTTTCGAACGCCTTGAAAACGGGGATGACAATCTGCCCATTCGCCCTCCTCGTCCCAATTTTGTGATGTCGACGGAACATTCCAACTACGAAGACGTGCAGGACTTGAGCATCTGTCAGGTGGCGTTGAACGAGGACAATCATGTGTTGCACACCTCGGTCAAGGACGACCTCATCGCCACGGTCTCCGACGACCTCGTCGGTGAGGTTGAGGTCGGGATGTTTGCTCGAATCAACGGCATCGTGCGGGTTCAGCCCTTCCCCAATCGGACCTTCTCAAAGGACACACGGCGAGTCCTCGCACTGGACGTCTTGAGCATTGAGCCCATCGATGTTGAGGAGATGTAGGTCAGCCTTGGGTGTAGGCGGTGACTTGGTCGAGCAAGTCCGGATGCTGCTCAAAATAGGCATGAACGCCGGCCAGTCCGCGAGCGAGCCCGTCGGCGACGCCAAACTTCGCGTCAAGGGGGTGAAGGGTGCCGTCCATGACCGCCGTTCGAAATGCTTCAAGGCTGGTCCACGTTGACGGTTCCCCAAAACGAGGGTCAGGCGTGACCACGATTTCACCGAATTCCGCGAGCACGATGTGCTGGGCCAACTCATACACTGGAGACTCGGGGTCGTCGGGAGAAATGTAGGCTTTTTTCATCTTCTTCCGAATTTCCTCGGCTGAATCATGGATCAGCAACGCACCTTTAGGGTCGGATTTTGACATTTTGTGGTCAAAGGACTCCATGCGAGCCCCTGAGGCCTTGAGGGAAGAGATGATGGGCGTGTGAAGGCAGGTGGCTTTTTGCCAACCGTATTTTGATGCTACATCGCGCATGAACATGTGGGCTTTTCGCTGGTCCATCCCGCCGATGGCGACATCGATGTTCATCTCAAAAATATCCGATGCTTGCATGGCGGGATAGTAAAATTTCGAGAGGTCATGGTCGGATGACGCTTCATCCCGTCCCATGATGGTGAAGGTCTTCCGAACCATGGCAAGCGTGGCCCCCTTTGAGCAACGCAGGACACGAGCCCAATAATCGGGGGAGCGCATGAGTTCTGAAGCCCAAACAAACCGAAGTTGGCCCGCCCCCTCGCCTTCAGGGGGATGGTCAAGGAGGCTTCGGAAGGTCGCTTCCATGTAACGTGCTGTGGTTTGAATGGCGTCCATGTCGCCGTTGAATTTGTCGTTCACCCATGCGTGCCAGTCGGCGAGGAAAATCATCACGTTGGCCTTTGCCTCGAGCATCCGCTTGCACTGGAGGGCGAGCACCTTCCATCCGATGTGGGCTTTGCCGCTGGGCTCAAACCCGACGTAACATCGAATCACATCGTCGCCAGCGTGGCTGGAGGCCCCTCCCAGGACCGCCAATGCATGCTCAATACCGACGACTTCTTCTACGGAACCGACCATGGTGACCAAGCGTTCTTGAGCCTCGGTATCAAGGGCTTGAAAGGCTTCCATGTCGGCCAATTTTCCGGCAATGTCAGGGTCGACGGACATTCCGTTCCCTCAGAACAAATCGTTGAGTTTCTTGACTTGAGTTTCCGTTGGGAGGTTGCCGGCCTCCATGATGGCTTCGAGGTTGGCGATCATCTCAAGGGCGCTGTCCACGGTTCCTTGGTCCAAGTTTTGCATCATCTCCATGGATTTGTGAGCCATTTTGATAGCGGATTTGGCCTTTGAGAGTTTCTTGGCGTCCTCTTTGGCCTTGTCGCCGCGTTGTTTGGCGTTGTAACCCGTCGCCTCGTCCAAAAAGGCCGACCATCGCTTTCTGGATTCCATGGCTTGTTCGCGACCGTTTTCGCTGTCAAGGAAGGCAGCAAGGTCAGCGCCTTTCAATTGTTCAACATCAACGGCCAGTTTTCCTGAATCGTCATAGGACCCTTCGACCTTGACCATCAAACCGAAACCACCGGTGAACACGCCATCCCCATCAACGTTGATGTTTTCGAAGTATTGGGTCGCCAATTTAGCCAAGCCAGCGTTTCCACCCATGCTTTTGATGAGTCCTCGTTTAACAGCGAATCGCTCCATGGGCGTGGCACCTGTTCCCGTCTCATAAGGCTCACCGTAGCAATGATTGGCTGGAGGCCCATCAAGGGGAGGTGTTTTCATGCCCGTCGATGTCGCCGAAGCATGCGAACACGCACGCTGATGGCGTTGGTGCTCACCTCACTGATGCTCGTGCCGATGGCAGGAGCCGAAGAGCTCGTCACCCGCGTGGCACTCTCCGATGAGGGCGCGTTGGGCGAGAACGACCTCGGCATCCGTGCAGGGGCCGTCTCGCCAGCAGGAACCGATGTGCTCGTGGTGGGCATGGAGGGTTTCGCTCGATTGATTTCCGCCGATGATGCCGGCAAAGCCTTGTGCTGAGGGCGTTTTTTCTCCACCATCTCAGTTCATTCTGACCAAAGAACCTCAACTGCTTGAACGACGCCCCGCTGGGACTGCTATTTTTATCACTCGCCATACTGATACTGATCTCGGGATTTTTCTCTAGCTCCGAGACCAGCATGATGTCCCTCAACCGGTATCGGCTGAAACACCTTCGCTCTCAAGGCCACCGCGGCGCGCGACGTGCTAGCCGCTTACTAGAGAGGCCGGACCGCCTCATTGGTCTCATATTGATTGGCAATAACCTAGTCAACATCCTGGCCTCTGCTATTGCTACTGTCATTGCCATTCGCCTCTATGGAGATGCGGGGATCGCCATTGCCACGGTTCTTCTTACGATTGTCGTATTGATCTTTGCAGAAATTACCCCGAAAACTATCGCCGCCCTTCATCCCGAGCGTCTGGCCTTTCCGTTCAGTTTTATTCTCGTCCCCCTGATGCGACTGTTCCTGCCTCTTGTCATGGCCATCAACGCCGTGACCAATGGCATTCTCAAACTGATGGGATTCAAGCCGGACATACAGGAAGGCGAGGCCCTGTCACAAGAAGAACTGAGAACCATCGTGACCGAATCGGGCAGCATGATTCCCGGTCGACACCGGC
>JALRLR010000030.1:0-10491 GCA_023254355.1 Candidatus Poseidonia sp.
TCCCTCACCGAACTCCCGTGGAGGAAACAACCCCCCCTGAAGAAGCGGAGCCCCTGCTCGACCTGGACCAACTGGAAACCTCGTTGCTTGAGGATGTTCTTGATGCAGAGCCGGCCCCCCGGACGGTGGAGCGTCCCCCCGAACAACTGCTCCAGCCAAAATCACCTCGCACGTTGAACGACACCGTCTTTGAGCCGCGTAAGGCCAGAACCCTCTACCGCCGACCCGGTCGACGAGCAGGGGTACTGCGAAGCATGCGGGAACGGTCGCAAGAGATGTTGGACTCGCTCACCACCCGAAGAGACCCTTCACCCTATGCCACCTCCGAGACCTCGGGAGCGATGCGAGAGAACGCCGAAGAGGGCAGACCCCCCAACCGCGACGTCATGGCCTCGTTACGAGAGGACGAAGGCGGCGCTCTGCCGGTTGAAGTGGTCGAACGTCTCGCCCAGCGTTCCAGCACCATCCTCGCCGCTGCTGAAGAAATTGAACAGCAACAAGCGGGAGATTTGGACCGCGTTTCCTTCAGTGACCTCCAGCCCAGCCAAACCGCAGACGAAACGGTCAAGCTTCCACGGCTTGACGAAGAATGATTCAGGGTGAGACCATCTTGAGGTAGGCCTCAAGGCGATCGTCGTACAGCGCCGGCGTGAGGGATTGCAAACCCTCCGTGCCAAAGGCCTCGAGCGTGAAACTCGCCGTCACCGTGGCGTGGACCAATCCTTGCCGCAAGGAGGGTAGGGACAACGGAGGGCCCTCGCTGGCAAACCATGCCGCCAAGGTTCCAGCAAACGTGTCGCCGCATCCGGTGGGGTCCACGACCGCTTCTGTCGGGAATGCAGGCAGGGCAACAAACTCACCTTCGTGACAAGCGAGGACACCGTGTTCGCCACGCTTCACGATCAAGGTGCGGGTGGAGGTGGTGTGAGCAATGTCCCGCATGGCCCGCACCAGGTTTTCATCCCCTGCCAACATCCGGGCTTCGCCGTCGTTGATGATGACCACATCGGCCCGGGTCATGGCTTCCAACAGGCCGTCCTTGGCGATTGAAATCCACAAATTCATTGAATCCAGCATGGTCAGGTGGCCGACCTGAGTTTGGTCCATCACGTTCTGTTGAATGGCAGGATGAAGGTTGGCACAGAACAGCACGGAAGGTGAAACGAGGGCATCGGGAACACGAGGCTCGAAGTGTTCGAACACGTTCAGATGGGTGGCGAGGGTTTCCGCTTCTGCCATCGCTCCGTGGTAGGCGCCTTCCCATCGAAAGGTGTCGCCTTCGGCGGTTTCAAGACCGGAGAGGTCGAGGCCGGAGGACGCCAAAACCTCTCGGTCTTCGTCTGCAAAATCGGCACCGATGACGCCCACCAACGCGGCATGGCCTTGGTTGAGTCGGCGGAGGTGGAATTGACACGCCAACCCACCGTAGGTGGCTGAACCACCCAACGCTCGCTCCACGCTGCCCTCGGGAGAAGTCACCGAATCGTACGCCAAACTGCCAACAATCAACACGCTCATTCGTTCACCTCCACAAGCTCAGCCCAAAAGTTCCTGGTGCATTTCAATGTACTGAATGGTGATGTCGCCTTTGTTGAAATCGGGTTCGTCCATGATTCGGCGATGCAACGGAATCAAGTGTTCAACACCGGTGATCATCGTCTCGTCCAACGCCGTTTTCATGCGGCGAACAGCGTCTTCCCGGTCATGACCCCACACGAGCAATTTGGCGAGCAGCGAATCAAAGCAACCGGGCATTTCGTAACCGGGGTGGGCGTGGGTGTCGCAACGGATGCCAAAGCCGCTTGGGAAATGGCATTCCCAAAGGCGGCCGGGGCTGGGAACAAACTCCCTCGGGTCTTCTGCATTGAGGCGACATTGGATGGCATGACCTCGCCACGAGATGTCCTCTTGGTTGAGGGGCAACGCTTCGCCTTGGGCAACTCGAACACCGAGTTCAACGAGATTATGGCCGGTGATCAATTCCGTCACGGTGTGTTCGACCTGGACCCGGGGGTTTACTTCCAAGAAGTAGAAATCACCGTTCGCATCCCGAAGGAATTCAAACGTGGCGAGCCCTTTGTACCCAACCGATTCAGCACCTTTGCACACCAATGCCCCGATTTCAGCACGCTTTTCGTCGGTCAGCCAAGGCCCTTCTTCCACCAATTTTTGATGTCGGCGCTGAATGGAGCAAAACCGCTCACCGAAATGGATGGCGTTCTTCCCGTCAGCAAGCACTTGAAATTCAACGTGCTGTGCACCTTGAATGTACTTCTCGACGAACACCCGCTCATCGCCGAACGCTGACTTGGCTCGAGACTGACAGAGCTTGAGCGCACTTTCGAACTGGTCGGCTTTCTCAACGATTTGCATGCCGATACCTCCACCACCAGCGGCCGCTTTGATGATGACCGGATAGCCGATGTCATCGGCCAACGCACGGGCCACTTCCGCACTGGCAATCGGTTCAGACGACCCTTTGGCCGTGGGCAACCCGGCGGCTTCCATCGCCGCTCGAGCCTCAATTTTGTCGCCGAGCAGCGTGATCACGCCAGAGGCTGGACCGATGAAGGTGATGCCTTCCTCTTCGAGACGAGCAACGAACGCAGCGTTCTCAGCCAAAAAGCCGTAGCCGGGGTGGACGGCGTCGCACTCGAGTTCTTTCGCCGCTTGAACGACGGCTTCGATGTCCAAGTAGGAATCCAACGGGTTGGCCCGGTAGTTGGGGTAGGCGATGTCGGCGAGTTGAACCGGCAAAGAAAGACGGTCCTCGCGCCCGTGAATGATGGCGGCTTCAATGCCCATGTCACGAAGCGTTCTCAAAATACGGAGAGCGATTTCCCCGCGATTGGCAATCAGCACACGCTTGAAGCCCATGCCTTGGTGGTGTCCAACGCATCCTATGAGCAAAGCGGTGGTTCGAGGATGAGCGCAAGGGTTCCCTCCTCTCAAACGTCATCCAATTTGCGAACTCCGCCTTGAACGTGCGCCACGGCGCGATGGAACGGTTGACCACGGGGGCGGAACATGGAACGCTTCATCATTCGAAGAATCCCAATCAACCCAATGACCATGGCTTTGAATGAACGGAGCGGGTGGCGAACGAACCGAAGGGGATTGCCCATGCCACGCAGGGGGTACCGAAGTTGTTCCATCATGGTCATCGGCACGACTTCATCCACGCCGTAAATCGAAGGCCGTTTATCTCGGGGCATGTAATAGGTTCCGAAAACCATGTCCCAAAGCGGCAAGAACGTTGAGTAATTGCACCAAATGGCTTCCTCCTCGTTGGAGTGGTGCCAGTGATGGAATTCGGGCGTCATGATGATCCTTGAAAGCGGCCGTAACCACAAGCGAACGTTCGCATGCAAGAACAAACCCAGCACGATTTGAATCACGGCCACCAATCCGGAAAATTCGGGACTGAAGCCAGCGGCCAGCAGGAAGAAAAAGGCAGGAGCAATCAACGTTCCGTCGAACGGATGGGCTCGAAAACCGCTGATCCAATCCATGTCCTCGGGCGAGTGATGAATGGCGTGAAAGCGCCATAATTGTGGAACTTCATGGTACCATCGGTGGGTCCAGTACCCTGCAAGGTCAAACAAGGCAACGCCAACGAAGAGCAGATACGGTTGGGGAATGGCTTGGATGTAAGGGCGCAACAACAGCCCGGGAACCCAAGCAAAACTGAGCACTCCGACGATGACAGCGGCCACGAGGCCGACGGCCTGCAACAGCGGTGAGGCCATCGCATAGCCCATGTCGAGGCCAAGATGAGGCCGACGAAACCGCTGATGTTCGTGGCGAGGGAAGAACCGTTCGAACGGAACGACGAGGACAAACAGAACGATGATGGCGCCCAACCCGTCCTGATTGTTGACCACCGCAACGCCGGCCAAGGCAAGCGCCATCAGCCGGAGCACGATGGCTTTCGGCCATCCGCCAACCGGTGGTAAGCGTGGCGCGGGCGGAGCGTCGCTTGCCTCCATGGACAACGGTTTGTTTGCAGCCTAATGGTTGCTTCCGTGTCGTGACTCAATACACGTCACGAAGGTAGCGCTTTTGTTCCTTCATCATCGTTTTCTCGATAAAGTGCGTTGCATCGTCCTCGGACATGCCGCCGTGGTCGATGGCGATTTGAATCAAGGCACGGTGAACGTCCTTGGCCATGTATTGCTTGTCACCGCAGATGTAGAAGTAGGCCCCGCGCTCAAACCACTCCCAGATTTCTGCCCCGTGTTCCTTCAAGCGGTGTTGGACGTAAATTTTCTCCTCTTGGTCTCGAGACCAAGCGGTGGTGAACCGGTAGAGGTGCCCTTCGTCTAGCCAACCTTCGATGGTGTCTTTGTAGTAGTACTCCGTCTTCTCGGATTGGTCTCCGAAGAACAACCAGTTCTTGCCCGAACCGCCGTCGTGAACACGTTGTTCCATGAACGCCCTGAACGGCGCAATTCCCGTTCCAGGGCCGACCATGATGATGTCCGTGTCCGTGTCTTCGGGGAGGATGAAGGATTTCGTGGGCGACATGAACACCCCGATGGGGGCGCCGGACGTGTCAATTTCATCAGCCATGAATTGGGTGCAGAGTCCGCCTCGTGGGCGGCCGTTGTATTCGAACCGGACGATGCCGACCGTCAATTCCACGAAACCGGGGTGGGCATCGTGGGAAGAGGCGATGGAATAGAGGCGGGGCTTGAGGCGATCGGCCAATTCCATGAATTCCTCGGGGGTGTACTTGACGTCAAATTCGCGCATGATGTCGATGTAGTCACGTGTCCAGAGGTAGTCTTCCACGGCTTTGGTATCGGCATTGATGGCTTCCACTTGCGATGCGGGGTCGTCGGAAGGAGCCGAGGGTCGCAGGGAAGGAGGCGTTTTTTCTCCTTCCACAGCCGTCCATGTGCTTTCGTTCCGGGTCCGAGAGACCATGCTCATGGAGATGTTCATTCCGCTGGAAACCACTTTCTCCGCCAGCGAAGCTACGAATTTCTTGTTGGCCATGTGAACCTCAAAATCCTTTTTCAAAGCGTCGTAAAGGGTTCGCTCACCGTTGTGGGTGGTGACGGTGGTGGTCCCGTCCCACCCCTGGAGCTCGATCAATTCGGACACGATGTGCGGTGGGTTCTCCGGCACGACGCCAAGGGCATCGCCCACTTTGTAGTCAAGGCCAGAATCACCGAGATCGAACACGATGTGGCGTGTCTCTTTGCGTGAACCCTCGCCGTTGAGGATGTAATTTTCCGTGATTTTGGTGAAGTAGGGGTTCTTTGCTGACCAATCGCCTGCCATGGACTCACTTCCATCCCTTGGGATGGTTTTTCGCACCAAAGGTCGCTATATCATCGTTGGTATGACCTCACATCCTGTTTTCATGGAAACGCGCCGATGAGAAGAAGAAGATGCACGCCGTGGGGAGAGGCATGGCTCACCAAATCGAGATGCTCGGGACAGGAAACGCTTTCCTCCCCCACGGGCGCCTCCATTCATTTGCGATGTTTGACGAAGCTCATCTCATCGACGCCCCCCCCACAGCCCTCGCCGCCTTGCGCCGAAAAGGCCACCGTGTGGCCGACATCGAGACGGTGTTCATCACCCACGTGCACGGTGACCACGTGTTCGGGTTTCCTTTCCTTCTTCTGGAGCGGAAGTACATCTCGGACCGTGACGGGATCAAACCGCTCCGAGTGGTGGGGACTCCGTTTGTCAAGGAACGCCTCACCCAACTTTGCAACCTCGCGTTTCCCGGGTCCCTTGAGAGCATGATTGAGCATGTGGACTGGGACCACGACGAAAACGGGTTCACGGCTGACGGTTGGCGCTGGGAACGGTTTGAGGTTCACCACGACGACGCCGTGGAACCTTTTGGGTATCGATTTGAACACCACGATGGCGCAAGTTTCGTGCACAGCGGGGACTCCGGTCCGTGTCAGTCACTCTACGATGCGATTGAACGCTCCCAACTGGCAATCCTTGAGATGGGATTCCCCGATTGGGTGCCGTCCACCCATCATCACAAACCGGCCGATGTGCTGGCCCTCGCCTCGACGTGCAGCACGCCTTTGGGCATCACCCACACCTTTGTGGACGATCGAAGTCACCACCCCCCGGTGCTGACCGATGCGCTTCCAGAGCATCCTGACCACGTGATCCATCTTCGTGACGGTCACCGCATCGTCTGGGCGAACGGGGGTTGGACCTTTGCCGAGCCTTGAAGGGAAAAAGTGTAAATTTTTCCAAATCGGCCCTCTATTTATATGCATTAAATTGCAGTCCAATTGTTGTCAAAACTCGGCCTTCCAACCTCACCCGTGGACAGGCATATAAGGGGGACTCGGACTCACCGAAACTATGGCGTTGAGTCGGGTAGCGACTCGTTTGCCAGCGGTATAAATAAGGAGGTGAAGAATCGTGGAGCCCAACATCTTCGACAAGTTCATCTCGCAAAAAACCCTCTTCAAAAACAAGGAAAACCTCCGCCACAATTTCCGCCCTCATCACCTTCCTCACCGGCAAGAAGAAATTGAGAAAATTTCCTACAACCTCTGGGAGGCGCTCAAAGGTCACATCCCTTCCAACATGACCCTCTACGGGGTGACCGGTGCCGGAAAAACCGCCGTGACCGACTATGTGTGTCACCACCTCAAGGCCAAGGGAGCGACCATGGGCCGAAAGGTCGAGGCCATCATGGTGAATTGTCGCCAAATTGACACACAATACCGGGTGTTGAGTCACATCGGAAATTCGTTGCTGGAGGACCATGAGCGGGATGAAATTCCGTTCACGGGTTGGCCCACTGACCGGGTTTTCAAGGAACTCGTTCGACGCATGGACCGGCGAGGGGGCGTGTTCGTCATCGTCCTCGACGAGATTGACCACTTGGTTCGCAAAGCCGGCGACGATCTCCTCTACAACCTGACCAGCATGAATTCATCCTTGAACGAAGCCAGGGCATGCGTAATTGGGATTTCCAACGACCTCAAGTTCACGGATTTCCTTGACCCACGTGTCCGCTCACGGCTGGGTCAACTCGACGTGTTGTTCAAGCCCTACGACGCCGAACAACTGCAAGACATTCTGCGCCAGCGTGCGAAGAACGGATTGAACGAGAACGTCCTCGAAACCGGCGTCATTGAACTGTGCGCTGCGCTTGCCGCACAGGAACATGGTGACGCTCGATGCGCCCTGGATTTGCTGCGAATCTCGGCGGAAAAAGCCGAACAAATCGGCGACAAAACGGTCGACCAAAGTCACGTTCGAATTGCCCAGAGCCAAATTGAATCCGATCAAATCACGCCCGTGATCGCCACACTCCCCAGCCAGCAAAAATTGGTGTTGGCAGCCGTCATCATCAACGAACGCAACGGTTTGCGTAACGTTCAGACCGGCCAAGTGTTCGACATTTATCAGCAAGCCTGCAAGCACATTCGCCAAAATCCGCTCACGCAGCGCCGAATTTCAGGTTTGATTTCGAATCTTGACATGCTGGGCTTGGTGACGGCGCGAACCGTGAGCAAGGGCCGATACGGACGGTCAAAAGAAATCAATTCGTCCATTCCCACCAACATCAACCCCGAGGAAATCATGACATCGGCTGAGGAAGAAATGGGCGTGGTGTTCAACGCCCACTACCATCACCAAACCGCCTTGTGAGGCCACAAATCTCCGAGGGTGCCTTCTTTCGGTGTGCTTAAATGCACTTCGTCAGTCGCCCAGCACATGAGCGAAGACGCTGGTTCGCACAAGGCCACGCAAAAAGTGGACGGGCCCATTCCCATCCACGCTCCTGCCATGGTTTTCCTCGGTGCTTGGGGACTGCTACTCGCCGTGCTCAACATGTTCAGCATGGCTCACCCAACTCAACACGTTTCCTGGGGCGGCCTCTTGACGTTCGAAGCGACGAACGCAGCGTTTGGAGAGGCGATTGATGGTTTCCACTTCGAAGTACTGGGCGACTCCATCTTTATCATCGCCTGCGTTGGCTTCATCGTTTACGGCGGCAAGGTCATTGGCGAGCGAACCGACCTCTCAGGTTGGGTCCGCAGCCTCATCATCAACGACACGTGGACGGCCTTGAACGACACCTCCGTGGGCGGCGGTCAACGAACCGTGGCCGCTTGGTGTTTATTGATTGGCTTGGCGTTCTACTTCTGGTACGGCGTCCAATACACGGGCTGGATGGACGTTGGCGTTTACTCCGTCACCATCGCCCTGCTCGCTGCCGGCTTTGCCCTCAACCATGCGAGTCGCGTCCCACCTGGCGACGAGAACGTTGACTGATCAGTGACCGTTTCGCTTGAACAGGGCATCAAGCACGCCCAAAACCAAGCCCCTCCATAACGCCAGGCTCCAAAGAAGGGTGAGGCGGCGGACGCCCAGCATGGCGACCAATTTGCTTCCCTGCGTGCTTCGCATCACCTCGCGGTTGACAACGCCCAACGGACCTCGCCAGAGCAACACTTCGTGGAGGACCAAAAGCGAGCCGGAAATCGCCAGCACTTGGACCTCCCATTGATGGGTTGATTCGCTGAGTCCCGAAAGGTTGCCCGTGACCCATCCGTAGAGGAACGGAACCCCAGCGAGCAGAATGGCGAACCAAAGGGGAAGCAAACACAGGACCATGGTTGAACTCCCAAGAAAGTCAAAATCGGGCCCTCGCCGTTTGCGACGAGGGAAATGACGAACGATGCGAACGTGAGCGCGAGCGTCTCGTTTTCGTTTGTTCAAGAAGTGACGAATACCCGTTTCGGGAACGTGCCGGACAATGGCCTCGGGTGCATAGACGATGGTCCCGCCTGCATCCAAGAGGCGGAGGCTCACTTCCATGTCCTCGGCGTGGTACCAAGCGGGGTCAAAACCGCCCACCTCAAGCAGCGCCTCCCGATGAAACATCGAACAAGGACCGTTGGCAAGGCTGGTTCGACGAGGACGGGAACGGTATTTTGAGGCGATCTCGATGGACCGAAGCCGACTCACGAGGTCGCTGGCCTGTTCGAACACCGTACGACCGGTCACCGCCACCACGCGTTCGACGTGGGAGACGGGCTTGATTTCCGCCACCATGTTCGCGACCCAATCGGGTTCTGGTCGTACGTCGATGTCGGTAATGGCGACCCATTCACCACGTGCATGTTCAACCGCCCATTGACGACCCGCCGACAGGCCAAGTTGGCCTTGGTGATGAACGCGGACAGGGAAGCCACGTTCACCGGTTGGGTCGTGGAAGGGGTCCAACAACGCCTCTGCACCGTCGGTGGAACCGTCGTTCACCGCTAGAATCTCAACATGGGAGTAGGTTTGTGCAAGCAGCGATTCCATGCAACCTTGAATCCATGCTGCTCCGTCGCGTACGCACACCGTGATGGAAACCATCGGCTGTTCCATCATTCCACCTCAAACAATTCCAGCAGACGACGGCAACGTTGTTTGGTTTCCAATCGGCTGGTCTGAACGACCACCCCTTGACTCGGCTGCCCGTACAACACCACGGCGTGAACCGGGGCGAGAAGGTGAACAAACAACGGCGCAAGATCTTCTTCGCCGTCAACCACCACGACGGTTGGTTCGTCCATGAGCAAAGCCTCCTTCAGCGTCTCGAGCATGGACGGCGTCAAAACGCCTGCAGGATTCGTGGCGTGAAGCACATGAGCAAACACCGACACGTTCACTTGAGCTTCCTTTGAAAGCGCCTGACGTTTGGTCTGTCCATCAACGAGCGCCACGTCCGGAACAACGCCGACGTCAAGCATGGTGGCGACCGTCACATCACCCACCGCCACCACCATCGAACCCTCGAGGTCAATGTCCTCAAGGGCAGCGAGCATCGCCATGTCAGGGGCGGCCTCGGGACCAGGATAGAGGACGCCCATGGGAGATTTCAATTCGGGCTCGGCACGAGCGTGCATACGAAGGGTGCGACCCGTCCAGTCCGGAGAAAGCCAGGGGTGACCTTCCTGGTCGATGTGACCCCCTCTGATTCGCGATGAACTGATGATGCCACCGGCCACATCCGTCATATGGCCCACTTCGATCACGGTAAGCGGCGCCAAGCCGTTGGCCGTGCGTTGATCGTTGATCGTTTCGCATTGGCCCCGTGTTTCCGGCGTGGCGACGATGCAATCCGCCGTTGCATGCGTGGGAGCAGGTCCGTGGACATCACGGAGCTCGTGGACCGTCACACGGTGCGCTGCATGGTCTTGTATCCAATCCAGCACCACGTCGCGGCGCGTCTCAAAGGATTGAATGTGATCGGATTTGTGCTCGGCCATGGCGTCGCTGGTGATGTGGATTTCAACTCGTTGCGCTGCTTTTTGGGCGGCATCAAGAAGCAGACGATGGCCGGCATGGAATCGGTCAAAGGTGCCTCCCACCAAACAACACCGGTGGGCCGGCTGACCATCCATGCAACCTGCTCGTGCCATCGGACTATGATTGCATCGCAACTTCCATCAGCATTCGTTCGATTCAGCATCTGTGCCCCGCCACCTAACGGCC
>JALRLR010000030.1:10501-14741 GCA_023254355.1 Candidatus Poseidonia sp.
GTTTCCTCGAAGGCCTGACCCTCGGTGGCGGGGCGTGCTGTCCGGTAAGGTGGTTGTCTTGTGTTCATTCTGACGTCGCACAAGGACCCATAACCCACCGATGGTTTACCGCATTTGCACCGAGATTCATCCCCCGAAGGGTCGTCCCAGTCTTCGATTGCGGCCGTACACATGGTGTCAGACATCATTGCAGTTTTCACAGTCGCTCAGCCTGATGTTGCAGGTACGGTAAGACAACCTGCACGTCGAGTCTATTTCAAGCCAGCGCCATCAACCTCGGGCACGCCAAGCGAACTGGACGGCAAAGAGAAGGGCTCCGATGCGTGAATCGCCGACGTCCAAGACCGAGGCGTCAAAAGGCGGCCACGTCGGAACGGGCCGAACCAACCAAGCTGCATGAGGGTGGCCATCGAGGCTCGGAGGTGGAAGGTCGTGCTCGGCGGCGTACAACGCTTCGTAGAGCTCGTCCAAAGGGGCCACTCCCCTCCCATCCCCCAACATCTTGACACCGATGAGTTGGTCGGAGGTCAGCCTTGGTTCACCCTGTGCCACGGGGAAACCCGGCACACCTGACGGCAGGCCAGCCGGAGTGTAGAGTTGGGCCAACCAGCCCACCGGATGATCGCGAAGCCATGCACGGCCTGAAACGCTGGCCAATTGCGTCAACAACCATTCAGAGGCATAACATCCCCACCACGATTCGGGAAAGACTTCCATGCAACGGCGCTGTTGTTCGGGCATCCATGGCGTTCCCGAACGGACCGTCTCCACTGCGTCCGCCCACGTTCGAAGGACATCTCCCCGCGATTGTTCGCTGGCCACGGCTACCAGACGTTCAACCCACACCTGTCCGTCCTGCGAACGTCCGTCGATGTGGGTGAAGAGATGGGTCAGGACGCTGATTTTGCACTGGGGTGACGTGCGCCAAACCTCCAACGCTTCAGCAAGCGGCTCTCGGTGATCGACCTGTCGGGGGTCAAGCATCGTGAGCAAGCAGGTGGCGTACCACATCGCCGAGGAAGGGTGTTGCAAGCCTGCCAGGAAATCAACGACGCAGGTGGGGCTGTGCTCCACTTCGTGGCGCAATCGTTGGAACGCCCGATGACGCCATGAATCACTGGCCTTCTCCACGGCCAGGGCCATCAACGAAAGCGGGGTGTCCTCGACGGAAATCAAATCCACCCACCCATGAGGAAGCCGTTGATGGATGCGTAGAAATCTCGCTGGCCGATGCTGAGGTTCGCTGGCGATCCACGCAGCGAGGGGGTCCTCACCCTCCCATCGGTTGGCTTGCTCTTCATCCCCATCGGGATAAAGCGCGTGGGCCTTTAGCAAACGTCGACCGGCAGCCCCTTCCGGTACCGTTTCCGTCCTCACGTTTTTACCGGCGTCGTGGTGTTGAAGCAAGGCGGTGGCATCAGCAGGAACATCCTGCGGTGTCGTTTCAGAAGCGGGCGGCGTACGACCGGTTTTGAGCTGCAACGGAAGAAGGGTGCGACGAGCCAGTTGAACATGAATCACAGAGAGTTTCGATGTGGGACGCAAAACGGGCCGCTCCTCTCCATCAACAAGGTTCTCTCCTCGCCGAACCAACCAAACTCGGCACGAAGGGTGATGCTGAAGGTGGGCCGTTTCTGAAGCGTCCTCGGGGAACGGCCAATCCACGCACACCGGCAGACCGGAGGATGAAAAGACGTCCAGAAGGAGGGCTTCAACGCCACGAGGCGACATCCCGTAGATGTCGACCACCTCAGCGCCCCATTCGGCCTCAACCCAGACGACGTTCCCAAAATCAAGGAGAAGCTCTCTCCCAAGAACGGTCGCCACGGTTTGCGGGTCGTTGGTGAGTTGGTCCTTCAGTTCAGCCGCCATCGCTGACCGTTTCTCGCTTGACATTCTCGGGTGGCGAAGCCCCAGCCAGGCGTCCATCACCGTGATGGGCAGACGGCGCCTTCGGTTGGCAAAGCGGTCCGTGATCTGGACCGCACCGCCACCCAAGGCCTCCAACACCAAGGCACGGTCAAGCGCAGCGGGCAGGTGACCCAACAATCCGGGAGGAGGAAAATACGGTCGGTCACTCCCCAACACCTCTCCCAACGCAAGGTCGCTGTGATTCAGCCGGTGAAGCGGAACGCGAGGCGAGGGTTCCTGTAACGAGAACACTTGGCCGTCAACCAAACGGGCGCTTGCGGTGTACTCGAACACCCTTCCACGAGCCAAAGCAACGATGTTGGGTCGCTGTCCGAAATCTTGGAGGGTGGTCCCCTGAGAGGCGGTGCGAGGGATAGCGAGCGAAAAATCATCGAGGTCGTACCATTCGGATTCTTCCTCCTCCAACAACACCCACACCCCCCCTTCGTTTCCAGTGGACGGGTCAGGGTTCAACTCGTTGGATGCCGGGATGAAAATTAACGGCGAACGTAACGGTTCAACGTAACCAATCAACACGTCGGAAGCGTCGGCCTGAAGGACACATGCCACCGATTTACGATCAAGGCGATGAGCATGTTGCCGTAATTTCGCCACGGCGTTTTCTCGAATCCGGTCCAGGCCGCTTTGACTCAGGTACATCGGGGCGTTACGAAGACCACCGGATTCGTCGCGAACCACCAACCCGGAAGCACGCAATTGCCTGCACGCAAGCGATGCGTGCGGCATTCGCATCTCAAAGTGTTCGGCAATTTCGGAAACGGTTGAAGGCCCCTGCCGAAGCCAAGCGAGGATTTGGCGATGCGCTGCCGAACGAATCGTTCCTTTTGGCACCAGCAGTCACCTCGTGCACACCCAAAGGATGAGGGTTCTTAAAGGGAGGAGTTAAACAACCTAACTAGTTACTTTTGATTATACATTTCCTGTGGAACGGTCAAAAATAACTTACATTAACACACAAAAGTGTGTGATTTACACCGATATTTTAGCACCAACCGTAACCATGTCGTCAATGAAGAGAGGAACCATTATATCAGCGGCCTCGCTCCTTGGAAACAGCGGCACATCTTCCACGAGACCGCCAAGAAATGACAGGAGGGACCAAACATGAAAACAACACGCATCCGTGAAAAGATCAAGAAATTTTTAGGCGACCGACCCCGCAACACGGCGGAAATTCTCGAGCACATCAACAGCACGATGCGTCACGGCACCACGAGCCAGCAACTCGGCAACGTGCTCTCCAAAGACAAGGACATCGTCAAGGTCGGCTACATCAAACGCTCTGGCATTTTGTCCGGCGGCTACGACATCTGCGAATGGGCCACCCGTGACTGGGTTTCCGAGCACTGCCCCGAGTGGGTCGAGGGCACACCGATCATCGTGGACAACGAAGGCAACTTCATGACGTCCAACGACGAATCCCTCTGAACCGTGACGCCGCTCTACGCCCCCATGACCACCAGGCATGGCGCGTTCCCGGCGAGTCCATCACGCACGCGAGAGCTCGCGCCGTCGCCCCGGTCGGAGAAAGCGAATGATGGATCCCTTGCCGCCGTTTCTACCCAGTTACTTGTTCAGTTTTCGGATTTCATAGACGATGCCAAACACCACGATGGGGCCAACGATGAGAATCGCAAATCGCATCTGCCAAATCGATTCAAGCACACTCTGGGGCGTGGCGCCCTGAATCATGGCCAAAACAACGAGAATACCCAACACCACAACCACGGTGCCAATGAGGAAGATTCGTTCGAAGCGCGTGAGAGCAGCCCATCCGCTAGGGGTTGGACCGTTGTCTTGAGGCGAGGTGGGTTCGGCCATGGCGAAACCGATGACATGGGCTGATTAAAAAAAAAAATCCCCGTCACGGGACCGACCGAATTTCGTTCTGAAGAACAAGATCCCTGACCGACGGCCCGGTCAAACGAGAACTCACTGGCCTTCGTAGATGGCCATGGCTTCGTCAACCGAGGCACCGTCGCAAATGATGGCGTGGCAGGCGGCCGTCATGCGAACGGCCTCTTCCGTTTCCTTTTGGTGAATGTTCCGGCCGGTGGCTGCACCTCGGCAACCCGAGATGTTCACCTGATCGTGAAGGCGCTGAAGGAAATCACGGGGCGGGAGCGAACCTCCGCCCGAGCAGATGATGCCCGTTCGACCAGCGGCTTCCACCGCAATGCGGAAGGATTCGGCCTGCGTCATGCCGTCCCACGCCGAGGGGTAGTTCACCTTGGCAAAGTCAGCGCCGAGACATCCGGCCACGCCTGCAGCGCCAGCGATGAGTTGCGGGTCCTTTTCATCGGGGACG
>JALRLR010000031.1 GCA_023254355.1 Candidatus Poseidonia sp.
AACGGTGTGTAGGTCACGTCCAATTGCGTCTCCAGAGCGGTGTTGTTTCGGCTGTAGACCGGGCCGAAGGCCGTGACGTTGTCGGAGGCATTGCCGTATTGGTCAAAACCGACCACGGCGACGAAATAGGGCGTGCCGTCCACGAGGGCGGTTCCGTTGCTCTCGGCCCGAACCTGCAGGGCGAACGTGGTTGCGTTGGTGGTGATCGAGGTGTTCATCCCAGCAATGGACGTGAAATTGGACGAGCTCACGTAGATGCGGTGGTTCTCGATGGAGGCGTCGCCTTGCCCCCAAGTCAGATCAAGAGCTCCGCCGTTGTCATCGGGAGCATCAACGGCGACCACGTTCGGGACGAAGGATTTGGGAAGTGGATAGGGAATTTCCACCTCCAGCGGCAGCGAGAGGTTGCTGGTGACCCCAAAGTCGTGGACGCTGCGCACCCAATAGGTCCACGATTGACCCGGCTGGACGTTGAAATCCAAACTGTTGTTGGCCACCGTTGTGGCGTACGCATTTTGCGTGTTCACCGATTGGCCAGTGGCTTCTCTGTACACCATGAAATTGAGGACATCGTCGCCGAAATCGGTGACGTTTTGCCATTCGAACATCACGCGGTCAGGGGTGAGTTCCACGAGACTCAGCACGGGCGTGGGTGGCAAGGCGATGTTGGGGGCGCCGTCTTGGTAGTTGACGTTTGGTGAATGGAGAACAAAACTCCCGTTCTGCGAGGTGTGGAAGGTGAACGGAACGGTCAGTGTTCCCGTCCCACCGGTCATTTGTTGATTGAGGGCGTTGCTCAAGTTCCCGGTGATGTGGGGGTTGGTGTTGACCAAGAAATCCGCCGTGTAAATGAAATTCAGGTTCGAAAAGTGGAATTGCCCGGCGGTCAAACTCTGCATGTTGAATTGGACGTCCGACATTTGGATGCCGTAGGCGTCGGACTGGTAGACCATGCCGGGCAATAAGGAATTCAAGGTGCTGGTCAAGGAACCGTTTGTGTCAACGATGCTCAGTGGAGCAAGGCCGTTGCTGCCGTTACCGGCGTAGCCTTCGCCTTCGACGTCAAGGTCGCCGTTCTGGTCGATGTCGTAGCCGATCTTGTGCCAAGCCGAGACAAAGACGCCGTGTTGATTGCCTTCGCCAGCCAGCACGACGTGCTCAACGAATCCATCGCCGTCAAGGTCGCCCGTGTAGATGGCTCGAGGGGCGGTCCACGCTTCAATCACGGCCGCCGTTTGGGTGCTCACGCGGTTGTCGTAACTTCCCCCTCCAACACCGCCGCTCTCAAAGTTGTGAACGGTGATGTTGCCGTCCATGGTGGAGGGGTTGCCATCGGGGTTGCCCGTGTTGGGCATCAGGAACTCAACATCGTTATCAAGGTCATAATTCAAGATGGTCGCATTCGTGAGGTCGACCATGTTTTGGTGGTTGTCGCCGTTCCACCCAAACGCTCGGTTTTCAATGGAACGATGGCCGTTAAATCGGGAAGCCAGAATATCAAGGTCCCCGTCACCGTCAAAATCGCCCACCATCGCATCGGAAGACACGCCCGTTGCTCGCCGCGTGGACACCACCACGTCGTTCAAGCTGGTGGACCAATACACCTCGGTGCCGTCGTTTCCCGCATCGACGGCGAGCATGATGGGCAAGTTGTTGGTTCCGTTGAAGTAATCAACGAGAAGGTGGGTCAGGTTGGCCGCTGATTGAGAACCGGAAGCGAGGACAGTTTCCGAACCGCGCTCGTCGAAGGTGTTGGTTCGATTGCGGTAATCGTGCACGGCGACAACGCCGTTGGTGCGGACGGAGACCATTTCGGCCACCCCGTTGCCGGTGAAATCAATGAAGTCGAAGTCCCGGATGGTGGAGGAGAGGGTGATGTTCACTTGGGGCTCAAAGCCCACGCCGGTTGATGAGTTGACGAAATGCATGCACAGTGTTCGTGTGGAGGCGACGTGTTGGATGACATCCTCGTAACCATCGCCGTTGAGATCAGCGGTCATCGTGTTGGTGATGTTGGCGCACGTCGGCGTCCACGAACTCAGTTGCATCCCCGAACTGTTGGTGTAAGTGAGTGTTCGGAACGCCGGCGCCACGGACCAGTTGGAGGCATTGGCGGTCCCGTTGGTGTTGACCGTCATGTTCGCCGTTTGAGAATACAAAACGACGTCGTCGTTTCCGTCACCGTTCACGTCACCGATGCTCACGTCATGAACATAGCCGGTGTCAAAAAAACCACCCGTGAGGTTTGGGGAAAACGCCACTTCGAGGCTGGTGCTGGAAAGGGAAGCGCCCGTTGGCATCAAGAAACTCGGGGACAGAGGGGTGGAATTGTTCACGTCGCTGGGGTCAATGAACAGGGACTCGGACGAGGTCCCGTTCTCGAACACGTTTTGCTGGCCGAACATGCCGTAACCCGGCTGAGAAAACTCCCATTCGTACAAGCCGTCGTTGTTGATGTCCAAATCGACCGACCCAGGAGAGGGGCCGCTGGAATCGGGCCGGACGAAGAACGAGGCCGAGGTCACGGTGGTGTTTCGTTGCAACTCAAACCCAATGGCCCCGTGTTGCCCCCCGCTGACGGTGACGGTGTGCGAGGCGGTTCCATCAGAAAAGGTGGAGACAGTGCCGCCTTGCGCCTGGGCCAACATCACCGACCAAGCGGGTGCAAGAAGCAAGAACACAACGAGCAAACCGATGTGGGGGCGTTGACGCATTGAAAGGCCTCAGCGAGAGGTGGCGCTCCACCTATTATGTCGGTTTCGGCTTCTTGAACGCCTGTTTTGACGGAAAATGTATCATTTTTCACAACATAATGTTATCAATGAGGGGAACAGCATTACCGTTGAGGGCGTGGAGATTGAGGTTCACCGTGCAAGCCGGCGATATTGAGATTGACCTGGAAGGCGCGACGATTCAAGTGGACGAACAACTCGCCCAACTCAAGACCGAACACACGTGGACCGTTCTCCTTGAGCGAATCCGAGAAGCTCGGGAACAAGCGCTTGAGGCTGCGGTGAACGCCGCTCGAGAAGCCGGGCTGCCCGAACGTGGGTCAGCGTTTCGTGCCTTGTTGGAAAATTGCTCGTTAACGCGTAAGCCGGATCAGGTCCTCGGGGCCATCCACTACCTTCGTGATGTCGAGAACATCAGCGACAGCCCCCCTCGGGTGGTCAACGATCTGTTCAACGATGCAGGGATTGACCCACCGGGTAACCTCTCGCTGTATTTGAATCGGCTCAAAGAGCGGAACTTTTTGGTCGTCCCAAGCGGACATGACGACAAAAACCGATTCGCAATCCTTACACCCGAAGGCCGTGCCCACTTGGACAAGCGCTCAGGCGCCTGAGATGATGTCATGGTGATGTCCGGCGGGGGTCAAGGCGACCCACGAGACGACGAATCGACCTCAGAAGAAGCCGTCGTCGTGGATTATTCCTACCAAAATTTCTCCCGGAAGGTGCTTCGAAAAGGGCGACATACGGGCTCAAGCTTCCGTCGTTGCATCCTTGATGAGGCGGACCTTACCGAGGGTGATTTCACCCATTGTGATTTTCGACGTGCCTCCATGGTGGAAGCCGATTTGATGAAATCCGCCTTTGACCACTCGGATTTCCGGGGAGCGGACCTGCGCAAGGCGCGGCTCAACCTCTCCAATTTCCGCAACTGTCGGTTTGAGGGGGCGGACCTCCGCGGCATTCGGGGGAAGTATGCGATTTGGCAAGGGAGCGACTGGTGGAACGCTATCATGGACGATGATTTGCGAAAAGCCTTAGCAAAGAAATGGCCGCAGCCGGAAGCTCATTCCTCTTCCGATTGAGCCAACGCCACCCTCGGTTTGAGCGCCAACTTTGCTTTCGCATTCAAGAGAGGTAAAGCGGCCATGGCCAAGCACAACCCCATCAACGAACCGCACAAATAGACCCAAATCTCGTACGTCAACACCAACGCTTCACCGAGAAACGTTGCGGCGGACCGATTGATGATCACGCTGCCCCAAACACCGCCCACAAGGCCGATGGCGGCCCCGGCCACACAGAGTTGTGCACCCAACCGTTGGAGTCGATAAAGCAAAAGCGACCCCATCAGCAAACAACCGGAGGAAGCCAGCAGGGAAAGGCTTCGAAGAAGGTACCCGTTTTGACTACGCACTTCGTCCTCAAAATCGCGATACTGCTCAACGGTGGTGGGTTCGCCTTCTTGATTGTTGGGCGTTTTCAAGAACACCTCAATTTCGCCGTCACTCAAGCCTTCGTGGTGCAATTGCCAATCTTGCCAACCCATACCGGCGACCAGCAGGGAACTGAGGAACAACAGAACGGCGATGTTCCGTGGTCCCTTTTCGTCGGGACGAAGTCCCTCCTTGAAATCCAGATTCAAAGCGCTTCCTCCGATTCAAGGTGAGCCTCGAGGCCGCGCCGAATATCATCGGGAAGAGGGAGCGGTTCCATCGTATCCATGTCAACGCACACCGTGGTTTGCGTGGACGTCCAAACCAACGCTGCGTCCTGATTGTAGAGCCGATATCGCCAGGTGAGGGAGGTGTTTCCCAAATGCGTGATGGTGATGTTGGCCGTGATGGTGTCACCGTATCGCATCGGCTTGTGAAATGACGATTCGATGTGCAGGAGGGGAAACCCCACCTTTCGCTCGTACAAGATGTGGGGATAGGTCTGGCCACAAATTTCGGGCCAGGTTGCTTCAAAAAAACGGTGGGCTAAATCGTAAATCCGAGGATAATAAGCAATGTTGGCCAGATCCACCATGGAAAATTCCACCGTCCGCTCCGACGTCAAAACCATGTTTGGGCCATCACCACGACGCCCATGAACCCTTGTGAATACGCGGGAGAGAAAACACCCTCGCGCTTATATTGGGGTGGCCGTTGGGCCGAATCGGCCCTATAGTGTAGCTTGGATATCACAGAGGCTTGCGGAGCCTCGAACCCGTGTTCGAATCGCGGTGGGGCCGCCATGTTCACCCTCAAGCGTGCACGCGCTGGCGCACCTGTTCATCCAACTGGACGATGGTTCGGGCTTCTTCGTCGTTGACGCGTTCGTCGTAGAAGGTGTAGATTTCGTGAGGGTCGTAATCCTCGCTATCCAGGACGGTTTCCTTCAGGATTTTGGCCAAAGGTGGGTAATCCACGGCGACTTTGCGCACAAAGATGGGGTCGGTCTGCCAGTCATTGGCGCTCTTGAGCAGGGCAGGAGACTGAGAAAGGTGTTCCACCACATCAAAGAAGCCGCACAAAGAGTAGTGGCCGGTGGTCTCTTGCAGGTGGTCCTCGAACATGGGGTTCCACCAGGTCTGACGGGGTTTTTGGTAGGCGATGGAGAAACCGCGGGTCAAGGGTTGTCCGAAACCGATTTTCCACTTCCATCCGTTGGTTCCTTCAAAGGTGAAGCTGTCATCGGAGAAGTTGAATTCACCGCCGACCTCGGCGCCGAAATGGGCCGAAAGGCTCTCGGTCAACGGAGAAGGGGTCACGCCGTAGATTCGAATCAAGGTGTTTCGCAGGGGCTCAAGGGAGTCGGACAACCAAGTCACGTTGTCGTTGAGCAAGCCCAAGATGTAACCGGCGAACAAATCGTAGGCAGGCATGTCGTCCTGGTCACGAACCTGCACGCAAGCGGTCTCGGGCTTTTCGACCATGCCGGTCTTGGGGTGGACCTCCACGACGTCAAAGGAATTGTAGGTGAACGGATTGACGAACTTCTTCAGAAACGACACCATATCGATTCGGTAGTAGGCTAAATGGCCGATGATGACGAGTTTGCCGTTTTCATCAAGTTTCATTCGCCGTTGGTTCTTCTCCATGATGCCCATGACCAACTCGGCTGCACGCTCAACGGATTTGGCCTTCTCGAGCATGTTGTGAAACAACACGGCCCTTCGCCCTGATTGGTCTTCGGGGTACAGGTCTTCGAGGGGGACATCGTCAAACATATCGCCAAACAATTCTCCGAGGGGCACGTCGCTCATGAGAACGATACGACTCGACTGGATATAAACTCAAGAACGCCAGTCCACCACGGGCCATGCATGTTGCTCGGCGTGGCGTCGCAACGGCCCTTCAGGGCTCACCGCCACGGGATTTCCGCACAAGGACATGAACCACGAGTCGGCCAACGTGTTGCCGTACCCGTAACACGCCGAGAGGTCGTGACCGTTGGCGTTGGCATCGTCTTGCACCACGGGGACCTTGCCCTTGCGCCGGGGGACACTCCAACCGCGCTCCGAACCGGAAAGGCGGCCCTCTCGCTGAGCTGGGCCGCAACCATAGACGGCGTCCATGCCCAGCACGCGCCCCATGGCTTCGGCCATCGGGGCCACCGTGGCGGTGACGAGAACCAATCGATGGCCCTGCCTGCGATGCCATTCGAGTTGGTCCCATGCCTGTTGTGGGACGTGTTGTTTCAAGTGATGTTCAGCGAGATCTTCGCTGTACGAGGCCAACACCTCCCAAGAGGCGAGCGAAAGATGCCCTCGATTTCTGGCGGCATCGTAGACCGCCCGACCGCGTAGCAGATTGGTGAGAAAGCCCGTCGTCCAAGCGAGCGCCCCCCACGGAATGCGCCAAGGGCGTTTTCGGGCCAAGTGAGCGGTGAGCGTTTTCTCGCTGGAAGCGTTCAGGAGGGTGCCGTCCAAATCGAAATAGGCGGCCACCTCTCCCTCCATGGTTCGGGTGAAACGCGTGCCCTACATGAGCACCACGCTTGATTCGGGAGCAAGGTTCAGTTCTTTGGTCCCGATTCCCCTGACGGACCGTACACGCGGCGTCCAGCACGATGATCCTGCCACCATACGAGCGATTGGCGAAGGTTTCGGGTGATGAAGAACCCGACTTTTCGAGGGGTCAAGCCGTGGTTTCGCATCTTGCTGTCGTGATTTAAACTGGCCACGATGGCTTGGGCCGAGCAGCCCGGGTTCGCCGTGACAAAACGGCTGATTTCGCTGCACAGGCGTTCAAATCGGGCTTTTTTCTGGCTTCCTTTTGAGTGGTTTGACATAAACGGCCAAAACAAAATGAACCGTTATCAAAGATTCGTTGGGACTTCACTCAAACGAAACCGGCTGGGTCGTTTTCCAGTTAGCCGTGGCCAATTTCTTGGCTTTGCCGTCGGCGATGATGGGGTGAATGTCGTTGAGACGTCCGTGCATGCCGTGGACTTGGAACTTCACACGAAGTTCGGCAACGCGGTCTCGCTGAAGCGCCTCATCCTGTTCATCGTCCAACTCCACCGAGGCCAACACGTGGCCTTCAATGGCGCAACGAATCGTCAAGGTCGAGCCTGCGTAGCTCAACGTTGGTCGGAAATCCCAGTCGTCGGGATGGTTCATCCAAACGGACAAATCAACGGAAACCGTGTCTCGAAGCGTCACGCGTCCGATTTCAACCGTGTCAACCATCGTAACCAATCCTTGCCAAACGGCCCCGCTTCATACCCCTTTCGCTACGACTCGTTGCTTTCCGCCACCGAGACTTCGGTCAAGCTGGGCCGCATCACGACGACTTCAACGGTCAAGGTCCAATCGTTGCCAGGGTCAGGGTCCAACTCCCCGATGATGGCGTCGGGGTCCGATTGCTTGGCCAGCACCGACCACACCCAAACCCCTTGGCCTCGGTTGGCGTCTCGGTCGTTGAGCAACAAACGCAACAATTCATCTTCCGAATCGGAGGTGAACATCCCGTCCTCGCCCGCCTTGTTCATGCCATCTTCACCCATCTCGGCCCGAGCGGGTTCATTGGTCGTGTAATTTCCGGCCTCCGTGTTCACGGCGCGGCGATAATTCTCGTCGAGGATTTGCAACGTCAGCGAGAAGTTGTCGTGGGGTGGAGCCACGTCCCGATTCAGTTCCAGCACGGCGTTGAAACTCAACACACGCCCGGTTTCGCCCGGAGTCATGTTGCCCGACCAAGTCTCTCCCTGGTCGAGGTATTCGTCCCAACTCATCTCCACCGTTTCCGTCACCCACACCACCTTGAAGGTCCGTGTTGTGACGTTGACCTCAAACGGTTGGACAGCAAAGGCTCCGGAGGCGTCGTCCACGCGAAGCATACCGAGCATCAAGCCCGAACGGGACGTGTCGAGAAGGACCGATTCGGTGGTGGCATCGGCGTCGTTGGTGGGGTCCCCGTCGCCGTCCAAATCTTCAGCCAAATTCAGGTCCCAAGCAAAGGTGAGTTGGTCGCCCTCTGGATCCATCGAATTGGACGCATCGAGGAAGGCGGCGTCGCCCGCCCGAACGCTGGTTGGCATGCTGATGTTGATCGTCGGGGCGCCGTTGACCTTGACGGTCGCAATGGCGTCGTCGGTACCGCCTTGGTCGTTGGTCACGGTCAAACGAACCGTGTACATGCCGTGGAACAGGTACGTGTGCGAAGTGAATCCCACGATGGTTTCAGCGGTGGTGCCGTCGCCAAAATCCCAAGTGTAACCGGTGATCACCCCTTCCACCGGAGTGGATTCACGGGCATCCAGCGTGACCATCTCACCCTCTTGAATCAAGGTGGGATACGCCTCAAGGGTTGCCCTTGGGTCGACCGTGGGGTCGAGCGGCCCGACGCATCCCGCAAGCGAAGCCATCAGCACCACAACGAGGGTGAAGGTGGCGAATCGCCCTTGCGAGGTCGCGCCCATCATGGACGAATCGCCGTTTTCCCCCTTTCTAATGGTTCGGGAAGCGTGTTCAATCAACAACGGGATTTTCTCCCTCTTCAAGGCGTACGGGTTCGGGCACGTCGCCTTCAACCGTGGCTTGCAGGTAGGGGTCGTCAAGTTCGTTCACGTCCTCGATGTGAATTTCGTCAGCATGCGTGAACGCTTCGCCCATGTCGTCGGCCAACAACGCCTCCGGTTCTGCTTGTCCGGCGTCGTAGGGGGCTTCAATCGCCGGCGCCGTCGGTTCGGAAATTTCGTCGTGCTCGTCAAACAACGAAAGCGCTTCGTTGGCCCGCTGGGCTTGCATTTCTTCGAACGTGTGTGAAAAGGGTTCTTCAGCCACCGAGGAAGGTTCGTTATCCTCCGCCGTTGGCCGTCCCGAAGTGGATTTCCGAAACCAGTCTCTCAGCCCCATGGTCGCGCCAACCCTTCATCTCGCTTAGGAGTGATGTTGAAAGAGGGTGTCGGCCGTTCAATCCTCATGGGGCAAGACCTTTTCCAAGGCGAGAAGGTGTTGGCCTTCGACTTGGAAACCACCGGCGTCTCAACCAACAACGACCGCATCGTTCAATTCGCGCTCATCGGTACCATGGCCGACGGAACACCGGTGAACCAAGAACAGGTGGTCAATCCCACTCGGTCCATTCCATTGGACGCCAGTCGAATCCACGGAATTTACAACGAAGACGTTCGCGGCCAGCCGACCTTTGCCGCCGTGGCCGATGAATTGGCGGAGATGATCGAAGGAGCCGTTCTCGTGGGCCACAACGTGCGAAATTTCGACTATGCGTTGCTCAAAAACGAGTATTTGCGCCTTGGAAAATTGGCACCAGAACCCAAGGCGATCATGGACACCCTCGAGTTGGTTCGTCGACTTCGCCTTCCGCGACCGCACAACCTCGGGGCCCTGTGCCAACGACACGGTATTCGTCTCGAAGCGGCCCACACGGCCGCCGCCGATGCGGCCGCCACCATGCTGTTGTTCTGGCGCCTTTCGGTGGATCACGCCCCTGCCTTTCGTCGCTCCCTCGGCGAGCTGGAGCGATGGATCGTCCACGGCGACGGGGCCCGCGATGCTTCAGAACTCGGTCGTGGACTCAACGATTTGGAACCGCTCGACGCCATGGGGAAAGTCCGAATGGACGGCGAAGAATTGGTGCTCTCGTTTGGTCGTCATCGAGGTCGCTACCTTCGAGAAATTCAAACCGCCGACCCCTCCTACATCACGTGGCTTCTCTCGCCCAACGGCTTGGATTGCATCGAATCGCGAGAAGCGGTTCGGCGCCACCTCGACCTATGATGCTGGGGTGTGGGGGACATCGTCCGGGAAGGGCGCCCATGGCAACACATCGCACCAAGGCCCAACCCGCCACGTGGCCCGGCTGGTCATGGCCGAACCGATGAACATGGGGCCTTGGTGGCCCGATGCCAGCAGAGTTTCGACCACCTCTTTTCCTCGACCGTCAAACCGGGCGCCGATTTGATGGCCTGTGGGAATGGCTCGACCCGTGGCATCGAGCGGTTCACAGAGTTCCAAAACGGCGGCGCCCGTGGCCTCCTCATAGCGGTGAAGCAGAACGACGGCATCGGCGAAATCGCCTTGATGAAGCGTGCCCGAATCCTGGCGCCACGTCCACCAATGCGGGCACCACGCTTTCCAATCGCAAAAGCCGCCGCACGAATCCGCCCCGGGGGTGGGTGCAAGCGGAAGCGGTGTCGGTCGCGTGGCTTCCCACGCAGCATAGGCGTCCTCAAGCACGCTCTCACCTTCAGCGGCCCATTTTGAACTGGTTTTTGTGTACCATCCTTCCGTTCGGACAGGGGGTGCCGAAGGGTTGTTCGCCAGCAAGATGTCTCGGTACATTCGCAATTGCCGATTCACTTCGGGTTTGAGCTCTTTACTTGGAGCGTTGCCCGTCTTCAAATCGGCCACGAGCCAGCCCACTTTTTCGCCGTCTTCATTCACGTCAGCGAACAAGAGGTCCAAGCGTCCCATCAAACGCCCATCGCTTGTTTTCAATTCGCCTTCCACTGCGATCGTCAGCGACTGCAGGTGACGCCACAAAGCAACCGTGACATGTTCGTGGGCCAAATGCCGTGCGCCAATGTGGTCGAGCAACAGCACGATGCCCCCGTGTTGTTGTTGTTGGGCCTCACTCCACTTACCTTCTTTCCAATCAGGGCGGCGGGGCGTTGAGAGGAAAACCGCTTTTTCCTCTTCCCACCGCGTTTTGAGAAATCCTTCGGCCGTCAAGGGAAGCCACCCGGTCTCTTCGCCATTTCGTCCATCGAGGTCCATGTTGAGCAGGTCTTCGATGGAGGCGTGAACCGCTGTCCCCAACGAGGCGGCCATCCCGGCCTTCCGCGGCAGCCGTTGACGACTCAGCCAATACATCCGTGGGCACGTTTCGTAACGGTTCCAGGCTGAGGGTGATAACTGATGGGCCCGTTCCTCTCCTGTTGGCTCCACCATGACTCACGGTCTGGAGCGAAGCATCAAGAAGGTTTGGTGACGCGTGTGGGGAAGTCTTGAAGGCGAGCGGGTCACACCACGACGCATGGATGCACCCAGTCTGCGAATCAACACGGAAATTCAAACAGAAAACGCCATGGTCATCGCCTGTTTTCCCAGCGTGGGCATGGTCTCGAGCATCGTGGCTCATTACTTGATTGACCACTTGGATTTGGAGTTCGTTGGAGGGTTGGTTGACGATCGCTTGCCCGCCATTTCCTTGATTCAACAGGGCGTGCCCCTCCCACCCATTCGTGCATATGCAGGAAAGCCGCAATGCACGATTGAAGGGT
The DNA here is from genome assembly GCA_023254355.1 of Candidatus Poseidonia sp. Taxonomy (GTDB): domain Archaea; phylum Thermoplasmatota; class Poseidoniia; order Poseidoniales; family Poseidoniaceae; genus Poseidonia. The sequence continues at coordinate 11,469 of JALRLR010000031.1, forward strand.
GCGACCAAGTGATTTTGCTCATGAGCGAAATGGTGGTTCCCGAGTCGTTGGTGCACAAGATCGTCTGGGCCTTGTTTGAATGGTCAAAGGAACACAAAGTGCTCGCCGGGGTGGTCGTGGATGCGTTTGCCAAAGCGGGCATGAAATCCGGCATGGACGGCGTGGACCCGGTGGTGGAATACGAGGATACCGATGCCATCGACGTGGTGGGCATCGGGTGCAACGAAACGGTGCGTGACCTGCTGCGGGAGATGAACATCCCGCTTCTGGAAAACGGGGTGATTCGTGGCATGAACGCCGGCATCCTGAGCGAAGCGACCCGCCGAGGCATTGGGACGATGTCCATCATGGTGGAAGCCGACCCACGCTTCCCCGACGCCCGAGCGGCCGCAGCGGTCATCGAGCGACTCAACGATTTGCTTCCCATGGAGCTGCCCGAAGAACCGCTGCTTGAGGAAGCCGAAATGTTGGAGGCTCAACTGAAGGCGCTGTTGGACCCGACCGGTGAAGGCGATGGCTCAACCCCGGGCAACGCCATGCTTTACGGTTGATGTTCACGAGAAGTCCTCAAGCGAACGCTGCGGCGACGACGGTGTCGCCCGTGGTTCGGGTGCTTCGTCCTGCCCTGAGGGTTGAGCGGGTTCGGTTGCCAAGGCTTCGTTGAGACGTTGTTCGGTCCAAACAGTGACGTTCAGGGATTGGGCCTTTTCCAATTTCGACCCTGCTTTTTCGCCGGCCACGAGGACGTCCAATTTGGCGGAAACGCTGCCTACAAGCTTCCCGCCCGCCTCGACGATGCGTTGTTGAACCTCTTTTCGAGGTGCGGAAAGCGTACCCGTTACGCAAAACGTCATGCCTTCAAACGGCCCGCCAGCGTCAACCATTGGCTCGGGTTCAACGACGAGCAACGCCACCAAATCGTCGAGCAGGCTTCGGCGACGAGCGAGCCCGTCACGGAATTGGAGCGCAACGATTTCCCCCACGCCTTCGATGGCCAAGACTTGCCGCAACGCAGCGTTGTGCGCGTGAGCCTTGCCGTTGGCATCCACCGACGCTCCAAACAAAGGATCGGATTCGGTGGCATGAGCGGCGTCGAGCCAATTCAACAACCCTGCAGCATCGCCCAGCGAACGCGCCATGGAGGTGGCCAATTCCGGTCCGATGCCGGGCAGCCCAAGGGCATGCAAGAATCGACCGAGCGTCATGGTTCGGGCTTTGTTGATTTCATGGAGCACGTTCGTGGCTGACTTTTCGCCCATCCGCTCCAGACCCAACAGGTCGTCCATGGTTAACCGATAGAGGTCGGCACACGAGGAAATCAGTCCCGCATCCAGCAACTGTTCAACGAGTTTTTCGCCCACGCCGTCGAGTTCCAACGCTCGGCACCAATACAACACCGAGCGACTGGTACGAGCATCGCAAAACAGGTTCAAGCATTTGAGAAACGCCCCTTCAACCTCAACTTCGCCGGCACAGGCCGGGCACACGTTGGGGGCATCGATGGCGGAGGAGGGAGGCAGCGTGGCCACGAACGGGTCACCCGACGCATGGAAGCGGCCATCGATGTCGGCTTGGCTTGCTGGGCCGAGGGCCTGTTCGATCTTCGGAATCACATCGCCCCGACGAACGATGAGCACCTTGTCGCCAATGCTGATGCCCAGCCGTTCCACTTCGCCCACGTTGTGCAGGGTGGTGTTTTCCACCGTGACGCCGCCGACTCGCTGCGGAGCGATTCGAGCCACGGGCGTGATGTTGCCCGTCCGGCCCGTCTGCCATTCAACGGCCATCAGGACGGAGGTCGCTTCTTCGGGCGGGAACTTCCATGCCAGCGCCCACCGTGGATGATGGGCGGTCATGCCCAGAGCGTCTCGCTCGGCGAGGGGATCCAGTTTGAAGACCACACCGTCAATTTCGTAGCCATAGCCCTCACGGCGCTCAGTCCATACATGCGTGGCCTCATCCAACAACCCCGCCGTGTCGGCAGGGGTTGGGCCTTCGTGCAACGTCCAGGGTGCGGGAACAATCCCCAGCGAGTCTTCCATCCAAGTCAGCATTTCCGTGTCGTTGACAAACGAGGGGACGGGTTGACTGTCGGGATGGCGGTCAGCGCCCACCGGGACTTGGGCATCGTAGGCTTGGAACACCAAATCCGAGGCATCGGCCTTGCCGTCAGCGTGTTTTTGGCGAAGCGCTCCGGCAGCAAGGTTTCGTGGGTTCGGTGATGTTTCACGGTACTTCGCATTGAACACGGCCAGAG
>JALRLR010000032.1 GCA_023254355.1 Candidatus Poseidonia sp.
AGCGGGATGAGGAAAAGGAAGACGCAGATGGCCAGCATGTGCGCCCAGTAAGCGGCGACGACCATGCTGGTCGTCGGAACCAACGTGCTGGCCACCCAGTAACCGATGGGCTCCCAAGTGGAGGACACGGTGGACTCGCCCGCTTCGACCACGAACGACGTGGTCGTGATGGTCATGATGAGCAGCAAGATGACGTTGCCCTCCAGTTGGGACTTGCCTTTGAGCTTCTCAGGGGTGAACACCACGCGGCGAATCAGCGCCAGCACGCACCCGATGAAGGCGATGGTGTAGCCCGTTTCGACCATCAGATTCCACGGGCCTCGCAGGGCATCGGGAAGAACGTTCTGCGAGAATTTGTTGCCGGTGGCGAGGTCGAACATGTCGGTGGAGAGCATGAGGAAACCCCAGAACATGAGGACGTGAATGCCGCCCGCCACGCGGTCCTTGAGGACCTTTTTCTGACCCAACCAGCCGCTGAGCACTTCGGAAACACGCGCACCCCAGTTGTCAAACCGGTTCTCGGGTTTGCCTTTGAGGACGAGGCGAGAAGCCTTGACCACCTGATAGGCGAAAAATCCGCCCGACACGCCGGCCATAACCAGAAGAATGACCCAACCCGGTAGCGGCCCGTATTCCATAAACAAAGGGTGTTCCATGCTGTTCACCGTTCACGCAGTTCTGCGTTCAACCCTCGCAGGTCAAGACGCACTTTGAATCCACCGTCAAGTTCACCAGCGAATCGGCTCGCCTCGTAACAAGGAATATGAAGCCCAAACCCATGTTCACCTCATGGGGGATGGAGCGTCAACCGTTGTGGCGAGCGCCCCGGGAAAATGCATCCTCTTCGGCGAACACGCCGTGGTGTTCGGCCAGCCAGCGGTGGCCGTAGCGATTGAGCAGCGGTTAACGGTCACGATGAGACCGGCCAACTCGTGGAGCGTGGACGGCAGCGCCCTCAACCCGCAAAAACACCCCCACATTGCGATGTTAAAGGAGCGGTACTTGGGCGACGACGCTCCTCCCATGGCCCTTCACCTCCAAGGCGACATCCCTCGAGCCTCGGGACTGGGTTCCAGTGCCGCCTTGAGCGCTGCGGTCGGCGCGGCGATGGCCCACCTTGCTCATCCGAGTCAAGCGCTTGACCGCAATCAACTCAGTGAAATCGCCCATCAAGCCGAAGCCAACGCCCAGATGGGCCGTGCCTCGCCCATGGACACGTCCACCAGCGTGGAAGGCGGCATCGTGGTGTTGTCCGACCGACACGAAACGGTGGCCAACCACGCTTACACACGAACGCTGACCACGCCCGAGGGCGAGCGACGGTGGGAGGTTCACCGCATGGAAGCGCCCGAGGACGAGGTCTACTTGGTGTTGGGCAACACGGGCGTTCACGCCCCAACCTCCCAACAGGTAGCGCTGGTGGCTGAAACGGTCAGCAAGCATCCTGAGCGAATGAACGACATTCTTGCGATCGGTACCGTCGCCCGCCGAGGACTCGAGGCCTTGACGCAAGGCGACTACGATGCCGTGGGTCGGGCCATGAGCGAAAACCACCTCTTGTTGCGAGGGCTTGGCGTCTCATCGCCCGAGCTTGAAAGCCTCATCCAAGCGGCTTTGCCGACCTCGCTGGGCGTCAAATTGACCGGGGCCGGTGGAGGAGGGTGCATGGTCGCCCTCACTCGCACGCCCAAGGAAACCAGCGAAGCCATCGAACTCGCCGGTGGACGGACCCTCATCTCTCGGCTCGGCAACGAAGGGGTTCGCTTGGAGCCGTCACCCAACAACCGTTCATGATGGGGTCAGCGAGCCTGAATGGTGGATTGGTGACGAAATTCCTTTTATATACTAAAGCCAATTCGGAGTTTATATGACCACCGATGAAGAACGCTTGACCGTCGTCAACGTCGTCGCCAGCACCCGCGTCGCCGAAGAACTTGACCTCCCTGACATCGCCATTCAATTGAACTGCGAGTACGAACCCGAGCAATTCCCCGGCCTCATCTACCGACTGGACGACCCCAAGGTCGTCTGCCTGATCTTCGGATCCGGCAAGATGGTCATCACCGGCGCCCGCCACAAGGACGAGATTCTCGAAGCCGTTGAAATCATCAAGGACGAATTGGCTGACTTGCTCTGAAGGTCGTGAGCTCCTCGCTGGCGAGGAGAAGTCTTGATGTTCTCCATTTGGCCTGCGCCAATCATGGGCGGAGCACGCACGCACCATCCCGTCCCCGTGGCGCTGGTGTTGCTCCTCCTGTTCACCCTCGTTCCGTTGCAACACGAGGTGCTTGAGAAACCCGAGGTTATCAAGCGCAATCAAGGGTTTGACCCCGGCGTTTCAGACGTGCCCGTTTGGCGGGTGGGCGACCGATGGATTTACTCCGGCACCTTTGACCCAAGCATCCTCATCACCGACACCGGCGTGGACGCCACGGTGGGTGAAATCCAAGGCGACACCACCTCCGAGGTCATGGGCATCACGACTCGAACTGTCGACAACATGTCGGTGCTGGCCTACGAACTGCGAACCTCAGCGAACTTTGACAAATCCGGTGTTCGCCTTGAGGGGTACACCGGCAACGTCTACATTCAATTCACGCAAACCGAATACTTGCGGGTCAGCGACCTGAGTTCCATCCGAAGCGACCTTGACCTGTACATCCGCTTTGTGCCGAGCGGCATTTCGTTCCTCGAACAAATTCTTGGTGACATCACCATTACCACGACCTATTCGCCGGTGAATGAAAACTACGATTTCCCGCTTCGAGCCAACGAACGCTGGACCACCACCACCACGTCCACCTCACAGTGGTCCGGGCAAAGCGACTACATCACCCCCTTCCCACCCCCCAAAACCGATACCAACAGCACCACCTGGGTCGTGACCGATGTTGGCAAACCGATCAATTCCATCGGTCAATCCACCGATTACGGCGGTTGCAACGGCTCCTACGAAATGACCTCCTACAACATCGACGGGGATTCGGAAGGCTACCGGTGGTACTGCCCGGAGGTTCGCAATTACGCTTGGCTCCACACCGACGACGACATCGGCTTGACCATCGATTTCCGCCTCAAACGCTACGACCCCGTCGGGGCCACCGGCGTGTCGCCCTACACCAACCCCGGCGTGCGGTCGGATTGCCTCGAGGTCAACCCTGCTCGGTCCGTGACGGCGCTGAACACCCCCATGGAAGTCTGGGTCAACGCTTCGGCGTCGTGTTTCTCCAATCCTGCGGGCGTTTCGGTTGAACTCCATCATGAAACGGAGGGAAGCGTGCAAACCTTGACCACGGCCAACAACGGCAGCGCTTGGGCCCTCGTTGATGTCGGCGACGCGTTGGATTCCTCCTCCACCCTGTTGGACTACGCCAGCCACGGGCTCGTGGCCAAATCCGGGAATAAAGTGGGTGCAGCCACCATCACGCTCGACGAATACTTGGTCGGTCTCGACGTGTTCGCTGACGAAGAAGCCGCCGTCATCCTGCGCAATCGCAGCGGCACCGTCACGCCGCTCAACGCCCTCTCGGGATACAACGTGCTGCCCGGGGACGTCCTCGATATCGAAGTCTCGTTCAACAACCGAGGCATCACGACCTCGGCCCCTTCCGAGGCCACCTTGGTGCTCCCCGACGGCACCTCAACCACCACGTCGTTGCCGTCGTTGGAAACGTATGAGGTGTTCAAGATGCAAGCGAACTGGACGGTCCCGTTGGACGAAGCCATCGGCACGCTGGCCTTGCGATGGGAAGGTGACACGAGCGGCGTGAACGGTGCGGACGCCGACCCCAACAACAACATCGCCGTCATCGATCTGTTCGTTGGACGAGTGCCAACACCCCAAGCCGAGAACGCCACGGGCATGACCAACGAGGTGATTCTGCTTGACGCTTCATCCAGTTTTGATGAGGACGGCGGTGAGGTGTCATGTGAATTCAAGGTCCCGTTTGACGACGGTACACGGACGTGGTCTTGGGAGCGCATTGTCTCGCCCACGTGCATGCTCAATTACACCTGGATTGACGATGGCGTCTACCCCGTGGTCATCACGGTGGAAGATGAGGAGCGTGACGAAACCAACATGACGTTGGAGGTTGAAGTCATGAACCGCGCCCCGCTCATCGAAATCCGGAGCGCCCGAAGCGAGGCCAAAGTGGAATACCCCATCACCCTTTACGCCTACGCCAACGATTCGGACTCCGAGGACGTTTGGCCAGGGGTGGTGGACGTTCACTGGCCCGGAGCCAACTGCAAGGAAGGGTACTACACCCGTGTGTGCACCACCACCGCCACCACCGAAGGATGGAAGACCTTCACGGCGATTGGCACCGACGACGACAACAGCATGGCTTCGGCGACCTTTGATGTGAAATTCACCAACATTCAACCCCACAGCGTCAACGTTCAACTCGTGGGCGAGAACGGTCCCGTCCTGATGGACGCTCAGAACACGTGGCACGTTAACGAAGACGAAGGCGTCACCGTGCGTGGCCAAGCCCAAGATTCGGTCGATGATATCGAGGCGTTGACCCACACGTGGTGGCCCGACGATGCCCAACCCTCGCTCATTCGTGTGTTCGATGGACGCACCTCGGAATTCGACATGGTGTGGTATGCATCAGGCCTGCACAAAATGCGACTGGAAGTCACCGACACCGAAGGTGCCTCAAGCGGCGTGCAGGAACGGTGGGTCAGCGTCAACAACGTGCCGCCCGTGATCGAACCGTTGGACACCGTCCTGCCCATCGCCGAAGGTCAATCCATCAGCGTGACCGGTTCGGCCTCGGACACTCCTTCGGACCTGGCCTCGCTGGTGCGTTGTTGGGACATCGACCCGAGCATGGACTCGGACGACTTTGGGAGCGCTGACGACGATTGCGATGTGGTCGGCGACAACCTCACGGTCACTTGGAACCGAAGCGGGACGCACAAGTTGGTGTACCACGTTACCGATGATGACGGGGCTCACACCAGCGAAGTGCTCGAAGTCTTGGTGCTCAACACGCCGCCCATCGTTCGAACGGCCTCCTTCACCTGTCGAGCTTACGAGACGTGCACCCTTGACGCCAGCGCCACCCTCGACGCCGTCAACGACGTTGACCAGTTGACCGTGGTCTGGGACATGGACATTTACGACGACAGCAACGAAGACGGGGTGCCCGACAACGACGCTGACCTCATGGGAAAGACGGTTGAATTCACGTTCCGGACGCCAGGAAAGCATTCGGTCAAGGTGATCGCTTGGGACGAAGACCCCGAACGACCAGGAACGAAAGTCGTCACGTTCACGGTGTTGCCCGCTGACCGTACGGCGCTTGAAAACCTCGGTGCAAGTTTGGTGGGCGAGGAGGCCAATCCGCTGGCTCAACTCGGGTTGCTGGGAGGCATCCTCGTGCTGCTGGTGGTCGTTTCGAGGAGAAAGGGCCGACCGAGTCAGGACATTTGGGACGAAGTCACGGGCGCCATGGCGTTTGACAACGTCGCCGAAAGGGAGGCTCAGCTTGCGCGTCGCCGTCCCGAAGGACCGCCTCCCGACTATCTGTTCCAGCAGTCCTTGCAACAAGCCCCCGATACCTCAACCGCTCAAGGTCCGCCCGTTCCGGCCGAAGGCTTGCCACCTGGATGGACGCCGGAACAATGGTCGTATTACGGCCAACAGTGGTTGGACAGTCAATCCCCTTGAACACGCCAAAGGACACCCTCTTTTGTAGCAGGACGCTGAGGGGTTATCATGCACCGAAGGGGCCTCTCAGCGGTCGTGCTCGCCGTGTTGTTCCTGCTCGCACCAACCCTCCCCGTCATGGAACGTTCGGCCCTCGCAAACGACGCTCCTGTCGTGAAACCCACACAGCAAGGCGCTGTGGGGATGGTGGACGTTCCCAATTATCGAATCGGCGACGAGTGGGTGTACGAGACGCAGTTTGACGTGGCACAACTGCTGGCTCAAGCCAACGTTTCCGCGTCGCTCAACACGCTCACGGGAGACACCTCCAACACCGTCTCGGACATTTTGTACACGACCGACGAAAACGGTGACACTGTTCTTGCATACGAGATCACCATCAGTGGGAGCTTTTCATCCGGAAACAGCGGAGCAACCCTCGAAGGCGTGACGGGTCGATTGGACATTGATTACGACGGCGTCGACCTGTTGCGTGCACGTGATTTGGCCACGATGAACAGCGAATTCACGCTGGACGTGGTCTTCGTTCCGTTCAACATCGGCTTCCTTTCCCAAACGTTGGGCGTCGTCACCTTCGACAACAGTTACACGCCCGCCAAGGAACGCCATGATTTCCCGTTGCGAAACGGGGACCAGTGGTACATGCCGTTCAACGCCTCAACCGAAGTCACGGGCACGTCGGATTACTTCGACCCGTCGGATTTTGATCAAGACGTGGCTGAAAACAACTCGTGGCAGGTGATCAAAACAGGTGCACCCCAAGAGGGACAACAAACGCCGCAGTACACCGGATGTGGAAATTCCTACAAAATCGCCGAGTGGAACGAAACGGGCGTTAACGTCGGCTTCAACTGGTATTGCCCTGCCGTTCGGGGCAGCGTTTGGACCCAAATCACCAACCCAGCCGGATTTACCATTGATTGGATTCTCAAAACGTACGACCCCGCTGACTCCAACAGCGTCAGCGTCGGCTCATCGCCGGGCGGACGCAACACCCAAATCGAGGTGTACACCGCCTATTCGGCCACCCTACCCAACTCGATGGAACAAATCAGCATCGAATACGCCACGGTGGGTTCGCCTTCCATTCCGATGCAGAACACCAACCTGCAATTGCGCTACGAAATTGCCGACACGATTCACAATCCCACCACGGACAGCAACGGGGTGGCCAGCGTGGCGCTGAACGTGTCCGATGAAGTCGACGATACGCCCAGCAGCGACGATCACACCAGCAACGGGGTGGTCGTTTACGACCCCATCAGCAAAATTGTTGGCGCCACGACCGTGGTTGAGGACCTCAACGTGGTCGGCGTTGACCTCATTGCCCAGTCGGGCTCCGTCATCGTTGAGCGCACCCGAGCGGGCTACACGACCACGTTAAGCGCCTCCATCGGGTTCAACGCGCTGCCCGGGGACCTGCTCTCGTTTTCTCTCCCCGCCCAGAACCGTGGCGTGCTCACCGCCTCAGCGACCAGCATGGAGGTCGAGAATCCCGATGGCACCGTGCTGCGGGCCGACCTTCCGCCCATTCAGCCGTATGCTGAAGAACGGGTGTTGGTGAACTGGACGGTTCCCGCCAACATGACGGTGGGCCTTGCCTCGCTCACGTTCACGGTGGACCCCGATGAGAACGTTACGGAAGACGTCAACCGCAGCAACAACCAAGCTTCGCTCACGGTTTTCATCGGCCGACTCCCCGTCGCCCTTCTTTCAGCGGACGAAGGCAAATCCACCTTTGAGAACATCACGCTGGATGCTTCAGCGAGTTTTGACGAAGACGGTGGTGACGTGGATTGTCGATTCGAAATCGAGGCCAGAGCGGGCCTCATCGAGGTGATTGATGCTCCCGACTGCGTGACCCAATGGAACTGGTCCAGCAGCGGAGGATGGAGCGTGAAGGTCCTGGTCATCGATGAGGAACTGGACACGGCGGAAGTCTCGATCGAAGTCCAAGTGCTCAACCGTGCACCGACCTTTGAATTGTTGGCACCCGCCACCGTTGCGGTTGAATCCCCCCTCACGCTTGAAGTCCGAGATTTGGCCGACATCGATTCCGTCTCCCCGGTGGGGCAAAAGGTGACGGTTTCGTGGCCCCCATCAACGAATTGCGGTTTGGTAACCGATTCGCCGAATTCGGGGAAAACATGCACGTTCATACCCACCGACGAAGGCTCGCTCAACATCACGGCCACCGCCACCGACGACCGTGGAGCGACCACGAACATCACCGTCGAGGTGACGGTGCTGAACATCCCGCCCACCCTCTCACCCCCGACCCTCACCAAAGGCGGTCAGCAGGTGCTGCCCGACGAGAACGGAACATGGCACATCAACGAAGACGAAACGGCCATCCTCAAAGCCACCGCAAGCGATTCCGAAAACGACCTCGGCACCGTCCTCATCGAATGGCATCCCTCCATCGCTGACCAGAACTGGACGCTCACGACCACCGGCGGAACGTCGCAACAACAAGTTTCGTGGGCGACTTCTGGCCCGCACACCGTCAACGTTCGAGCCATCGACAGCGACGGAGCCTCTTCGCCCACGCTTGAGCAACGCCTCATCGTTCACAACGTGGCGCCCTCCGTCGCATGGGCCGGATCACTCAACAACGACAACATCATCAAAGTCTCCGAGGATGATGAACTGCTCAACCTCACGGTGGACGTGGATGACACGGCCTCCGACAAAGACGGATTGGTGGTGTGTTGGGATTTCGACGCCACGGTTGACCTCGACCGTGACGGCCAGACCGACAACGATTGCGAATTGACCGGCCTGGCCGCCAACCCCACGTGGGCCACCCCCGGGCCACGGACCGTGACGGTCACGGTAACCGACGACGACGGCGCCACGGCCAAGGTGAGCAAGGACATCTCGGTGCAAAACATGCCTCCGCTGGCGGTCATTTCCGGGCTGAGCGTGCTCGAGGGCCTCGTCGCCGGTGACAACCTCACCTTGAGCGGGGCCAACTCGATTGAAACGGAGAGTGACCAACTCACGCTCGTCTATCAGTGGGGAAGCAATCACCTGGACAGCGACATGGACGGGAACAAAGCGGGTGATGTGGATTTCACCGGCCCAAATTGGACGGTGGAAAACCTCCCTGAAGGCACGTGGACGTTCACCCTCACCGTCACGGACGATGACGGTGAGTTCCATCAAGCCGACATCGTGGTGGTGGTGGCCCCAGCCCCCGTGGAAGGGATCGTGGAAAGCATCACGGAAGCCTTGGGCGGAACGATGACAGCGGTCATTGGGTTACTCGCCGTCATCATCGTAGCCTTGCTTCTTTTCTTGGTTCTCACGCGACCCTCGCCGGCAAAGGACACCGATTTGGGTCTCTTTGAGCATGCCGGTTTTGCCGTCCCGCCCGCCTCGGCTCCAACGACCCAACCCGCTGCCGTTCAACCCGACCCAATGACGACGCCAGCCGTCGCCCTTCCACCGATGGACGCTCAACCCGTCCATCGAGGCCCACCTCTACCGGCCAGTGGATTACCACAAGGGTGGACGATGGAACAGTGGGAGCATTACGGCGAGCAATGGTTGGCCGCCAATCAGCCCGCTCCAGCGCCGGTCCAACCCATAGTTTCACAAAGCCCACCAACCCCTGCATCGGCTGAGTTGCAATCGTTGCTTGACGATTTGGACTTTTGAGGAACCAGCATGGCGAACCTTTGGCAATTTTTTGGCTTGCCTGACCCCGACGGCTCTACCCCGGTGAACCGGCGCCAACCCGCCAGAGCGACGCAGCAACAGCGACCGGTCAACTTGGAAACACGAACCAGCGAGGCGTCGCCCACAGAGGAATCGATTGAATCGATGGCCGCTGAATCGCCGCCAACGCTCCAGCCGCTGCGTGCCCCTCCGTTGGGTTGGTCGGGCCCGCTTACCCCGGACGGCGAACCCTTCCACGACCTCGCTGTGGTGAGCGCACGCCCACCCCCTCCCCCACGTAACGCTCTTCGCTACATCGCCCCTGACGAAATGAAACGCCTCCCGACCGAAGCCATGCTTCAGCGAGTCATGCAAGGCGACACCGCCATCGTTGACCTGCGCCCACTCGTTCACATGGAAAGCCACCAAATGGCCTGCCGACGAGAAATCAAACACAAAGCCGACGACGCCCGCATCAGCGTGTTCGCCCTCGACGCCGAAGACAAGTTGTTGATGGTCCCCGGCCACAACGTGGTGGTCGACATGGCCAAGCACGAGTTGGGCTTGACGGCGTTGATTTGACTTCAGCTCATCTCGGCCAGCGTCTTGAGGAGGGCCATCGCTGAGCCCGCAACACCGAGCACCGTGGCTTCGTCGCCCTCGACGAGCCTTGCATGTTCGCCCATCGGTCCCGCTAAATCGTAACCACCCGCTTTTCCTTGCCATGAACCGGAATCCAGCAACGCCTCCAGCTGAGCCTCCGTGAACTCCGGAAAAGCGACCACGGCGCATTCCACCCAAAACCGCCATTCACCGTTCCAATGCAATCCGGTCGCGGTCCATACCTGATGCATCCGTCCGCTCAATCGGTGAAGCATCATGGCGGCGTGGCTTCGGTCCCGAGGTTTGCCGAGGCTGAGCGAATGATCGTCAGGGTCACTCAGCATGGTATCGGCCACGACGATGAGGTCATGGTCGAACCTCGTCACCGCAGTTGCCTTCCGACGGCAAATGTCGAGCACCTGTTCTTCAACCGGAGCCTTGGGCGGTGTTTCGTCCACGCCCTCCACCCCGCTTTGGTGAAGGTTGGGAAAGAGGGGGTGCAGCATGGCGTATCGGCGAGGCGAATTCGACGCCAGCCACACCTTCATGGCCCGAGGACAACCTTTCGGAACATGGACCTTGCGCCCATCAAATCCAAGCGAGATATTGAAGAATCGGGAGGGCAACGGGAAAACGAGTGAGTCGCATGGCGGGCATTGAACGAATTCCAACACACATCGAAGGCTTGGACGAAAAAATGCAAGGTGGCATTCCGCAAGGCCACATTTCGATCGTTGCCGGGGCCTCGGGCGCCATGAAATCCAGCCTCACGTTCTCGATGCTCTACAACGCCGTGCTGTACGGTGAAACCAGCGGCATTTACGTCACCCTCGAACAAGGCAAAGATTCGCTTCGATCCCACATGGCCAACATGGGCATGAACGTCGACGACCCCAGGGTGCGAAACCGAATCGCCATCATCGACCTGGCTGACCTCCGTGTTCAACTGGACGAACAGGGCATGAGCAACCGCGTGGACTGGATGGGTCAACTCATCAAGCAGTTGACCTCCTATCGCCAATCCATTGGGTTTGAGTTGCTGGTCTTTGACTCGCTTGGAGCCTTCTTCACCTTGACCAAAATGGAAAACCCTCGTGATGAAATCTTCCGTTTGTTTGAAGCCGTTCGCCGATTGGAACTCACGTCGTTCTTCATCTGCGAGATGACCGGGGAAGACCACAAACAGTTTGGCGAATACGGTGTGGAAGACTATCTCTCCGACGGCGTGATGCATTTGGTGATGGAACGTCACGGTGACGACGTGACTCGGAAGTTGGGAATTGTCAAGATGCGCCACACCAACCACGTGTTGGGTTACAAACCGTTCAACTGGAAAGAGAACGAACAGCGCTTCACCATCGTTTGAAGACCGGGAAGCGTCATTCAACCGTGACGGACTTGGCAAGGTTTCGAGGTCGGTCCACGTCCCTTCCGAGTCGGAGCGCCGTGTGGTAGGCCATGAGTTGAAGCGGCAGCACCGTGAGCAGCGGGGTTAACCACGGATGAATGGCAGGAACGGGAATGCAGACATCGCCCTCTGATGCAATGTCATCCCCGGCTTCGTGAATGAGGATGATCTTGGCACCACGAGCTTTGCATTCGTGAAGCGCCGAGAGCGTCTTGGCTTTCAGATGGTCGTTGGGTGCGATCACGACCACGGGGCTGCCTTCTTCCAACAGCGCAATCGGACCGTGCTTCATCTCACCTGCTGGATAGGCCAGGCATGGAATGTAGGCGAGTTCCATCAACTTCAGGGCCCCTTCCTTGGCGACCGATGCCGAGAGACCTCGACCGAGGTACAAGACTGAACTGGCGTCGGCGAGGAGGTCGACCGCTTCGGTGATGGGACCGACGTCGTCAAAATACCGCTCCATGAGGTGCGGGGCCTGTTGAAGGTGTTCGATGAGTTCTCGACCCTGGTCTTTGGAAAGATGACGGGTCCTGCCCAGTTGCGTTGCAAAAATGGTGAGGGCGGCGACCATGTTGGTGAAGGCCTTCGTCGACGCGACCGATTGTTCAGGTCCCGAGTGGATGTACACGCCCTTTTCGCAGAGACGTGCAATCGTTGAGCCGACCACGTTCACCACGCCAAAGATTTGGCCGCCTTTCAACTTGATTTCTTTGACCGCTGAAATCGTGTCGGCGGTTTCTCCCGACTGGGAAACGGCAAGGTAGAGGGCCTTGGGGTTGATGACGGGGTCGTTGTTTCTAAACTCGCTTGAGATGTGCGTCACGGCGGGAATGCGGGCCATTTTCTCGATGAGCATCTGCCCGATTTCCGCAGCGTAATAGGCCGTGCCGCAACCCAACAGTCGGACATGGGGGGCTTGGACCAAGGTGTCGTGCGCCAAACGCATGCCACCCAAACGACCGCTGCCCATCTCGCGGTCAACACGACCGGCGATGCATTGTCGCAAGGCATCGGGTTGCTCGTAGATTTCCTTGTACATGTAGTGGGGTGCATCGCCCAAGTCCGATTCGCCCCACTCCTCCTCCAGCACGGTTACGTTGGGTGTTGACGAGACGCCTTGAGCGGAATGCATGGTGATGCCGGAGCGTCGAACCACGGCCAAGTCGCCGTCCTCGAGGTAAACCACGCGTTGGGTGTGGGTGGTGAGCGGATGGGGGTCGCTGGAAACAAACATCTCATCAACGCCCTGACCGATGATGAGGGGTGAACCGTTTCGGGCACAGATCAACAGGTCCTCGTCGCGAAACATGATGCACAAGCCCCAGGTTCCACGAAGGCGCTGGACGGTGCGTTGCACGGCTTCCAACGGCTCGGCTCCGTTGGCGAGCTCGAGGGCCATCATCTGAACGAGCACTTCAGAATCCGTTTCGCTGACGCATTCGATGCCCTGTTGCTCGAGACGCTTTCGTAGCGAACGGAAGTTTTCGATGATGCCGTTGTGAACCAAGTGGACGCTCCCGTCATGAGCTTGATGGGGATGGGTGTTGACCTGCGTGACGCCGCCGTGCGTGGCCCAGCGGGTGTGGGCAATGCCCATATTGCCTTCAACACGTTCGGGCAGAATTCGTTGCAAATCGGAGACCTTGCCGACGGTTTTGTGGACGTGGATGGCGTTTTCGTCATGAATGGCAACCCCGGTGGAATCGTAGCCCCGATACTCAAGACGGCGCAAGCCTTCAACCAAGAGCGGAAGGGCTTGTTGGGGGCCAATGTAACCGAAAATACCGCACATGATGATGGCCTCAGAGATCGAACTTCGTCTGGCACACGGG
>JALRLR010000033.1 GCA_023254355.1 Candidatus Poseidonia sp.
GAGGCTGACCGCCAGGTGGTGCCACCGTCGTTGGACACATCAACGCTGATGCTGGTGCCTGCAGGGATGGAGCCGTAGATGGCGTCCACCGTGATGGTGTCCACCGCCCGGGTGGTGGAAATGGGTTGTCCGACCACCGTTTGCGTGCTGATGGAAGCGCTTCGAACATCGTAGTGCGAGCCGTCGCCGTACATGTGGACCTTGCGCTGGCCTTGGGTGCAGTAGGCCGTGCTGGCGTAATGGCAGGAGAAGTAGACCTTGTGGTCGTCGGAATCAACGATGCCGTAGTGTCCGCCGCCGGGCATGGTTCGCTGGCCTTGGGAGACCAACAAGCCGCTTTGCAGCGAATAGTGGTAGTGAACGCTCTTGTAATCCGTGTTGTAGTAGTAAATGTTGTACATCACGTTGGGCATGCTCACCGAGAGACCGGCGCCGTAATCGTAGTAGTAGGTGGTTGAGGTCAGCAGCCAGGTGTTGGTGAGGACGGTGGGGGAAGCGGCGTTGACCTCCTTGAGGTAGTGGTTCTGGGCTTGGTTATCGTACACGGCGATGTACATCTTCCCGGTGTTGTCGTCGAAGTCAATGCCCGAGATGTAGTTGGGATAGTTGTAGTTGTAGTTGGACTGGCACGACCACTCCACGGCGGTGCCGGCCGTGTTCCAACCGACGGACCACTTGTTCACGGTGTAGTAGGACCAGTGAGCCGTGTACACGTCGCCGTTGTACACATCGGCGTCGTGAATGTTGTAACGAGCGCTCGTTCCGCAGTTGCCCGTGTTGATGTTCGCCTGACCGATGTAGGCGCCGGTGCTGGGATTGATGCGCATGATGTACAGCGTTGAGGTCATCGAGGAACTGCTGTAACGAAGCACGTGCACCTCGGAGGAGTTGACCGGGACCACGACCCCCATCCAGCCCCAAGCCGCTGAGGAACTGACGGCGAGGTCGGTGTATTTCTTGGTCGGACTGACGTAGCCCTGATCGCTCAAAGCCACGAACTCCCCGGTCGTGTTGAGGTGGGCGCTACCGAGCGAACTCACGTCGCTGGTGGATTGGAAGCGAGGCATGACCTCGGTGGGGTTGCCCTTGAGATAGACCGTTTGGGCGTTGACGTCCAAATTTTCTCGGTAAGCGGTGGTGAACGGTGAGGGTGAAACGCCGCTCTGGCCCTGGATACGGGCGTCGCCTGCGCCGCCGTAGTGGTTGTCGGCGGTGAAGTTCGTGTAGCTCGTTGAACTGGCATCGCCTCGCAACGAGAAACTCGCCGAGGTCACTTCAGCCCCGTAGGGGATGCTGACCACACCGGCAGCGCCTTCGCCCTTCTGCGAAAACGTGTGTGAATACGACGTCGTTCCGTCTTTGAATTGCGTCTCCGTGGTGGCTGCCCCAGCCAACGGAGAAAGGACGGAGAGTAGGAAAACCATGACGAGGAAAAGTGCGCGTTGCATGTCGGCCACCCGAGGATGAGCCTCGGAGCGTTCGCATCACATTTGAATGATGCCCTTTCAGGGCGTAAAGTGAGGTTCTGCATCACCTCCGTTCAAGCGAGGTTTGAAGACCGATTCAACCATGGAGGGGTAAGGTGGGCCGGATGACCGAAAGCACTTCTTTTCTTGGACGCTGGTGGGCCAAACAACACGGACGCCAATACGCCATCACCGCCGTGACTTCAGGGGCCAGTGGCCTCCTGCTCGTTGCTTGTGCCTACCAGTTGCTCTTCTTGCAAGACCATGCCGAATGGAACGACTTTACCGGCATGGCCATCGTCGGTGCGGTGGTTTCGCTCATCCTCTTCTTGGTGGCCTTTCCCGAATTCCTTCGGTTCAAAGGCCACGTCGCCATGCTCGAAGAGGTGATGGCCATTCAATCAACGTCGGAACTTCGTCGCCGCAAAGCCGACGGTGTGCTGGCGGCTGAGGCGCTCGGAGCGGGCCATTTGGAACATTGGAACGCATTCCTTGAAAGCAAAGGGCTGCGACGGTGAAGACGAGGCCACTCCATGAGCGATGTCCATCCGCTGAAAACGCTGGTGTTGGAATTGGCCTTAGCGGTGGGCATGATCGCCTGCCTCATCGGCGCCATGTTCATTCACACCGGCTCCATGCCGCCGTTGGTCGTCGTCGAATCCGCTTCCATGGTTCACGACCCGTCGGGCGAGGTCGGGAGCATCGATGCAGGAGACCTGATTCTGGTTCACAACCAACCCGCCAGCACCGTGGTGACCTTCGCTGAGGCCACGGACGTCAATCATCCAGCGTACGGTTACGCACAGCACGGCATGGAAGGCGACGTCATCATCTACGACAAGAACGGTGAGGGCGGCACGCCCATCATCCATCGAGCCATGCTCCGCGTCGTGGCGGCCCAAACCGTCAGCCCGGACCGAACCGGCGCGGACCCGTGCCCCAGCGGCACCTACGACGCCCTCAAGCTGGACACGGACGGGCAACTTGGCACCTGCATTCTCACCTGGAGCGTCCCCGGAACCCCCGTGAGCGACGCGGAAAACGTCACGGTGATTTTTGACGGCACCCAAGCCGGGTACTACGATTGCAAGCGCCCCGCTCACGCCGGGGTTGAGGCGCACCTGGTGGTCTGGCAGTGGCAACCCGCTCACGAAGGCATCCTTACGCTGGGAGACAACAACAAATGTTCGGTCGACCAAGGGGCTTCAGCCACCAACGGCTCTGCCGGCGTTCACAGCCCCTCAGGGGTCGTGGGACCGATTCGAGACGGATGGATTCTTGGCGTCGCCGGAGGCGAATTGCCCTGGTTGGGTACGGTGAAGTTGATGGCCGGAGGGCCCAACTCCTACGGAACGGGCGATGTTCCCTCGTCCTCCTTCTTGGCTCTTGGAACGGTTTTGGCTGCCGTGGTGTTTGCACCCGTGGCCTCCGAGTCGTTGTTCAGGCGACTGCTCGCTGGCGCCCCCGAATTGAAGCACTCGCCCCCGCCGTTGGACGCTCAAGAAGAATCGTAACCGGCGTCTTCCAACGCCTCCTCCAACGTCCATCGTCCTTCACTGACCGCCCGAGCCGCTTGCAGAGAAATGGTCAGGCGGCCCTTGGAGCGTTGACGGCTGATACGCTGTAAATTTCGCAACTCCCCCAACGAAGGAGCGTGCTGGCGCTGTTCGTGGACCGGTTTTCCAGCGAGCATGGCGATCTTCACCGCCGATGAACCGTGCGCATGGCGAGAAGCACCTGCGCTGGTGCGGTATTCGTTCACCTCTTCCACGTGATATCCCGCCGCAATGGCTTCGTTGATGAGTTGGTCTCGGTGGGCCGGCGAACCGTGCCCAACACGAACAAGCACCGTCAAGGGCGCCATCCATTCGACCATACGGGTCATGAGGTTCAACGTGTCCTCGAGGCTGTCCGACGTGTGTTGCCCCAGTAAGACGCCGTCGGCAAAGAAGGCGCAGCCCGGTCGAGGACCGGGGTCCAATCCAAACACGAGTTGGTTGGGGGACGAGGGATGGTGACGCGTCACCGCCCACAGGGCGATGTGCTCGTCGACGTCCTCGGGTCGTACACCCACGCCACGCCCGCCGTGACGGGTGACCTCTTCGGGCGTGCCAAACCACCAAGCGGAAGGGTCTGGCAGCGGTTCATCGGTCGCCAGCATCGTCACCTCGATGCGGTGATGTTCCAGCGCTTTGAGCAATCGGTGGGCCAACCGAAAATCATCGGTCCGCACGAAGACCCGCAACACAAGGTCACCTTGGAGCGGTCCTGTTCTAACCTATCGGTTCGCTCCAACGAAGCGTTTCAAAATCCACCCGTGACTTCGGGCGAACCACCGAAGTCATCAAGAACGATGGACAACGATGTCCCCGCATGACAGGCGCCTATGAACGGGAACTCAGGGACGTCTTGTCGGGCACGCCCAAAGGCGTGGAAGGCGTCATCCGAAGTTGCCCCCCCGAGGAGCAAGCCCGCATGCGATGCGTGCTCAATCGGCCTTTTTTGGTGGTACGAGCGGCCGGTTCAGGGATGGAAGGAAGCGGCG
Source organism: Candidatus Poseidonia sp. (assembly GCA_023254355.1). GTDB lineage: Archaea > Thermoplasmatota > Poseidoniia > Poseidoniales > Poseidoniaceae > Poseidonia. The sequence goes on from JALRLR010000033.1 coordinate 4,012, forward strand.
ATTTGGTCGCTCTTCGAGGGGATTGTTCCTTTCCCATCGAAGTGAAAACCACCAAAGCGTTGAAACTGTACTTTTCGGGTCGAACCAAAGACCAGCTTGAGGCGATGATTCGCGAGGGAGAACGCAGCGGTTTGATGCCGTTGTACGCCCATCGTCGTAAGGGTGTTCGAGGAGATTCATGGCGTATCTTCCGCGTGGAAACCAACGGCCTGCGAGGCACGTTGCGCCACCTCGCTCCAAAGATTCCGCCGTTGCCGTTGAATCGCAACGGGTCCCCGTTCATCGATTGGGACCAAGGCATGCCGCTCAACGAATTCATCGGCATGCTCTGCTCATCCGAAGGAGAACCGTCGACACCGTTGGCATCGCTGAAGAAGCGAACCGAACAAAGCGCACCGAGCCCCCGAGGGGGGGTTGAGCAACACCTCGATGTGCTCGCTGAATTGGAACGCCGCCGCTCGGACGGCAGAACCCCGCTCACAAATACGGGGCCACCATGGTGAAGACCAACATCACCAGCAGCACCAGCGAAGAATAACTTGAGGCTCTGGAAGACAAATGATCCACCCACATCGGGTGCAGGTCCCAGAGTTTCATCTTGCGACCCACCCGTTTCACGCCGCTCAGGAACGCATGCAACATGTCTCGAAGCATGTGGCCACCGTCAAAGGGAACCATGGGGATGAGGTTGGTGAAGCCCAACAGAAGGTTGACCCAGACCAGCCAGAAACAAAAGTTCGCCAAGAACAGGAGGCCCTCGGTGCCCAAGACGGAGCCGAGCAAACCGTCCCCAGCGGCCATCAAAGATTCCTCAAACGGGTGAATGGCCACGCCGTTCAGTTCGAAGGGGACGATGAGTAAGTTCAGGATGTGGAGGGGAAGCATCAGCGCACGCTGGAGCAAGGTACCGTCCCAGCGAGGCGAGAAGGGGCCCGCCAACCGGTCGATGCCGGCGGTGGCTTCGGACAAACCCTCGACGCCCAAGAACGGGTCACCGGGTCGAATTTCCATCGATTCAAGGAGCTCGTCGTCCCATCCCAATTGAGCGTAGTAGGCATGCTTATCGCCCAAGACAGCGGTGAGCGTCTCCCGTTCACCGTCCGCCCGAATCACCACGAGGTCAACGGATTCGTTGGAACGGTATCCATCGAGAATGAGGCGGAAGTCCTCGGTGGTGTGCACCGGTTGGCCGTTGATGGACACCAACGTGTCCCAAGGCTCCATGCCAGCAGCGTCTGCCCCCTCGTCCTTGATGATGCCTTGCACGTGGACGTAGCCCTCGTCGGCCGTGAACTGGCCGGCCACGCCACCCAAGAGGAGCATCAACACCAAGGCAGCGAACAGATTCGTGGCAGGCCCTGCAGCAAACATGCGAAGGCGTTCCCGGCGTGGGGCTCGCATCAGTTCGTCCGATTGGGGCTCAGCAAACGCCCCAAGGGGCAACGGCCCGAGTTGGAGCAAGCCGAAGGAGCGCACGCGCATGCCATGGCCACGGGCGAGAAGGCCATGGCCAAATTCATGAATCACCAAGGAGACCACAAAGGCCAACGCCCCCCATCCGAGAGGAATGACGGGATTTAGACCAGGGACAGCGACCAATTCGCTGGCCGAGGGAGGGTCAGCGGTGGGCGGGTTAACCAGCGACGTGATGAAGGCCAACAAGACCACCAGCGCCACCGCCAACATGGCCAAGGAACACACCCACAGCGAAACTTCACCGTAGGCTCGCCAGAATTTCCGAGGCTTGGCAAGTCGGTCCAACAACCGCTGACCCCGCTGGGTTCGAATCATCAACACGATGCCGAGGGCACGGGTGGCGTTCCAACGGTCGAGCGTCCCGTTCCGCTCCCAGGTTCGGATGAGGACGTACCATCCCAACAACAAAGCGAGCACGATGGACCAATCGGCTTGAACCGACCCCCAAGTGCCCACCATGGCCTTGCGAGGTCGCAACCCGCCTTGAACGTTGATATCTTGCCCGTGGGGCTTTGGAGGCACAAACCTTCATGATGGGTCGTCGTCCACTTTTCTCCATGCACACGCATCACGCCGCCATCGAAGCATGGTGCGACGATACGTGGGGAGAACGCCCCGGCCGCATTTCTGACTGGGCGGTTCACGACAACGTCGTTCAAGTGTTCCTTCGTCTCTCTTCAAGCGTGCTGATCGCCGACTTCACCGTCACTCAAAGCGGGAAATTGGCGATTCAACAGCACCTCCATATTCCGCTTGAAACCTGGAATCCAGGCTCAATCCAAGGCATCCGAACCATGGAAGGGAAAACTCGATTTCAACACCGACGGCACTCGATCCTGCTGTCGAGCGAACTGCGAGTCCCTGAATGGGGGGCTGCGTTGCTCGAGGAATGGTTGATGAGCATGCGAAGCGCCGCCAACCGACCCAAGGACCGGGTGCAGCGCCTGAACGAAATCAAGCGGATGAAACTCTCCGTCGAACGAAACCTTGAGAGTGCAGGCCTCGGCAAGGCCCGGGAGGAAATCGACTTCCTCAACCTTCGACTTGACCGCATCGATGAGGGTCTAGCGAACTGAGTCTGCCATCGTGGTGTCCACGCCTGGGAACTGGTCTTCGCCTTCTCGATACACCGTTCGCATGTTGCTGATGAAATTGCGCTCCTTCACCACGATGATGAAATTGCGAATCCCGTAATCCTTCTCGCCGTCGAGCATTTCCAAGAGCACCTGCAAGGTCAAGCGAGCGCCTTCCCGATGAGGATAAGCAAAGACCCCCATCGAAAGGGGTGGAGTGACGACGGTGGTGACGTTGCCAATTTCTTCGATGGTGTTGAAGAGGTTCTGGTACGTTTCAGCAAGCAATTCCCTTCGGGCTTCATCCTGGTTGGGTCGACGGCAATCGGGACCCACGGCGTGGATGATGTGAGTGTATTTGTCGGCCAGCGCAAACGGCTCGGTGATCACGTTCTGGGTGACGGCGCAGGGTGGGGCGTTGATCTTCCTCATCTCAAGGCAAATGTTGCGCGTCACTTGGGTCAATTCTTTGCCCGCTTTTTGATGAATCATTTTGTCCAGTCCTTCGCGCCCCGAAAGTCGGTTGTTGGCTGGCGTTACCAGAACATCACCGGCATGGTCCCATACTTCGCCGCCCATCACGCGAAGCACGCCATGCCTGCACGTTCTCGCCATGTAGAGTTCGGCCATCGTTATCCCATAGGGGGCCACCCTTCATATGCTCTGCGCCAAAAAATCATGAAACGGTGCCCGTTTCGTCCCAAGACGACCCAACGCTCCCGCCTACGCGAAAGCGATACGGCTAAAGAGGCACCGAGCGTGGAAAGGGCAATGCCCACGAAGCGGAGCAGTCTTGCGTTCGTGGCGTTGTTGTTGTTGTCGCTTGCCCCATCACCAAACTTCGTGAGCGACGCTTCTGTCACCGAACCTTGGTTGGTCGAGGCATCGTTGTTTGACGGATTTCACGTGGGCGAAGCGCCCGATGTTTGGAACGAAACGCCCTGGCGAACGGTGGCGATACCGAGCGGATTCACCTACGGCAGCGTCATCAATTATGACGACGTTGGCGTGCTCATCAACAACCTCTCGGAAGAAAGTCGGACCATCGGTTGGGCGTTTGTCGCGGCTCGAAACATCTCGCTTGACCGTGTGTTCGTGTTCAACGAAACGGGAACGCCGACCGGGGAAACCATCAATCGAAACCAGTTCACCACCTTCTTTGCCCTCCCCTTCCTTGAAATGCTTCAAAATCGGTCTTCATCATCGTCCTTGAACTACTTGGTCACCACCAAGGGGATTCCGCTACGCGTCTCGGGAGGCAACGAAAAGGCCAGTTTTGACCAAGAATTGGCCCTGCTTGGCGGCTCCTACAACGCCTCCATCGGAGGGAATTACTGGTTCAATCACGATTACGGGCCGTTAGCGGGCAAAACCATGGAGCCGTTCACGCGAAGCAAATACGGATTCTTCTTGGTTACCCGACTCACCGGGTACACCGTGGAAACGGCCTTGGAATTGATTGAACGGGCCAACCAAAGCCTTGGGCAACGCGGCACCTTTACGCTCGATTTAGCGACCAATCGAAACGGTTCGGGGTACAAGTTCTGGAACGATGACCTCTACACGGCCAACACCACCCTCAACGGAAGCATGGGGTTGCCGGTGGTGTTTGACGAGGAGACGGAGTTCATCACGAACGTTTCCAACGTCATGGGTTATGCCTCTTGGGGCAGCAACGACGGCAATTGGAATCTGAATTACCTCCCCAACGGAGGATTCGATACACTGGACGCAGCGTGGCAAAGCGGTTCGAGGTACTGGACGAATGCTGGGCCCACCGTTTCCCCCGAGGATGCCTTCGAGTGGACCTATCAATCGGGCACCAAACAAGGCGGAAACGGCGCCTTTGAGGCTGCGGTTCAAACCGCTTGTGAGCAAGATGCTGGGCACATGATGCAAGGCATCTACGGTGAGTACTTTGACAACGACGGGGTCAGCTTCAATGCCGCCACGATGCCGTCCCTCATCGATCGGGCGCCGGACCGCGTGCAAATCGAACCTCACCTGAATCACGGGGCTTCAAACAACGCTTACCCTGGACTCGACGACCGGTTCAAACAACATTGGGGGGCGAGATTCAGCGGTCTTATCGATGTCCCGTACACCGGAAACTGGAGTTTCTTCATCAATTCAGACGACGGGTCGGAGTTATGGATCAACGGGCAAAGCCTCGTCCAGAATCACGGCATGCACGGGATGCGGGAATATTCGGGTTGGGTGAACCTCACGGCGGGCCTTCATGAATTCCGCATCGAATTCTTCCAAGGCGGCGGCCCGCACGGCCTCATCTTCTCTTGGCAGGGACCCAACACGTCGAAAGTCGCCGTGCCAAGTTCGGCGTTTTACGTGACGGGCGACATCACGCCACAATCCAACCGGCTCCTCCATCACTGGGCGCTTGAAGACGGGGCAGGGAACGTGGCGAACAACAGCGTCAACACCACCGCTAACCTGACGCTCCACGGCATGAACACCAGCAACTGGCAGACCTGCGCGGACGGTTCGTGCTTGTGGTTTGATGGCATCGACGACCGAGCTGAAGTCGACGTGACGGATTGGACCGGAAACCTGACCGTCAGCCAATGGGTGTGGGCGAACACCAGCAATCAAACCACCTTCGCTTCCACGTTCGCCGTCAACGACCAAGCGGGTTCCAACCTTTCCTTCCAACACATGGTCTCCAACAACCAATGGATGCTGCACAACAACCAATCCCAACCGTTTGGTGACGTGACGCCGCAACGATGGACCCACCTCGTGACGGTGTTCGATGACGGTGAAATCCGGCAGTACATCGACGGCGTGTTGGTCAACACCAACACCTACCCCAACGGTTCGTTCACGAACATCGACCTTTACAAGCTGGGCGTCAATCGGGCAGGAAGTGCGTTTTTCGAAGGTAAAATCGACGAGGTCATGGTGTGGGATGTCGCTTTGGACGACCAAGACATCACATCGCTTCGACGGACCATCGTTGACAATTGCACCACCTATTCGGGTGCAGGAACCGACGTTGCCTCTCTGGAAACCACCTTCACGTTGCCCGAAGACCTGGTTGGCCACGCTTGGATGGCCTACGTGTACGGCACCCGTGAAGGTGAAGTGAACGGAGCCTTTGGATTGGAAATCACCGGGCGTGACGCCAACGGCTCCGTCGTCAGCACCAACACCTCGGGCATGAAGACCTTCACCACGAGTTGGGCGGCCCAATCCATGCGCTTCCGACCCGAGGCACAAGCCACTCAACTCACCGTACGCATCCCCATCGATATCGCCTCTGCGTCCACGTCCGGGGCCTTTTACATCGACACCGTTCTGCTCCGGGCCATACGACCTCACATGGACTGGGTTAACGGCTCCATTGCTGACACCGCCGTCTCAACCGGTGGTCGGTCCTTCAACTGGGGGACTGCCTACGGGCAATCGCTCATCGCTGACCTGCTCGAAGACGGGGTGTCCGGCGTCAAAGGCTACGTCTACGAACCCTACCTGACCGCGGTCGGTTTGCCGAGCGTCTACCTCTCGACGTACGCCTCGGGATACAATTTAGCGGAAAGCCATGCCGCTGCCAATCGCCTTTCAGGCTGGATGGGCGTCGTGGTCGGTGACCCGAAGATGGCTCCTTATGCCGATATCTTCCATGACATCAGCATCGTCGATGTTCGGGTCCTTGGCGATGTCAACCTTGGCGAGGCCACCACGGTTCAAATGCTGATTGAAAACCGAGGCATGTCGCCTTCCAACGGCACCCTGCGTATCCAAACGGTGCAGGGGAACACCCTGCTCAACCAAACGGTCCTGACGTTGCCCGCTGGCGACCAACCCGGCAGCCGAACCTTGGTGAACCTGACCATCGTTCCCGCCAGCCAAGGCTATCTTGACTTGCGGGTGCGATATGACAACAGCACGGAAGAACGGAATTTTGCCAACAACCTGTACCCTTTCAGCGTCGTGGTGAACGCTCCGCCGCAGATTGAAGATGCGTATTGCAGTTCGTCCACCGTTACGCGAGGCGCCTACACGATCTGTTCAATTGAAGCCTCTGACGACGTGAACGTCACGCAGGCGACCCTCGAATGGCAAATCGTGGGCGAAAACATGTCACTCAACGAATCGGCGTGGACCACCATCGTGCTCGGCCAAATCAATCCCATGAAGTGGGAATCCAGTCTTGTCGTGGCCCCCAACGCCTCGTTGGGCTGGGTCGTCCTTCGCGCCACCGTCATGGACGGTGGAGGAATGACGCATCAACTGACCTTCGCCAACGCCACCCGTGTCGTTGATTCACCGCCAACTTGGTTTGGCCCGCACATGAAGGGTGTGGACAGTCCCGTTTGGAACAACGCCTCTGCCTTGCCCAACAAACCGGCGCAAGGGCTGTACCGTCACGAAGGGTCGGTCATGACGGTGTGTGTTCGGGACGCCGATTATCGGCTCGAAGACGGACATCCCATATTCCTCGCCTCTCGCGGCACCCTTGGAAACGTGACCTATGTCCCTCAAGCGGCAGCTCACCTCTATTGTTACACAGCCACGTTTGCGTTGTCGGTGGGGAGCGGGCTTGACGATGTTGACCTTGAAGTGAGAGCGCCCTCGGGGTCCTTGTTGCTCCAGCGAACGTTGCGCGTCGCCGACGTTGCTCCGCAATTGGCGTTGCAGGTTGAAGGTTCGGACGGCACCGTGCTGGACCGAGTGGTCGGCAACGGCAATGAGCATGTCCGAATCACGGTGTCCGACGTGGACGACCCCGGCACCTCCTTTGTTGGCGATGTCTCGATACGCTGGCCCGGCGGCGAACCGATGGTGCTGCCGCTTGACCTTCCTGCGGGTCAGAACAGCACCGTCATGCCGCTTGACCAACTGCTCATTCCGCTTGAAGCCGGCAACTTGCTGGTGGAGGCTTCGGGTCGAGGGGAACACGGAAGTACCTCTTCGGAGCAACTCGAGCTTCCGTTTTTACTCACGCCACCGGAGGTCGTCTTTGTCAAAGCCTGTGACCAAAACGGCGTGGTGACCAACATGACGTTCGGTCAAATCGCGTATTTGGTGGTGGGGTTGGTGAGCGACCGCCCCATCGATGCAGCGAGCGCACAACTCACCCAAGTGGGATGGGCCATCAATGCTCCGGCCACCAACGAAGGGCCGTGGGAGGATGGAACACCACCGGAAACTTGCGATGAGGCCAACCTCCCCGAAGAAACGGTGTGGCTCACCTTCCGTTTGAAACTTGACAACTCCATGGTTGACGGCGAGGGAAGGGCGGTGTTTTCGGTCACGGACCTGGACGGCTTGGTCAAGTCAACCGGCGTTGAGTTGATGTTCCAACACGCCCCCACTGAATTCCAGAACCTGGAGCATTCCACCGTCTTCCCTGAGGAAGATTTCTACACCAACGTCAGCGTCGCTGACCTCGATGGCCTTGACCAAGTGATCTGTGCGTTGAACGTGTTTGATGAGGGAGGGAATCTGTTAAGCCAATCCGCTACGATGGCAGGGCCTGAAGGCGTCTTCTCCAACCGGTTGTCGTGGGTCTACCCTGTACCTCGCACCATGGCCAACACCACGCTGACGGTCAACATCACCTGCATCGATGACCTGCAGCAAACCTTCTCTCTAGAGACTCAACACCTCGTTGGCCCAGCCAACGACTGCACCTCCTGCTCAACCGACCTCCCGAAGGACGAGGAGACCAAGGCGGAAACGAATCAGGCCAACAGCGTTCTCGTCGCTGCCGTTGCCGTCGCTCTTTTCGTTGTGGTGAGCCTCACGGTGATGCTGGTGCGCCGGCGGACCGGGTCGGGAACCCTCAGCGATTGGGGAGGAAGCGATGAAGGGTCGTTGGATTCGATGGAGGATTTGTTTGAACGAGAGGTTCTCCACGACGCCTTTGAGCTTCCGTCACCTGAAAGCAATGTGCCTTCTTTTGTCCCCAACGGCTGGAGCCTTGATGATTTCAAGCGATGGCTCGATGGGCCGATACCGGACGGGTGGACCATGGAGCAATGGGAAACCTACGTCGCTGAGCACCAAGCGTTGGTCGCACACCACCTCAACGAAGCGCAAGGGTGATGGAGGGCCTCGTGTAAGGGCCACTTGAGAGCCATGGCGATTGGATACGTGCTCATCAACGTTCAGCCCGGTACCGAGGAACAGGTCTACACCAACGTGAAATCGCTGCCTCATGTCACCGACGCGACGGTCTTGTTCGGTGACCACGACTTGATCGTCAAGCTCGAAGCCGACGACTTGGCCACCATTGCCAAAGCGGTGGTCGAACACATTCGCGCCGTGGACGGGGTGGTGAACACCAAAACCTTGGCCGGAGCCGACCTCAACTGAGGGCGAGAAAACCGCTTAACGGCGTTGCTTTTTGTGGAAAAAGGGCCTCCGGAAAGGGGGACTGAGCGGCATATGGGACGCAGTATTGCCTTTTTTTGGGAAAAACATTATATGCTCGGCGGTGTAACGTTGCACCGGAGGTAATCCAAATGTCAGACGGAAAGAAATACTTCGTTCTCATGGAGAACGGAAAAGACACGAGCCAAGTA
>JALRLR010000034.1 GCA_023254355.1 Candidatus Poseidonia sp.
CATCCAGGTCGGGTGCAACGAAGGCAGTTCGACGATCAAATCCAACCGGTGAGCAATATCAAGCAAACGCAATTCATCTTTCACGGTCAACCCGTATCCACTTTTTGCTTCAAGATAGGTTGTTCCCGTTCGCAGGGCCTCTCTCAAACGAACATATCCATCTCGAAACAAATCTTCGCCAGAAGCAGCTCGTGTCGCCGATACCGTCGACTGGATTCCACCACCGGCTGCTGCAATTTCGGCGTAACTTAGGCCTTCACGCCGTTGGCGAACTTCGGGGGAACGATCACCCGACCATAGCAAATGCGTGTGGGCATCAACCAAGCCAGGAACGACGGCGTTGCCTTGGAGATCGTGAGAAACAACTCCGCCATGGACGCCGCCGCCAGACGGTATGCTGTATTCTTCAACGATGGATTGTGAATCCTTGATTTTGATTATCTCATTATCTTCAATAACAATTGCCGACTCTGCAGGTAATATTTGAGAGTCATGTGGGCGAGATGGTGCACCACCGAACGACACAATGGGGCCGGCGTTGAAGAGGACGGTGCGCACATGCTCCGAAGAAAAGAGAGGGTTGAAGAACAATCGCTTTCTCGCAAAACCATGGGAAAATGGACGCTCGGTATTGAAACGACGGCACACACGCTCTCGTTTGGATTGGTGGACGAGGACGGAATCCCCCATCCAGCAGCATCGGACACCCTACGTCCAGATGAAGGTGGCATTCATCCACGTGAAGCCGCCGACCACCACAAAGACGTGGCGTCAGACCTCTTTTCCCAAGTGTTAGAGTCGTATGAATTGAGTCCCTCCGACATCGGTGCGGTTGCCTACTCGCAAGGCCCAGGCCTTGGCCCCTGTCTTCGTGTGGGGGCCGCCGTCGCACGTGGTTTGGCCACCAAAATGGACGTCCCGCTCATTGGCGTCAACCATTGTGTTGCCCACATCGAGATTGGCCGCCAGCAATGCGGCTGCGATGATCCCGTTTTGCTGTATGTCTCGGGCGGTAACACGCAAGTCATCGCCCGATTGAACGGCAAGTACAGGGTTCTTGGTGAAACGCTCGACATTGGTATTGGCAACATGCTTGACAAATTTGCACGGAACCAAGGCATCCCCTTCCCCGGTGGCCCGAAGATCGAACAATTGGCCAACGAATACCTTGCTCGTACGCCTGAACCAAGCATGGAAGGTTTACAACTGCCGTATGCCGTTCGCGGCATGGATTTGGCCTTCTCGGGCCTTCTGACCGCCGCTCAACGGCTGGTTGACAACGGTGCTCCGCTTGATGCGGTCTGCTGGTCCCTGCAGGAACATGCCTTTGCATCCTGCGTCGAAGTTGCGGAACGAGCCATGGCTCACACCGGAAAGACGGAACTGCTTCTTGGTGGAGGTGTGGCCTGCAATCAGCGAATTCGAACGATGTGCGCAGAAATGTCTCAAGACCGGGATGGTGAGTCGTTCGCACCGCCGCGAATGTACTGCATCGATAACGGCACCATGATTGCCCTCCTCGGGTGGATTGAATTACACCATCGGACAACCGAGTTGGAAGGGAGCGCGATTGACCAATACCTCCGAACCGACCAAACACCCATCGTTTGGTCCTGATTCAAACCGTATGCATACGGTTTTAACATGTCGTGCGCCCCAATGGGATGGGGGTCTTCCAAATCAGCGAACGTCGGGGGCGAAGAGAGGAATTCAATCCTTTTGCGAAGGATGCTTCCCAGCAACATCGCCGTCGCCGCGACGAGCGAGAGCGTCAAGCCGCTCGGCGCCCAGTGGCACCTTCGGAAGAAAAACCAGCCCAACCCGAAGACATTCAAGCTGACCTCGAGCGCAAACAGCGAGAGGCCATGGAAAAATTGGAGCAAAAAGGCGACGTTGTCGCCCCCATCGTGGCGCCTGCTCCCGTCCCCCAACCATTAGCGTCTTCCTCCCAAGAGGAAACATCTCAACCGCTAACTCGCGAAGATCGCTTAGCCGAATTGCGACGAAAATCCGAGGCGCTGAAAAAGGCCGCTCCTTCAGTACAGGCCGAAACCTCCACCGTCGTTGAGGTCGCACCCCCCGCAGAGGATGCGGATGATGAGGACGATGAAGATGACGATGATGAACAAGTGGTTGAAATTAAATCACGAAACAAACGAGTGAAGAACGTCTTCCAGGAAATTGAAACCAAGGTTGAGAACAAACAAGACCGCCGTCGCGGCCGCCGCCGCATGGACAAAAAAGGCGGTGGTCGTCAAAAACAACAAAAAAAGTTGAACCGCCAGAAATATTTGGAATACAAATATGCGGCGAAGGACGTCCTTGACAATCCAGGTGTTCCCGAGGAACACCGGTCAAACATTCTCGGCCAAATTTGGGCCAAAGGTGAACGCCAAGGGGTCGATGACAGCTTGGAGTTCATCGAACAAAAAGAAAGCGAGCTGATTTTGCCATCCGAGGTGGCAGATGAATTGCGAACATTGGTCAAACAAATGACAACCAGGAGATGAAAGCATGACAGATACCGTCGCAGATAACACCGTAGCCAGCGTCCATTATACCGGAACCCTTCCCGCCTCAGGCGAAGTATTTGACACCAGCGAGGGGCGAGATCCTTTGACGTTCTTGGTGGGTCACAAGCAGATGATTCCTGGCTTTGAAGAAGAAATGATGGGCGCCAAGGTCGGTGAACGACGCACCTTTACGCTTGAACCCGAACGTGCATATGGCCAGCGCATGGAAGATGCCGTCCAAAAAATTGAACGCGAACAATTTGGCGACATCACTCCCGAGGTCGGCATGATGCTCATGTCGGACATCGGCCCGTTCACGGTCACGGCCGTTGACGATCAACTTGTTGAAGTCGATTTCAATCACAAATTGGCCGGTGAAACCTTGGAATTCTCGGTTGAGGTCGTGGAAGTACGTGCGGCCTCTGAAGAAGAAATCGCCCACGGTCATGCTCATGGCCCAGGCGGCCATCATCACTGAACTCAAAGCGAGTCTTGATGAAGTGGCTGGCCATGACAGGGCCATGGCAACGGAACGCAAGGATGCTTGGAAGACCTTGAGCGGCATCGATCTCCCGTTGACCCCCACCCCTTCCGTAGCACGAGAGGACTTGCCTCCAGCAGGCTCACCTCCTTACACGAGGGGCATACACCCCACCATGTATCGTTCACGACTTTGGACCATGCGTCAGTATGCAGGATTTTCCAGTGCAGAAGCCACGAATGAGCGATTCAAACTGCTGCTTTCCCGCGGTCAAATGGGCCTCTCCGTGGCTTTTGACTTACCGACCCAGCTCGGCATGGATGCTGATGATGAATTGTCCTTCGGCGAAGTTGGGAAGGTCGGCGTATCCATCTCTTCGGTGGAGGACATGAAGGTTCTGTTCGATGGCATTCCACTGGACGAGGTCAGCACCTCCATGACCATCAACTCACCCGCCATGATTTTGTTGGCGATGTACATCGTGACCGCCGAGGAGCAGGGTGCAGATATGTCCGCACTCAAAGGCACGATTCAAAACGATATTCTCAAGGAATACATCGCTCGGGGAACCTATGTATTCCCTCCGAAAGAAAGCATGCGCTTGATCACCGATATCTTCGAATTTTGCGGCCAGCATGTGCCAAAGTGGAACACCATTTCCATCTCTGGCTACCACATCCGGGAAGCAGGTTCCACGGCGGTCCAAGAAGTCGCCTTCACCTTGGCGAATGCATTGGAATACGTTGATGCGGCGGTGAAAACTGGACTTTCAGTTGACGACTTTGCTCCAAGGCTCTCGTTTTTCTTTAACTGTCACAACGATTTTTTCGAAGAAATCGCGAAGTTTAGAGCAGCTCGGACGCTCTGGCACGATTTGATGACCGAACGATACCAACCCACCAATCCCAAGTCCACCATGCTGCGTTTCCATACCCAAGTGGCCGGTGTGAGCCTCACGGCGCAGCAACCGTTGAACAACGTCGCTCGTGTCACCATACAGGCCCTTGCTGCCGTCCTTGGTGGCACACAAAGTTTGCACACCAACTCATACGATGAAGCGTTGGGCTTGCCGACCGAAGCCTCGGCGACGGTTGCCCTGCGAACACAGCAAATCATCGCAGAGGAATCCGGTGTCGCCGATGCCGTGGACCCCATGGCCGGGTCATGGCACGTTGAGAACCTAACTCGTGAATTGTACGAGCAATCGAAAACATTGATGGCTCACATTGAAGCCAAAGGCGGTGCGCTCAACGCCATTGAGCAAGGGTGGCAACAACAAGAGATCCACCTCTCTGCCTACGCTTATCTCAACGAAATTGAAACAGGGAACCGTCGCATTGTCGGTGTCAATCATGGCGTGATGGACGAACAACAAAGCATTCCTGTCATGAAAACCGACCCAACGTTGGGTGAATCCCAAACGAAACGCTTGGCCAAGCTTCGCGCATCACGAAACCAAGCATCCGTCACGGCTGCTTTGGTTGCTGTGCAGGAGGCCGCAAAGACCGGTGGCAACTTATTCCCACCCGTACTGGACGCCGTCCGTGCTCGAGCCACGCTTGGCGAAATCATGAACGAAATGAAAAGCGTCTTTGGAACCTACATGGCACCGAGTGGATTTTAGAGGAATATGCATGAAGTTTGGACCCATTTACATCGACCATATCGGTATTGCAACCTCGGACCTTGAGGAAGGGAGCGTATTTTGGAACTTGCTCGGATTGGAATTGGCTGGTAGCGACGAAACCGTTGCGTCACAAGGCGTCACGACTCGGTTTTTCAACACCTCACCGCTTGACGCTAACATCAAACCTGCCAAGGTCGAATTGTTGGAGCCGACGGGTGATGAGACGCCGGTTGGTCGATTCCTCTCCAAACGCGGCCCCGGCATTCAGCAGTTGTGTTTCCGAGTGGGGGATCTGGAAGGATTGTTGCACCATCTCAAAGAAAACGGAATTCGTTTGATCAATGAAGAGCCAACCGTGGGCGCAGGTGGAAAACTGATCGCTTTTGTTCATCCAGCATCAACCGGAGGCGTTTTGGTTGAACTCACGCAATCCGTTTGATGCTGGGAAATGCCAACACCTATAATCGGTCTGCGTCAGTCAGCCTTCGATGAGAAGTTGCATTGACCATTTGTTGGCCCTGCCCCACATTGACGCACCTCGTCTGAAAGGCGAAGTACACTACCTCGCTGGACGGTTGGAGGAACTGAGGGCGCATCGAACCATCACCAATGAAGCCTACTTGGATGCTGGAGCCATTCAGGGCGCCATTGAGTTGGTCGCTAACATGATTGACATGGGCGTCTCTCAATCCGAAATCCAAGACCACCTTCGCTCAACGCTCTCCAGAGCCAATCGCATCGAAACAAAACATCCTGGATTGAATTGGGCCGTGGAATCTGGACGTGCGAGTTGAGGGCAGCATGCATGAGCCTCTCCTCGTTGTTGACGGGGTTTCCAAATCCTTCGGTGACATCGTGGCCCTCCACGACATTGACCTCACCATTCATCAAGGCGAAGTCATTGGTTTAGTGGGCTCAAACGGTGCGGGCAAAACCACCTTGTTGAGACTGCTTGCGGGCGTCTATGTCCCAACCAACGGTCGAGTGAGGCTCGCCAACGGCGAGGAAGTGCACACCGCGCGGAATGTCATTGGCGTGGTGCCGGAAAACACGGGGCTGTACTCCCGGCTCACCGCATGGGAAAACATACGCTACCATGCAAGAATCCACGGTATCGAAGACGATGTAGCCTGGAAACGAACCCTCTATTTCTCAAAATTTCTCGGCATGGACGATGCCCTGCAACGACATACCAAGGGGTTCTCGAGAGGCATGAGACAAAAAACCGCCCTCTTGCGTGCACTGGCGCACGCACCACGGGTGTTGCTCTTGGATGAACCGACGGCAGGTTTGGACGTGACCAGCGCAAGAACCGTGCGTGACTTGGTATCGCAACTCGGCCAGGAAGGCGGCACCGTGATTTATTCCACCCACCAGCTTTCTGAAGCACATCGTGTGTGCAACCGCATCATCATCATTCACAACGGTGAAGTTCGGGCTGATGGCACCCCTGAGGAATTGCTCGAACTCACCGGCGCAGAGCACCTTGAGGATGCCTACGTGTCGTTGACCATGGACGTGGCTCGAGAAGACGAAGTGAACGAGAAACCGTTAGGTCGCTGGTCGAAAGCATGGCGATCCATGTTCACGCCCTCGACACCGAAGGAGGTGAACGAGGATGAGTAGTCGGCGAATGAGAATCACGACCATCGCGAAGAAAGAGTTGATTGAATTCGTGCGAGATTGGCGAACCATTGTGGCCATCTTGGTCATCCCGCTGTTGATGTTCCCTGTCCTTTTCATTCTCTTCCCCCTCCTCTTGGCTTCGGAAGCTGCTGAATTGCAAGCCATGGAAGTTGACGTTGTTGTGCAAACCGACGGAATGCCCGACGAATTGTCGTTAGCGTTCAACACCTCTGATCTCAACATCACCTACGAACCTCTCGGAACCATCGCCAACTTGTCGACACCGGGAAGCGATGCAGAGCGTTTACGGAACACCAGTGTTGATGCGGTTCTTCGGATGCGAACCAACGGTACCGTCGTCGAATATGCGCTGCTTTACATGTCGACCTCCGAACAAAGTCTGGAAGCGAGAAGTCGCACGTTTGATGTCTTGGCCGGCTGGGAAGAAAACGAGACGGTTCGCCGTATCACCGATGCAGGGCTTGATGCCGATGAAACGCTGGACCCGCTTCGATGGAACGGGAGCATTGCAGACAGCGACGTGGCCACCAAAGGAGAACAAGCGGGCATGGTGCTCTCGCTCTTTATTCCCCTTGTGCTCGCCGTTTGGACCTTTTCGAGCGCCATTCAACCTTCCATTGACATGACGGCGGGTGAGCGGGAACGAGGTACACTGGAAGCGCTGCTCGCGTTGCCGTGCACCCGAATGGAGCTTCTCATGGGCAAATGGGTCGCTGTGGCCACCATTACGGGGGCCGGCGTTCTGCTGCAAATCGCCGGTTTGTTGTTTGCAATCGGGTACCTCGCCTCAACCGAATTCATCTCGGTGCCCGAACTGGACATCGCGACTTTAGCGCTTCTTTGCTTGGCCGTCTTGTTGTTTGCCATCATGGTGGTGGCGTTTGAATTAGCACTTGCCATGAGGTCGCACAGTGTGAAAGAAGCGGGTTCTATTCTTGGTCCAGCGGTTTTGTTGATCCTCTTCCCTGCCTTGTTTACGCAAGTGATTAATCTTGATGGCATTGAAGCGTATTGGTTTGCCATCCCAGTGGTCAATGTCCTGTTGGCCCTCCGTGAATTGTTGATGAATCGTATCGTTTTGGGGCATGTGGTGGTTTGGCTCGTATCATCCACCATCTATGCGTTTGGAGCCGCCTGGTACGCAGCTCGTCAATTCAAACGCGAAGACATCGTCACGAGTCTGTCGTAGCCCCAAACGCGAGCAGGGCCTCGCGCACGATGTTGACGATCAAATCAATCTCTTCAGAAGTGATTTGGAAATGGGGTGTAAATCGCAGGGCGTTGATGCCTCCATGAATCACGCCGAGGCCACGTCGACGGCACCACGGTTCGACCGCCTCCATTCCAACCACGGGGAACTGCTTGGGTTCCAATTCAGCGCTACAGAGCAACCCCGTGCCCTGGACTTTCGTAATGACCTCGGGGAATTCCTCTTGCAAGCGTTTGAATTTTTCAACAAATTCATCACCCCGTTCGCAAATATTGCTACGGAGTTCAGGCGTGATGTTGTCAAGCACCGAGACCGCGGTCTCCAAGGCCCTCGGGTTCGTGGTCATGGTGTTTCCATAGATGCCAGTCACATAGAGGGAGGCTGCCCTCTGGTTCATTCCGAGAACGGAAAGCGGGTATTGACCGGCATTCAAGGCCTTGGACCACGTCTCAAGGTCAGGCGCTTCGCAATCTTGGAAACCCCGATAATCGATGACCGATAGTGTACCTTGGCCACGGATGCCGGCTTGGATGGAGTCGACCAGGAGCAGACTGCCGTGTTCGTTGGTCAGTCGTCGTGCTTCGTCGTAAAATTCTCGGGAAACACATTGGCCAGGATTGCCTTCCCCTTGCACGGGTTCAATGGCCATCAGTTCAATGAAAACATGATTCTTTTCGGCTTCGGCGAATGCGGCCTGCAGAGCACTCACATCGTTTGCAGGGACCAAGATGAGGTTGTTGCGACGCTGGAAACTGGCTAGGTGTTGGTCATATTTGCTCTTGCATGAATGGGACATTTGTGCGGGTCGGTCCGTACGCCCGTGAAATCCTTGTTCAATGGCGAGCATTTTGATTTCCCATCCCTCGTACCGACCTCCGGGTTGGGTCATCAGTTTCGCATTAACGTCGGCAATTCGCAAACTCACCGTAACGGACTCGGAACCGCTGTTCATGCAAATGAATTTTTCAAAGGGGCAGTGGCCACGCGTGTGGCCGAGTTCCGTTCGCAACCGTTGCTCAAGGCGCTTTTGTGAAAACGAGGCGGTCATGACGTTGGCCATGACCCAGTTTTGAGACATCGCTCCCATGATGGCGCTGGGGCCATGCCCGGCTCCAAGCATACCGTATCCACCGTTGTCGTGGACCACGGCTCCATGCGAGGTGACGATCCAAGGCCCTTTTGCAGCGAGAGCCACGTAAGGGTTAACGGTTGCAGGGTTGTAAAAATTAACGAACCCGTCTTGGAGGGTTGCAATCAATTCAAGTTCGTTTGAATCCTTGTAGAACTCACCGAATTCTTGTTTGAAGATTTCAAACTGAACGGCTGCCTCCTGAAGTGCCTGCCCCAGGTTTGGGTCGAGGTCAAGAAATCTGAGAATTTCTTCATCGTGCATACCCGTGGTGTCAACATGGCCTACGTATTCCCTCATTTGATGGAGGACGGCCAGGCCAGCGTTGTTCGAGGCTTTCTGCATAATATCAATTGGGTTGAGGAATCCTTTGAACATTGGTGTCCCGTTCTCCAGTGATGAAGGGCTGACCGCCCAAACCTATTCGCAGGCGAATATTTGACGAATATTTATACGGGCGATGGGAAACCGGGTTCTGTGCCCAAAGTATCGCTTGACATGCCGGGGGAACTCGTAACCGACCTCAAACTCCACGTCGGGGACGACAAAAAATTTGTGAGTTTGGCCGATGCCATCCGAACCGCCTGTAGAAAATTGCTCGACCAGTTGGACGAAATTGACCAACGTCACGGCAGGGGGGATGCATGATGGTCACGCAGCACGAAGCGCAACAAGCGGTGGCGACGCTTTTGGAATACTTGGAGGGCGAAGGCGCACCCGAGCGCGAAGGCTTGCAAAAAACGCCTCAGCGGGTTATTGAATCTTGGACTGAAATCTTTGCAGGCTATTCGATGGATGCCAGTGAAATTCTTGACGCTACATTCAACGGCGAAGGTTACGATGGCATTGTGTTGCTCAGGAACATTGAGTTCACATCGACCTGCGAACATCATCTTCTCCCCTTCCGTGGGCGGGCTCATGTGGCCTACATCCCGGTCGACCGAATCGTTGGCATCAGCAAGCTCGCACGCATCGTTGAACTCCATGCGCGTCGACTCCAAAACCAAGAACGAATCACAAAAGGAATCGCTGACGACCTGGAACAGAAACTCGCCCCCCTTGGTGCAGCCGTGATTCTTGAAGCATCCCACGGTTGCATGCAATGCAGAGGGGTCGCCAAGCAGCAAGCCGTGATGACCACCTCGTCCATGCGAGGTGTCTTCTTTGAACGGCCAGAGGCCCGTACGGAACTGATGCAATTAATCCAGCAACCGTCGTTGTGAGGTGCTCGGTGTGGACGAACGTTGTGGACGTGCGGGTGACGAACCTACCGACCTTGCTTCGGATTTGGCCATGGAATACAACATCGTCGAGATCTTTCATTCCGTTCAGGGCGAAGGTTTTCGAGCCGGCATCCCGCATGTCTTCATTCGCTTTGGTCGCTGCAATTTACGTTGTGAATGGTGCGACACGGACTTTGATACCTATGAGGTGATGACTGCCCTTGACATCCTCGCCCAGGTTCTTGAATATCCGTGCAAAAACATCGTCTTCACGGGGGGCGAACCCATGCTCAATGACCTCTGGCCCCTATCAAGGCTGTTCCACCGTCGAGGCTACCATCTTTCCATCGAATCCAACGGAACGATCGAAATTCCCGAGGGGTTGCTCGATTGGATTTGCATCTCGCCGAAGGACCAATTGTATCCGAACGCTCACATCAAACAACGGGTCGGTGATGAGCTCAAATGCGTCTATGTTGGGCAGCCGCTCTCAATGTACGATGAGTTGCGCTTGGGATTCAACCATCATTACCTTCAACCGTGCTATGACGAGCATGCCAGCGTGGAAGAAAACGGTCGTACGTTTGCCATCACCGAGGCGGTGGTCAAAGAACACGACGATTGGCGTTTGTCGCTGCAAACGCACAAGTGGATGGGCATTTTGTGAGGTTGGTCCAAATGAAACAAGCGGTCATGGCACTCAGCGGCGGGATGGATTCTACAGCCCTTGCCCTCCATCTCCTTCAGCGTGGTTATATCGTGACCGCTCTCTCGTTCAATTATGGGCAAAAACACGAGATTGAATTGGAACGGGCCGCTTCCTTCATCGCTTATGTTCGTCACCATGATCTCCCGATTTCACATGAAATCGTAGATTTACGAAGCGCCATGTCGTTGTTTAAGAGCGATTTGCTCGAGTCCGGGGGCATAGTTCCAGAAGGCCATTATGAAGAAGAAAGCATGAAAGCCACCGTGGTTCCCAATCGCAACGCCATTTTTGCGTCCCTCCTGTATGGCGTGGCGTTGTCAATTTCCGACCAACACGAGTGCGATGTTGAGGTGGTGCTTGGTGTTCACAGCGGCGACCATGCCATCTATCCTGATTGCCGACCCGAGTTCTATACGGCCCTCGAGCATGCGCTTGCTTTGGGCAATTGGGGAAGCGAGCGAATCCGGTTTACGCTCCCGTATCTCAACGGAGATAAAACCAGCATCCTTCAGGATGCAGAGCGTTCCATCTCCGAATTAAATCTCAATTTTGATGAGGTCTTCCGGCGGACGATGACCTCGTACCATCCCGATGCAGAAGGGAGAAGCCACGGCAAGACGGGTTCCGATGTCGAACGAATCCTGGCGTTCCACGCCGTTGGTCGTCAAGATCCGCTCGAATACACGGAACCGTGGGAGATGGTTTTGGAGCATGCCCTCAATCTCGAACGGGAACATCGCGATTCAGAATATCGAGAGCGGCTGACGCCGCTTCAATACCATGTGACGCGGGAGGCAGGGACTGAACGAGCGTTCACGGGCATCACGTGGGATGAGCAACGGCCCGGGGCCTATCGTTGCATTTGTTGCTCAACCTTGCTGTTCACCTCAAGCATGAAGTTTGATTCGGGCTGTGGCTGGCCGTCATTCCATCGTGAACATCAGGATGCCAACATTCGCCGCATCCTTGACCAATCCCACGGCATGACACGAACAGAACTTCAATGCAGTCAATGCGACGCTCACCTTGGCCATGTGTTTGATGACGGTCCCAAAGCCTACGGCGGAGAGCGCTATTGCATCAATTCCGCATCCATGCATTTTGAACCACAGGAGGAGAATGAATGACGACCACCATACGCCGATACGTCGAAACCGACACGGGCCATCGAGTACCGAATCACAAATCCAAATGCAAGCATTTGCATGGCCATCGCTACCGGTTTGAGGCAGAAATCGAAGGAGATGTTGTCCAAACCAAAGGCGTTTCAGATGAGGGCATGTTGATGGATTTCTCCGACATATCCAGCATCTTGATGGAGCATGTTCACGATGTCATCGACCATGCGTTCGTGGTCTACCAAGGCGATATGGAAGGACAACGAGCATGCGAGGCCATGGGCTCTGAACATCGAACGGTGGTGGTCCCGTTCATTCCGACGGCTGAAAATCTCGCCAAGTGGGCTTATGATGCGGTGAGCCCGCACATCAAAAGCGTCTATGGAAACCGATTGACCTTGGTGGCGATGCATTGCCGAGAGACACCAAAATCCGTGGCAACTTGGCGACCATCAGCGTAATCGACGACGATGTTCTTTTTTCCACGATTCGGAACCTCGAGCAAACTCGAGGGCGGTCGTCGCCTCCACCAAAGCCCCAATGAGCCGGGTGCATTCTTCGGTGGAGGGCGTTCCTTTCAACAACGTCCTCCGCAGGGTTTGTTCAACCGATTGATTGCGTTCTGGCGAGCCGCTTAGGACCGTTGAAAATTGCGAAAGTGCATCGGACAACGCACGCTTGACCGCCGGATCAAGCGAGGTGGACAGAGGAACTATTTCAGGCATTGCGGGGTCTTGACCTTGGCCATTCAAAACTCGGGCCCGATGGAATTCATACACGATTGCATTCACGGCGTGACTTAAGTTGGCGATGGGATACCCTTCCCATGTTGGAAGGGTGACGAAATAATCGCATTTGGAAAGATCATCAGCCGACAACCCTTTGCCTTCCTCACCAAAGACCACGGCAATCGTACCGCCTCCCTCACGTTCTCGTTCAACGGCATCCCACGGATAGAGATAATGGCGAAACAAGGTCTTTTCACCCACCTCGCGTTTTCCGGATGTGCCCAAAATGACTCTGCAGTCGACGGTCGCCTCTTCGATGGTGTCATGGACGGTAGCCCCGTCCAACAGTCGTTGAGCGTGTTTTGCGCGAGCACGGCTTTCATCATCGTCCACCGAACATTGTGGATTGACCAAGCGAAGTTCGTCATACCCGTAATTGAGCATCGTCCGGCAAATGGCCCCAAGATTCCCTGGATGTGAAACACCGACCAACACCACAACAAGCTTGACGGCGCCCGAGGGAAGAGGTAAATTCTGCCGCTCCCCCAC
>JALRLR010000035.1 GCA_023254355.1 Candidatus Poseidonia sp.
CCGATTACGAGATGTACCTCGAATACTTGGCCTTCGCCGGTATTCCCATCGCCGCACTGACCGGCGTCTACACGGCATGGTTGCTCCAGCAGGCCAAGGGTCGTTCCTGGTCGAAGGACGGCTTGTTGCCGCTGAAGTTCTTGATTGAAACCGCTGCCATCGGGGCCGCCACGCTGGCCGTGATGGCCGGTTTGCTCATTGACGCCGGTGTCATTCCCATCGTCATCGGCGCCGTCGCCCTGCTCGTGATTCTGCGTCATGGACACCACGTCATCGAAAAACCGCAGCTGGAGCCGCTATTGTGAGGGAGTACCATGGCACGAACGTTCATTGAAAACATCGCACAGAAGTTGCGCATCATTCCCAACATCGACAAAAAAGTCCACCAGGGCGCCTCTTCACCCCTCCGCAAGTACCCCTCCATGGACGAGTGGGACCATCACACCGAACTCGATGCCCAAGCGTGGCCCAAGCAGGTCGAGCGAAACTTCTCGCTGGTGCCGACGACCTGCTTCAACTGCGAATCGGCGTGTGGTTTGTTGGCCTACGTCGACAAAGACACGGGCACCGTTTCTCGTTTCGAGGGCAACCCCAACCACCCGGGTAGCCGAGGTCGCAACTGCGCCAAAGGACCGGCCACCATCAACCAGATCAACGACACGGAGCGCATCCTCCACCCGCTCAAGCGCGTCGGCAAGCGCGGCGAAGGCGGTTGGGAGCAGGTGACGTGGGACGAGGTCTTGGACGACATTGCAGGGAAAATCCGTGCCTCGTTGGAGACCGGAGCCCGGGACCGTGTGGTCTACCACGTCGGCCGACCGGGGCACGAAGGCTACACCAACCGTGTGCTGAAGGCTTGGGGTGTAGACGGCCACAACTCGCACACCAACATTTGCAGCGCCGGTGCACGAACGGGCTACGCCTTGTGGCATCACCACGACCGCCCCAGTCCCGACCACACGAACGCCAAGGTCATCCTCTTGTGCTCGTCCCACCTTGAAACGGGTCATTACTTCAACCCGCACGCTCAACGGATTCTCGAAGGCATGATGGCGGGTGCGAAGTTGCTTGTGGTTGACCCTCGTCTTTCCAACACGGCTTCGATGGCCGACCACTGGTTGCCCACCTGGCCGGGCAGCGAACCGGCCTTGTTCTTGGCTTGGGCGAACATGATTCTCCAACAAGACCTCTATCATCGTGAATTCATGGAATCCCAGGTCAACTGGGAGCAGTACCTCAAGGCGGTTCATCCTGACGCTCCGTGCACCTTTGACACGTTCATTGAGAAACTGAAGGAAGAATACGCTCAGTACACTCCTGAATACGCGGCTGAGGAATGTCGGATTCCGGTGGAACAGGTCATTGAGACCGGCAACATCGTGGCCAACGCCGGCACGGCCCTCTCAAGCCACGTTTGGCGAGCGGCATCCATCGGCAACCTCGGTGGATGGCAGGTCAGTCGAACGCTGCATTTCCTCAACGTGTTGACCGGCTCGGTCGGGACGAAGGGCGGGACGGCCCCCAACACCTGGTCGAAGTTCAAGCCCGAATTGCCTAATGAACCACCCGCCCCCGACGGCTGGAACGAACTGCATTTCCCGCCCGAATACACCCTGTCCCACTTCGAGATGAGCCACATCTTGCCGCACTTGGTCAAGGAAGGCCGAGGCACGATGGACGTCTACTTCACTCGAGTGTTCAACCCCGTTTGGACGTACCCTGACGGGTTCTCGTGGATCGAGATGCTCCAGAATGAGGAGGCCGTGGGTTGCCACATTGCGATGACGCCCACGTGGAACGAAACGGCTTTCTTTGCCGACTACGTGTTGCCAATGGGCCATGCCAGCGAGCGACACGACATCAACTCCTACGCCACGTCATCGGGCAAATGGGTCGCCTTCCGACAACCGGTTCTGCGTGAGTACGAGCGACGACAAGGCAAGGAAGTGGAGTTCACCTACGAAGTCAACCCCGGCGAGGTTTGGGAGGAAGACGAGTTCTGGAACGAATTGAGCCACCGCATTGACCCCGACGGTTCAATGGGCATCAAGAAGTACTTCATGTCGCCCAACAAGCCTGACGAAAAAATGAGCATTGACGACTACTATCAGTACATCTTCGAACGCGTCCCCGGCCTTTCCGAGACGGCCAACGAAGAAGGCTTGAGCGAACTCGAGTACATGCGCCGCCACGGTGCGTACCAAATCGAGGACGCCACCTACAACAAGCACGAAAAGGAAGGGTGGCCCACGCCTTCGGGCAAACAAGAGTTCTATTCGGAGACGATGATTGAGTTTGGCTACCCCGAACATGCGATTCCTCATTACAAAATCAAGTCTCACGTCCACCCCGAGAACCTTCAGGGCGACGACGAATTCTGCTTGCTGCCGAATTTCCGCCTGCCCATGCACATCCACTCCCGGTCGGCCAACGCCAAGTGGTTGGTTGAAATCGCTCATCGAAACCCCATTTGGCTGCACCCCAGCGACGCTGCCAAACTCGGCGTTGAAGAAGGCGGGTTGCTCAAGATCGAGACGGAAATTGGGTGGTTCATCGACAAGGTATGGGTCACGGAAGCCATCAAACCCGGCATCGTTGGCTGTTCTCATCACATCGGTCGATGGCGTCGTCAACAAGACGCTGGGAACCGCATGATGACCAACACGGTCTCCATCGAGGACCGAGGCGATGGCAAGTGGCGCATGCGTACCGTTGAGGGCATCGTTCCCTTCGAATCCTCTGACCCTGACACCAACCGTTTGTTTTGGCGTGACGGCGGCGTGCATCAAAACATCACCCACGCCGTTCAGCCCGACCCCATCAGCGGCGCTCACTGTTGGTTGCAGAAGGTCAAGCTCTCTTTGCCCCAAGCCGGCGAGGAGTACGGTGACGTTGAGGTGGACACCAACAAGTCCTTCGAGTACTACAAGAAGTGGAACTCCTGGGCCAAGGAACGCGAACACCACCCACGCGGCGAGCGCCGTCCACTCTGGATGAAACGCCCGTTGGCGCCAAAGAAGGAACACTGGTTCATTGACCAGAACGATGCCTGAGGCACCCGACTGTTGTTCTTCAATGAGCGTGAAAACGGGTTTCATCGCTGTAACTAAACATCTATGTTCTGCCACCCCAAGTTCAATTCATGAAACACGGTGCATGGTTGCTTGCGGCTTGCTTTCTGCTCGCTTCTCTCTCGGGTTGCTTGGGAATTGGTCGTGGAGGTGGTGACGGAGATGGAATCATGGAGCGTTCTCCTGAGGATGTCGACGGGGATGCCTACAACGTGCTCTATATTGGCCATAGCTTTGGACGTCAGTTCGCAGAATCGTTGGAGGACTACGCTCATACGGCAGGAGTCGCCGACCACGCTACCTACATCGTGTTCAGCGGCGGTGCTTCTGGCGCTCCCGATCAACTTTGGTCGGACACCTCAGACCGAGACCTGATTCAAGAATTCCTGGACACGGGTGAAATCGACGTCCTCATCATGATTTGCTGCTCCATCGAATTTATCGAATCGGGCGCGCAATCGGACGAGGCCGTTTGGAATTTTACCGACTATGCAATTCGCAAAAACCCTGACATTCGCATCGGTTTGGCCATGCCATGGAAGGACTTCCCAGCGGATTACGCCAACGTGGAGGAACACCGGGAAGGGTCGGATGAGGCCTACAACGGCTGGGTGAACCTTTCCTCAAACCTCTCGGCTGATTACCCCCGCACCGAGGTGTTCACCTTCCATCACGGAGCCGTGGTGTACGAACTTCGGGCCATGCATGAAGCCGGCGAACTCGAGGCCGATGTCAAGCAACTTTCTGGTGCTAAGGCGACCTCCATCTTCACCGATGAGAAAGGGCATGCCGGCCAGATTACGCTTGATGCGGGTACCTACGTGTGGCTTCACGCCGTTCACGGCGTTGAACCCATGGACATGCCCGCTCCCGCCGGTTACACCGCTGACCTCAGGGACATCGCCAAGACGGTCATCGATGAAGCATTGGCGGCTTGAGAACGGCTCGCACCCGCACATATCGGCGGTGCAATTCGGCGCTCAAACGGAAGGCAGCAGGCCAACACGAGCCAACGCTCCCCAAACGGGGTCAAGGAACGCCGGAAGGAATCGGTGTCGGAGGTAGACGGCGGCCGCAAGGGAGATTTTCTGGAATTTGTTGAGCGTGACTCGCTGCGTGAACACATCGCCTTGCTGCTTCTCGATTTGGCGCAAGATCTTGTCGTAAAACGCAATCATGGCTGCCGGGGAGTAACGTGTTCGGCGAGGCAGCAACGGCAGGAGGGCACGGGCTTCCTCGAGGTAGGTGCGGGCGCGTGCGGCGTAACTTCGGCAATAGGGTTCCCAATGCTTGTTGAGGACGATCTTGCCATCAAGCTCTCTTTCGGTCATCCCGTTGCGCTCAAGTTCGTCCAACGGGAGGTACACTCGGTCCCGTTGAATGTCTTCGCCAACGTCTCGAAGGACGTTGGTGAGTTGCATGAAGATGCCCCACGATTCGGCGTATTTCTTGGCCATTGGGTTGTCGTACCCGTAGACTTCGATGCACATCAAGCCCACGACGGAGGCCACTCGGTAGCAGTACACGTAGAGCTCGTCAAAGGTACGATAGCGGTTGTTGTAGAGGTCATCTTCCATGCCGGTGATGAGGTCATCAAACACATCTCGTGGGATGTTGTATCGCTGGACGGTGTCCTTGAGGGCCAAGAACACGGGGTCAGTAGAGTGAACCTCACCGTAGCACGTGGAGAGTTTCTTGCGGAAGAAAAACAGTTGCGTGATCTTGTTCAAGTAAGCCTCTTCGTCGAGGATGGTCCCTTGGTCTTGGAGCGACTCGAGTTGATTTCGATATTCCATGGCTTCAGGGTCAAGCATGCCTTGGCTGCCGGGGAAACGGTCGGCCCAGTCGCCGTCGGCGATGTCATCGGCTCGACGGCAGAAGGCGTAGATGGCGCACATGGCCAAGCGCTGCTCGTCGGGGAGATACTTGAACGAATGATAGAAATTCCCGGCCTCCCGCATGGTGAGTTCTTCGCAATAACGGTAGGCGAGTTTGTGAAGCTCCGCCGGCGGCTTCTCCGACCAGATGGGGGCGTCGAGATGCTCGAACGGGTCAACCAATTCGTTTTTGTCGCCCACGATCCCGATGAACGACGCACCTTCTCGAAGGGCTTCCATGGCGGTCACGCTCACCGCTTTGACGGCGTCTCGTGCCAGTGTTACGCCCGCCCGCAGGCGGTCGAGGGTGGTGGTAGGTGTTTCGTCAACGTCGCCGATACGACTCGATGCGTTGCCCTTGAGCGGGAACAACAAGTCGAGTGGTTTGCGGCGTTCCAGCATCCTAACCGGTGCCCCCTCGCATCGCTTGTTTATGAGGCCTCCTCTCGGAGGTGTGGCCAAAGACGCAACTTTGAATGATATGTAAGCAAACAATTACATGCAGCATAATTCTATAGAATAACTAACTGTCTTTGTTCTTCTCGAGAAGCCGTTTCACGCCTCCGGGGATGAGCAACGCCCTCAGGAGTTTTCGGGCATAGGTTTTCATTTCATCCCGAGTGACCTTGATGCGGTCTTCAGAATTGAGGATGTTTCCTTCACGAAGAAGCGTCACCGTGCGCTGACCCACCAAGACGGGAAGCATGCACGATGCTTTGAGGCGGAATTGCGTTTCGGGAATCATGTGGATGTAGGCCGTGGCCGCCTCAAGATGTTCGTTGGTCAGGTCGAGGTAACGGTCGTACAGCGGTCGGAAGGCCTCAAGGTTCCCGTCATCGAGCAGGTCCTGGGGTTTCAGGCCAACCTCGGCAAGCGCCGCCTCTGGGATGTAGCACCGTCCAAATCGGAGGTCTTCGGGAATGTCGCGTAGGATGTTGATCATCTGGAGCGCTTTTCCAAATTGAACACCTCGCTCCATGAATAACGCTTCGTCCTCTGGCGAGAGGCTCATGAGGTGGGCCAGTGACATTTTGGTCCAAAAGACGCCAACACAACCAGCGACCCTGAAGGTGTAGTCGTCGAGTTCACCGTCGTCGGCCAAGGCCGAAATATCGCCTCCTTCGTTGGCCGGGCCAAATCGTTGGAGGTCCAACGATTGCCCTCCCACGATGACGTCCAAGCATTCCAGCATGCGTTGTTGGTCCTCTGGGCTGTATTCGGCCAATCCGGCAATGACCTCAGGGACGTTGCGCAACAACGCCGCCTCGTGTTCGTTCGCCTGCATCTCGGCGAGCTTGGTGAAATCGGGAAGCACATCGGCCCTTCCTTGGACCACAGCGTTGTACGCTTCCAAGTGTTCCAACAAGAAATCGGTTTCACCGTGTTTGGTGTCGGCGATGGTGTCGGCCACCCTGGCCAACAGGTACAACAGGCCAATTTGCCCTCGGGTTTTCTTGGGCAGGTACTTCAGGGTCGGGTAAAATGACCGCGAGGTCGTTTCGAGGAGGGCATCGATTTTTTCGTTCACCAACACGCTCACGATGCTCCCTCCAACCCCCGGAAGGGTTGCCTCCGCATGAAGATATGCGTGAGGGCGCTTTTGCACCAACAAGGCGTGAGACCTGATGCAAGGAACGAAATGTTGTCGCAATGCTTTAGGAAGGGTAGCGTCACCTGCCTTATGGGGGCGTGGAGATGAACTGCGGTGCGTGCGGTGAATTAATTCCAGCAGACAGCATGTTCTGTCCGGAATGCGGTTCGCGTCAAGACACCTCGGTCGCCGGCGGATTTGCACCACCAGCGGCTCAGAACATTCCTCCTTTTCCCCAACAGCAGCGAACGTTTGACCCGGTCTCCGGTCAGCAACAACGCATGCAACAGGAAGCCAACATGAGTCAAATGGGCCAAGTTCCTCCCGACATGCTTCAAGGCATGGCACAGGGCATTCATCAACACCAGAATTTGCCACCCGGGGCCTATCCTCAACAACCCCTTCAAGGGGGCTTTCCACCTCAACAACCGCTCCAGGGTGGATTTCCTCCTCAGCAAGCGCAAGGGAATTTCCCTCCTCAGAACACCATGCCTCCAACGGGTAACGTCGCTCCGCTAAACGACATGCCGAACGTCAACCGAGGCCCGTCCATTGCAAGTGGTGCAGTCCCCAATGTAAGCAATGTTTCACCGCTCTCCGCCGGTGGGACGAAGATTGCGCACAACCCTGCCAATTCCCCCACCGATGCCATGGTGAATCGATTGGCCGAGGCCGAACGAGCCGTCAAGGATGAGCGCCGTAATCAATGGCTCTCGATGAATCAATCCCCCGCTTCGTCGGTCCTCGCCAACCTCGGAGGTGGAGAATTGCCTGCCCACTTGCGCGGAGCCAATGTCGACGGCGGCAGTGCAGCCGCCGAAATCATGGCCGGGACGATGGGCGGCCAGGCCAAGGATGCACCCAACGACGCCCTCCTGCGCCGAATTTCTGAAGTGGCCATCCGACGGGTTGCCAGGAAGCGCGGCGTGGCGGTCGAAGCCCCCCAAACCAAACTCAACGGGGACGTGTTCGAAGTGAACGTTACCTACGTTGATGACGGTCGTGTGCTTGATTCACCTGAAGATTTGACGCAAGCGTTTGAGCAAGCCATCCAAACGGAACTTGCACTGAAAGGATACGACCTCAGTTGCGACATCACGATGTTCCGTTCGAAGGACGGCAAAACCGAGAAGATTGGCGAGGATGAAGAAGAAGACATGTTCGCTTGTGAGATTTGTGATGGCTTGGTCAAGGACAGCGATCCAACTTGCCCCCATTGCGGGGCGATGTTTGAGGATGAAGAGGCCGAGGACGAAGCCGAACCCGCCCCTGGTCGTTCAGGCCCACCCGGCCCGAGCAAGAGCGGTGGTCCTCCCGGTCCGAAGAAAGGCGGTCCTCCGGGTCCAAGCAAATCCGGCGGCCCTCCCGGCCCGAGCAAATCCGGTGGTCCACCTGGCCCAAGCAAGTCCGGTGGCCCGCCAAAAGGTGGTCCCGGTGGCGGTCCACCCGGTCCGAAGAAGAGCGGTCCCCCAGGCCCCAGCATGTCCGGTGGTGCACCTGGCCCGAGCAAGAGCGGTGGCCCTCCAAAGGGTGGTCCCGGTGGCGGCCCCCCCGGTCCGAAAAAGGGCGGTCCTCCAGGCGGACCAAAACGAGGTCCTCCCGGTCGTTGAGGTGATTCAGCCGTGAGCGATGGCCCCGACTTCGGGAACATTCGATTTGGCGGTACCCTTCGTCCATCACAGGTGGCGGCCGTCTCGGTCATCAAACCTCAACTCGAGGCAGGTGAAAAACGGCTCCACATCGTCGCGCCACCCGGTTCGGGCAAAACCGTGCTCGGTCTCTACGTTTGGGCGGACTTGGTCCGCAAACCAGCCCTCGTTCTCTCACCCAACTCGGCCATTCAAGCTCAATGGGCCGCCCGAACCGACCTGTTTGAACTCGATGGGAAGGCAGACCAAGTCAGCATTGACCCCGAGCGTCCGGGCTTGCTAACTTCACTGACCTACCAATCGGTGACCATGCCAAAACGTGGCGGAGAGGGCTTGGATGACTCCGCCATGATGCTGTGGGCGGAGAAATTGGTGGAGAAAGGCGAGGCGGTGGACATCACCTCAGCCGAGGCGTGGATCGCCGACTTGGAACAAAAGAATCCGACGTATTACGCCCAGCGGGTCAAGGTGTACCGAAAAGCGGTCCGGGACGATTATGCCAAAAACGGCAACGCCCTTTGGACCCTGCATGAATCCTCTCGCTCAACGCTGCTTCGATTGAAAGAGGCCGGCATCGGGCTCATCATCCTTGACGAGTGCCATCACCTGCTCCACCATTGGGGGCGTGTGCTGCACCAACTCAAGGAATTCTTCGACGACCCGGTGGTGCTCGGACTCACGGCCACACCTCCCGATGCTGAAAAAGCCGAGGAGGAAGACGCCTTGCGATACGCTGACTTCCTTGGAGACATCGATTACGAAGTGCCGGTGCCAGCCTTGGTCAGGGATTCGAACCTTGCACCCTACCAAGATTTGTGCTACTTTGTTCGCCCTGCGCAGAAGGAATTGGATTTTATTCGAGATGTGAACGAGACCTTTGACGGCATTCTTCACCAACTCAACGAACCCTCGGAGGGTAAGGGAGCCATCCTCCCCCTCACCGGTTGGGTGGAAGAAGAACTCCGAACTCGAAA
The DNA here is from genome assembly GCA_023254355.1 of Candidatus Poseidonia sp. Classification (GTDB taxonomy): domain Archaea; phylum Thermoplasmatota; class Poseidoniia; order Poseidoniales; family Poseidoniaceae; genus Poseidonia. The sequence continues at coordinate 9,163 of JALRLR010000035.1, forward strand.
GGGCCCCTCCGGAGGCCACCTCTCTTGGAATGAGTACCAACGTGCTTTTCCTGATTTTTCCGAGCAAGGGCGGATCTATCTTTCGCTTCAAAACCGGGCATTGCCTGCCGGCGTCCCAGCGGATGTTGAGGCTGGGGCGGGGGGCCTTCTTGATTTGACCAGGGAACATCGCAACGAGATGTTGAGGAGTGTTGTTTCCCGTTACGTACGTCTCGGGCTTCGCCGGTCAACCAACACCGACGACCAAGCGAAGGCGGAGCGGGCCGCCAAGCAATACCGATTACTTGGCACCCAAATCACGGAAACGGGAAGCCAACCCTGTGCATCCCCCATCAACCGAATCCTCGCCTACAGCAACAGCAAATGCGAGGCGATCAGCACCATCCTTCAGGAAGAAATGCAAAATCTTGGCACTACCATACGGGCCGTGGTCATCACCGATTTTGAGAAAACCTCCTCAACGTTGCTGGTTGACGATGTGCTCGACGATGAGGCAGGGGGAGCCGTGGCTGCCTTCCGCCATTTGGTGGCGTGTCCGGCAGGCGACATGCTCGACCCCATCTTGATGACCGGGAGCACCGTCTTGGTGGACGATGACCTGTCGGAGGCCTTTCTTGAGAAAGCTCGAGCTTGGATTGCTGAGCGGCAATTGAAAATCGTGCTTAGTGATGTGGCCAGGGGTCGCTACCACGAAATTTCAGGTACGGGAGAAGATTGGGTGCCTCGCTATTATTCCACCATGATCACCGAGTTCTTTCAAGATGGCTTCACTCGATGCCTCATTGGCACGCGTGGGCTGATGGGTGAAGGTTGGGACGCGTCGCGCATCAACGTCCTGATCGATTTGACGTCCGTGACCACCAACATGAGCATCAACCAACTCCGAGGCCGCAGCATTCGCCTGGACAAGCATTGGCCTGAGAAAGTTGCCAACAACTGGGACGTGATTTGCTTGGCCGATGAATTTCAGACCGGTTTCAGCGACTACAAACGATTCATTCGCAAGCACAAGGAACTGTACGGCGTAGGCGATGACGGGGCCATTGAGAAAGGTCCTGGCCATGTTCATCCAGCCTTCATGGACGCTGAGCCGATGGGCATTCACGAAGGCATGGCGATGTTCAACGATGAGATGCTCAAGCGGTCCAAAATGCGAGACCGTACACGTGATCTTTGGGGCATTGGCCAACCGTTTAATGCACAACCGAAGGACGCGGTGGAGTTGAAGCAAAAGGCGGGAGGGGAAGGTTTTGGCTTCTCAAAGCCAGGCGTCCCCTGGAGCGATGCCTCCCTCACGACAGCGATGAGCGAGGCCATCGTGGGTGCCTTGATTCAAACGCAACAATTGCCGCCCAACGTGCAAGCAGCCGGTGGCGACCGAGGTGGAGGTTGGGTTCGCATGCACTTGGCGAGTTGCACTGCTGAGCAAGCAAGCCTTTTTTCGAAGTGCCTTGAAGAGGTGCTTTCGCCCTTGGAAAAACCGAGGTACGTGATTTCACGGGCGGCGGTGTTTCCACACGATACCTGGCTGACGCGCTTGCTTCCCGAGGTCTTGGCGAAATATGTCCGTCCACATCGCCATCATTTGGTGATGTTCCATAACGTGCCTTCGGCGCTCGCCAATACGAAGCAGAACGCCGATGTTTTCAAACAACATTGGGATGCGAAATTTGGCGAGAGTGAACTCTTCTACGTCCACAGCAACGCCGGCCGTTTCCGCCTCGAACAAGTTCAAGCCAGCGGCATGACGCCTCAAGCGACCGTGCAGCGAAAGAGCCTCTACTTATGACGCACAGGTGTGACACAGGACGCCGCTGTTGCCGCACGAACTGCAAACTCGGTTGCGGCATTGAAAGCACTGGAAACTGAAGGCGTTGACTTCGTTTGAACAGTTGGCCATGCCGCACACGCCGTCAGCAGCGGGGGCTGATTTGGTGGCCGTTTGCTCCAGGTTTCCCCAGAACGAATCCTTCTGCAAATCGGCCGTTGCCTTGCTTGGCTTTTGCGTCGATGAGGGTGCTTTGGCCTGTGGTTCGGTTTGAGGATGAGCACCCCCCAAACCAAGGGCTTTGACCACTTGTGGGTGGTGAAAGAAGGCACGTGCAGCTGATTCACCTCCGTTGAACCAACGCTTGTGCTGTTTCACAAGGGACGCTGCCGTTTGGCCGGTCGATGGAGCCAGACGGAGTCGAGCCATCACCGACTGGTAGCGGTCAATTGGGGCGTCGCCTCCAGTCGACCAGACGGCCGCTGATGAGTAGGAAGATGCATAGGTCGCCTGTCCATTCAAAGTTGGAAGGTGAACCCTCCCCCCGCCTGCTCGTTGACGATTTCCACGAAGGATCGCCGTGCACACCAGCGCCACCACCAAGCCAAAACACACCAGTTCGTATTGTCCCTGCGCCGCCCCGGAAACAACAAGCATAACGGCCTGGAAGATGAAAAAATAGATCAGGGCAAGCGACGGCTTCATTGGGTTCACCGGGGAAAAGTGGCCATGGCGCCGTCCTCAGGCGCCATGGCCGAGCATGTCATGGCCCATTGCGGTACGCAGGTGTCATTGTCCGAAGACTCCATTGAGGACACGGAAAACCCCGCAGTGGCGGTTGATAAACGTTCACGATATGGACACGATCTCAAAGGTCGGTTCGACCTGTCCACACACTTCGTGGGACGGAAGGTCACGATGAACGCCGAGCCGCCGTTCAAGCTCCAAATGCTGGCGCGAATACAGCGGCATGCCCTCATACGCCACGCCGTAGATGCCCATCAATTCAGGCTCGGTGTCCTCAAGGCCATTCACTTCAGGAGGCGACAGGGATGTCCACTGGTGTTCACGTTGCTTCAACTTTGATTGGGACAGCGGCAGGTCCCGGCGCTTGTACATCTTCACGAGTTTTGGACGAGGAATCGCCAGCGGGCAGAGCATCAAAACACGCTCGTTATGGCGCCAAAAACTGCAGGGGCCGAGGTTCTCGTCTTCAATCCATTCGAGGGCACGCTCCATGGCCTCGAGGGGGGCGCCCCACGATTTCGGCAGCCACATCATCAACAC
>JALRLR010000036.1 GCA_023254355.1 Candidatus Poseidonia sp.
CCAACCGAGATGGCCAGGCGGACGCTCCCCGGGGAGGCGACATCACCATCATCGCTCAGTCCGTCGTTGCCCGCAGCCGCCACCACGAACACACCCGCATCCGTGGCTTGCCGGGTCGCGGCGGCTGAGGAACCCTCATCGCTGCCCTGAGCACGCTCAGTGCCCCCAAGCGAAAGCGAGATGATATCGGCATTGAAATCGAATTGACACCAACGAATGGCATCGGCAACATCGCTGTCAAACCCGGTGTTTTCACCTTCCCCGTTGTCCTTCAAGGCGGCAGCCATGGCGAAGGTCACGTTGGGAGCTGCGCCAAGTTGATGGGCCGAGGAGATCAACAAACCTGCCATCAACGTACCGTGAGCAACGGCCCCGTAATCGACGGGAGAGGTTGACGTACCGACGAAATCCTTGAACACCACGTTGCGGCCTTCAAACGCCTCGTGGGAAACATCGATGCCCGTATCAACCATGCAAACTCGAACCCCTTCACCGGTCAATCCCGCCTCCTGAAGCGAACGAATCCCGGTGTCCTCGAACGCCCATTCGGATTGCGGGAGCGGAAGTTCCACCACCACCCATTGGTTTTGCCACATCACCAGGCTTGCTGAAACCAAGAGGGCAAAGAACACCAATCCACCGATGGAGCGTGGCCTTCTCGATGAACGAACCACCGGTTCAACGGGGAGTGGCGCCCATCCCATGATCTCTGAACGCCATTCGTTCTGGAAACCAATGACGGTCGGGTCCACGGCGGAAACGATGCTGCGGTCCGTTGGTTCGGGGAGGTACTCAACGTCACGGAGACCATCCATGCCTACGCCTCCTGTTCAGTGGGCACAAGAACCCTTGTTTGAATCTGAACCGTCGCGTCAGAACTTGCTTCCACCACGGCTGCGGGCGGTCTTGACACCGCCGTACGCGACGAGCAGGAGCAACGCAACAATGGCCAACGTCACCCAATTGGACTGGCCTTCGTCGGTGGTTTGCGTGTAATACTCTAACGAGAATGATTCGCCGGCTGGCACCGTGATGCCATCAACACTGGAGGCCTCGGCCCCCGCCACTTCAACGCGAATGTTGAACCGCTGCGGTCCTTGATTGAAGGTCAAATCACTGAATTCAGCCATCACCGTTTCACCTGCTGGCACGCTGATGGTGACCGAAATCTCGTCCTTTTCGATCGGCGTAACCGGTTCAAGATACACGATGACCGACGGAGCGTCGAGCAAACCCTTGTTCTCCACAGGGATGCGAACAATCCCCGGTTCGTTGGCGACCGAAGTGGACTCGGTTGCGATGGCCCCTTCATTCACGTCGAGGATGACCGTTGCGGCTTCAATGCTCACGACAACGGTTTGGGTCTCAACATTCTCGTCTTCGCTGTTGACGTAGACGGTGAGGTCAAAGCCACCTTCGGTAAACGATTCGGGAGCAAACACCGTGAATTGTTGGGTGCGAGTCTCGCCCTTGCTCAAGGTAAGCGTTGAGGACATCGGGGTCACGGACCATCCTTCGAGCACACCGCTCTCAAGCAGTTCAATGGTCAACGAATCCTGACCGTTTCCGTCGTTGGTCACATCAAAGGAGAACTTGCGTTCAACCAGAGCCGACATACCGAGTTCTTCGGTCGCCTCCGAGATGGTGAAGCCGTAGGATTGCGGCACGAACACCTTGACTGAAGCTTGGGTTGCTTCGCCAAGCTCCGTTTCCATGCGGATGGTAGCACGGTGCCCGTTTTCGAGGTTCCACGCTTCAGCGACCTCAGGCAGGGTGAGGCGGACGGTTACGGTGGCCGACATGATGGCCTCCGTCTCGTTGTCACCAATGCCCAATGCCACGTTGATGCTGTCTTGGTAAGCTCCCTGGCCGTCATTGGCAGAAGCGTTCCAAATTTCCACGGCCCAAAGATCTGAATCTTGGGCGAGGCCCATTTCTCCCGAAACGGTGAACACATCTGAGATTTCTGTACCGTTGTACACCACATCGTAATCGAAGACGATGGTGTTGTACACCGACTCGTTGGTGCTTGATACAATGGCTTCCATCTCGGCATCGTCAGCGTTCAACACGTTGGCTGCATCACCCACACTGGATTCAACGAAGGTGACGTCCAAATTTGAATTCACACGACGGTTGTAGTTCAACGTGGCAGAGATGGTGGAGTCGGCAGAGACGCTGGTCGTTTGGCCACCGAAGTATTCCATCTCGAGAGCCAATGCGTGTTGGACCGTGCTGAATTCGCTGTCAAAGGCAACCGAACCCTCGGGGAAGAGTTCCACAAGTTCACCCGAAGCAGGTACATCAACCACCCATGACATGCCGTTAAAGGTCACTTCAAGTTCCACATCACCCTGAACGAGGTCAGCACCGTCGGCCTCCGAACCAGCATGGTGTTCATTCTGCTCAATGTCCATCCACGTGGTTGAAAGATCAACGTAGCCACCAAGAGCCATCACCAAGGAAAGGTTACCGCCGTTGGAGATGGAGGCCTCCAACAAGCCAATGGCCACACCGCCACCGTTAGGCCCGGGGTTTGATTCACGAACCACGACCACCCAGTCGCCGGGTTGGATGCTCGCCGACCATTCAAGGGTCGTGTCGTTCATGGTTCCGGTGAGCGACACGGGGTCGCGTTCAACGCCAGCAACGGGGTAGAGCACAATGCTGGCCCCGTCCAAACGAGCAGCGTCCAATTGGTCGGTGACGGTACCGAAGACATCAACGGAACCTGCACTGACCTCGATGTCCTGAGAGTCAGGACTGTCGTAAACGGCGAATCCAGATTCGTTGTTAGTGGCATAGTACACCGTTTCGAACCCTTCTTTCGTCACCGTCACGTTGTAAACATCTCGGATGGGAACGAAGGCTCGCCAAACACCCTCATCATCGGTGCTGGTGTCAATGGACACGTCGGAGTTGTTGGCCCCCAGAACGGTCACGTTGATGGCGGGGATGCCCTCGCCAGCACTTGGCAAACTGTTGTTGTCCAAGTCCCAGTACACCTTACCACCGATCTCGACTTCAAGTTCGGCGTAAACAGCATCAAGCACCAAACTTTGGTTGGTCGCCGATGCGGTGTCGAACGGCTCGGCGCTCGTGTCGAGGAACCAACGCTGCGTGCCGACGGTTCGGTTGAGGTACAAACTCCACAAGCCGGGCATCATGGTTTCCGTAGCGTTTCCGTCGGCGTTCGTGCGCTCAAACGTGATGTTGCCCAACCCTTCTTCGCTCACGGCCGTGACGGTCATGTCAGCGAGGGAGTCGTTGGTCAGCCACTCCTTCAGTTGGAGCGTCACATCAACACCGATTTCGGTCTTGAAGTCAAGGTTGAGGCGGTCCGATTCAGCACCGACCGAGAGCGGCACCCGGAGGGTCTCGGTCGCGTCTCCGTTGACAAACGGTGCCACGATGGCAAGCCATTCACCCGCTGGTACGTAAGCGGCGAACGAGCCGTTTTCGTCCGAGGCGATGTTGAACCACTGGTCATCGGCTTCGTTGTACAACAAGAAGTCGTTCTGGATGCCGTCATCGGTGCTGTTCACCAGCGTCCCGTTCACCCGATATGTGTTCTTAAGAGCCACATCAAAGGGTGCTTCCATGGGGTCAAGACCCACGACGATGGCGTCAAAGAATTGCACACCGACCAGATCGTAATCGGTGGCGTTTTCGGACGAGGCCGTGGTCCGGTTGAAGACGAGGTCGTATCCGCCTGGGGTCAACGCCACGGTGATGTTACCGTCCGAGGCGTAGTCGTCGGCCGTGAAGTAAATGGAATCACGGTCTTCGTCAATGGGCTTCAAGTGGAAGTCTGGGGAGACCAGCGTTCCGTTCTCAGCCATGCCGTCGTTGCCAGCATCGAGGTAGACGTTGAAGGTTAATTCAATGGCGGCGGGGTTGGCAAAGAGTTCGAGTGTCGAGAGCTCCGTGGTCAAGGAATGGTTCACCACCACATCATCGATGACGGTGACGTTCAGGCGTTCATCGTCCACTTCAATCGTCCAGGTGCCATCGAGCAAATCGAAACCAAAGTCAGCGGTGTCGGCGATGGTGGTTCGCCATTCCAATCCGTCCTCGTTGGTGGCGATGACATCCACCGGCTCCCAAAGCGGTTGCGTGGAAGCCCATCGCGTGGCGTTGTCGTAGAGATGGAGGATGCCCGAAACACCCGTGGTTGGCTCAAGGTAGAGCGGGCCTAGGTCGAGGTCCGTACCGGATTCAACGTTAACGAGTGCACCGTATCCACGGCTGCTGATGACGCTCTCTGTGGTCATGTGGTAAGCGAGACCGGAAGGCACACGCACCGAGAAGGCCCCCGTGATGTTGGTCACGGCGGAGAATTCCAAGGTCCCTGACACGAAATTCACGGTGAGCGCCGTTGCAGGCTCCGTGGTGGCGAACTTGTCGTCCTCCAGCGTGGCTTCAATCCAATCATCGTATTCTTCGGCCGTAGCCCCGGCGTACGAACGGAGACTGCCGTTGATGTAGGCCGCTTGGGCGTAGGTCACTTCACGGACCACATCGTCCGAACCGGGTGGCAAGTCCACCTGGTCGAAGAGAACGAAATCAGGATTCTCATCGTCACGAATGTTCCAAACACCGTACAGAAGTTCAACCGATAGTTGGCCGTTCTCGTCGGACGTAGCGTTAATGGGCTGCAAAATGCCTTGGGTGTTTTCGAACGTGATGGTTCGGTTGGACACGTCAAAGAGGGCCTCTTGCGTCAGCGGGTCAACTGGAGAAACGAGCGTGAGGGTCACGTCAGCGGTATCAGGGATGTCCATGGCCAGCGTGATGTTGGTGGTGTCATCCAATACCATGACGGACTCGTTCAAGTCGTACCATCCGTCGTTGTCAACGTCGACACGGTAGTAGTAGTCGCCCTTCGGAACGGGCCCGTAGGAGAAGTTTCCGTTTTCATCGGTGACGATGGCCACCGCCAAATCCTCCCCAAGGTCACGGTCAATCAATTCAATCGTGACGTTGGAAAGCGGGTCTCCTGACATCGAGGACAACGTGTCCTTGAAGATGGCAGCGGGCATGGTCATCACCAAGTCGTAGGACGGGTCGACACCGATTTCGACGGGGTCGGGAAGCAGCACTTCCTTGCCGTTCTCAAGTTGGGCGATCATGTTGTAAGTCCCAGGGAGAAGACCGGTCTTGTAGAACGAACCGGGCTCAACCATCGGCCCGGAGAACGAACCGACACCGATGAACAGACCCGTCCCGTTGAACGTGCCGGTTCCTTCGAACAAGCCAGCGCCCTCAATGGTCTCACCCTGACCTGCGTCGGCGTCGCCGTACGTGCGGGTCAGCGTCGAAGTACCCTCTGAGGTGAAGGTGCCAAAGGCCTCCACGGTGCCTTCCAAACGGTACGTTGGCGGCGAGGTGGTGGCGTCAACCAGACAGAAGGATTCGTTGGCTGGCATCAAGGGGTTGGAGTCGTTGTCGGCTTCACAATTGACCACATCGGACGGCTCCACCCACGAGGCCTCCAAAAGACCGAAACCGCTCCAGGAACCGTTAGCGAAGAACGACCGGTCATCACCGATGTCTCGGGTGAAGTTGCCGATGAAGTTCTTGGCCAGTGCGATGCCTTCGCTCTCAAACGAACCAGCTTCAACCAACGTCGCTTCACCCGTTCCTTGGAGGATGCGAGATTCTTCAGACGTGAACGAACCGCTCGTGGTTTGGACGGTGTAGTTGTCCGTCATGGACCAAATGTTCCGAAGAATGAACGTGGTTTCGGAGATGGGGTCGCCGTTGAAGGCTTCATCGCCGCTCCATGAAACGGTACCGGAAACACCGCTGCTGCCAATGGCCACGTCCAACGTGCGCCCAATGGGCACCACTCGGTTGGCTTGGTCGGCGGTGACGTTGAGTTGGGCTTCACCCAACCAGGTCATGTTGGCCACTTGACCAAGGATAGCGGTGATTTCGTTGATCTGACGGTCATCGTTGGTGTCCGTGAGGATGTCGCTAAGTCGCTCAGCGAACGAGCCGTCCCGGATGTTGTCCTGTGCTCGGGAAGGGTCGAAATCGCCGGCAAAGGCCGTGATTCGGATGCGACCGGCCGGTGCCGTGAAGCTGTAGCGGCCGTCGTCATCGGCATCAACGAAGCCGATGGGGATCCAGTAGGTGTCCTCGTCAAGGTCCACACCGTCTTCGCCCGAGAACGCGTCACGCTCGACCAAGAGGCGAACACCGGGCAGGCCCTCGCCGTTGTCGCTCATCGTGATTTGACCCGTCAAGTCAGCACCGGGGTAGTACTTGAGAATCTTGACCAAGGTGTTCGTTGACTGAATGCTGACGTCGGGGTTTTCCGAATACCAGTTGGAGATCACAAAGTGATTCATCATGGCGCCGGGGAGCGGCAACGAATTGGTCAAGATGCTTCCAGGTGAACCGGACTGTCCGAAGTGTTGGGCAGGTTGCGGGTTGCTGGCCGAAGTGCCAACGCCAAGCGAGGAGGCACCGTAACCAACGTAGGTACGAGCCACCATGGTGTCAAAGAACGCCGGGTTGTGGTCCACCCTCACGTCTTGGATTTGCAACGGGTCAATGTCAGCACCGGCCTGCTGGTTGAGGAAATCCTTCTGCATGGCTTCGTCGACCTCTTCTCGAGTCATTTCGTCTTGGAAATCACCTCGAATCGTTTCGTAGACTTCGTCCATGTAAGTGCTGATGTCCTGACCCGAAAGGATGGTGGGTGCACCGAAGATGCCCATCGGTTGGCCACGGTTGTAACTCGAATCAGCCGTGTAGCGGCCGGCGCGGGGGTACAAGCGGTCATCGATGGCGAAGTACCGAATCTCGTGGTCACGGGTGATGGTTTCACCGGGGGCGCCCTCGTAATCCTGCACGCGATACAGTCCCTCAAGGTTGATGAGGTCGTTGTAGAGGTCGTGAACGGTGGCGTCGGGGTTGGCATCAAAGGCGGCGGTCAACAATTGCGTCACCATGGCCAAACGGGCGTTCATCCGGTGGATGTTGGTGGACACCGAGAGGTATTCGTCCAGCAAGTCAGCGGTGTACCAGTAGTCCCCAAAGATGGAGTGCGTGCGGCCTTCAACCGTGTCGGCACCGCTTCGGATGTTGTTGGTAAACGTGATGTTGGCTTGGTCCATTGACGACCAAGCGTCGCCAAGACAGGAGGTCGACAATTCAATCGTACAGGGAATGGCCACGCCGTCCTTGTAAATGCGGTAAATGGACGTATCAGCGTCAAAGACACCGCCCGTGTGCGGGTGACCTTCAGCCAGCACGATGTTGCGGTTCGTCTTCACCACGTTGAAGGAGCGAAGTTCGATGAAGTCGATCATTGATTCATCGAACGTGGTCTGCATCGTCATGAAGTCGTCCATTTGTTCATCGTTGAGGTACTTGTCAACCGTGTTCCGGAAGGTGGGCGTCATCTGGGGCGCCTCGCCGTCGTCCGTAGCGTAGTTACGGTCACCTTCAGCGAGTTGCCAAATGAACATCGCCGTGAGGTCGTCTTGGTTTCGAGCGAGCAACATGTTCCCGGTCGCAGGAATACCGGACTGGAAGTTGTCAGAGACCGACGGGTGTTCACCCGTGCTCATGGCTTGGAAACCGTAGTCCCACCACGACACAAAGGCCGGTTTGTCGGAATATTTCATCTCCGTATCCTGATTGGCAAGCCACTCGTAAGCGGCGTTCCAACCGTTGTCGTTGAACGACGACCCGAAGCTGCCCAAGTACCAGCGACCGTCATAGGTGCTGCTGTCAAGGATGGAGAATCCGAGTCCGTCAAATCGCAGGATGTCGGGGATGATGTTGTAGATGCGTTCGTCGATTTCGCCCTCTTGGTTGGAGGTGCCGGGAATAGCGGAATCCAATCCATAGGTGGCTTGCTGTCCGAAAATCATCACCATGACGAGGAAAATCGCCGAAAATTGAGGCGTCCGCCAAACGGCTTTCCGAGCACCGGTGATGCGGTCTGCGGGGGTTCGGATTCCAAACTTCTTCCACGAACGAACCAGCCCACTCCAATTGGCCCACTGCCACAGAGCGACGATGCCAGCGGCACCAAGAACGGCCATCACGGGGGTGGCGTTGAACATGAAACGGGCAGCGTTCCAAGCCATGAAGGTGGCCGCAAACACCCAAATCCCGAACACCAGTTCGGGCGCCTTGCGATGACGAAGACCTCGCCACAACAAGCCGCCGCCCATGATGAGGGCGAGCAGGAAAGTGATGGGGCCGAACGAAGCAAAGAGTTGGGCTCGGTTGGGTGCGTTGGCTTCAGCAACGGTTCCGAAAATCTTGGTCTTCGAGAAGTAGCCGCTACCGGTGAACAGAACGTCCCAGGCGTTGGAGATGTCGAGCGTCTTGAGGATGTACAGGATCACGAAGAAGACCGAGGCCAGTCCACCCAAGGTACCCAACACGAGCAACCATGGCTTGTCGCGGAAACCGGTCGTCACGAAGGCAATGGCCAGCGTGAAACCGAAGATGAAGAGGAACGGTTGAAGACCGGTGGCGTCGAAGATCAAGTTGAATTGAGGGTGTCCGTAGAACGGGAGGATCATCAAGAATGTGGTCAGCATCATCGTCAGGAACAACGCACTGAGGGTCGTCGAATCGCGTCGGCGGAACATGTTCAACGCCACTTGCAAGGCGTAGGCGAGGAACAGAATCGACGGACCGACAACGAACCCTTTCCAACCGAGAGCGACGATGCCAAACGACACCCCTGCCAACACGGCGTTGGCCATGGCCGCTTGACGGTGCTGGGCGACGTCAGCGTAGGCACGCAGGAAGGACTTCGGGTGAGGCGTGGTGACTTTCGTGAGGCGCACCGAACCGGCGTACTTGACCGCACGCAGCCAATACATGAATCCGAGTGAGATGAAGAGCATCACGAAAGCGTCGTGGTCAGCCAGCGCCCAAGTCGAGTGGGTGACGTGAGCGGGCATGAACGCAATGAGCCATGCAGCGATGACACCGGCGCCTTTGCCGAAATGGTCCTTGGCGATGGCAGCGATGGGGAACACGGTCAACGCTCCGTAAACAGCGGGCAGGGCAAGCATGCTCCACCAAACGGCGTCGTCGGGGTTGGACAAGAACGGTTCAAGGAGCATGGCGCCAATGGCCATCGACCACGAAAACAAGGGTGGTCGAGGGTTGATGCCGCCGACGGGATAATACCGGTCAGCGTCATACACCAAGTGAGCGTTGTTGGCCAAAATGTAGTCCACGACGCGCTTCATGTACCAAGGGTCGGAACCACCGGTCATGTCCCAGTTGCCCGTTCCAAAGGCGTTCATGGACGGCACGGCGTACCACTGAACACGGATGGCCAAGCCGACGAGGAAGGCCAAGGCAATCATCATGCCAGCGCCGTGGGCACGCAGGAACAAACGGGCCTGGGAAGGCTCGTGCTCGCCAAGGTTGGCCCAACCACCGTACTTCTCGTGGTTACCGATGGAATAAATGCCAACACCGAGGAAGAACGTGATGCCCAACCAAATGAACGCACCCCACGTGCCATCCATGCTGTCGTTGTACCAGATGCCCGCTTCAAAGGCCGCTGCCACTTGGTACAAGGCCCACATGGAGCCGACCAGCATGGCACGGGTGTACCAGCGCTCGGCGTACATTCCAGCGACGATGAGGGCCACCAATCCCGTCAGGAAGGCCGTCCAGTAGCCGATGTAGCCGTGGTAGCCGGGTTCGGTGGTGATGGCGAGTTGGTCAATGACCTCAACCGAGTTGAAGTGGAACAACGAGACAACGAACGCCAACACCCAAACGGCGAGGGCGATGACCAGCGGAAGGCTGGCGCGGTTGAAACCGTCGGTTTGTCCGAGGAACGAAAACCATCCCTCGTCGCCCGCTGGGTTCAGCAGGCCCCGAGCGAGAACACCCGCCAGCAAACCGGCAACGGTGAACATCGTCCAGTACGCAAAGAAGACGTAGGCGGTGGCTTGACGCTCGAGGTTCATGGTCGAAACCAACTGGCCTGAGTCGGTGGAGTAGGTGGATGGCAGCGCCGCCATGGCATCGCCAGCGGCCGCCAAGGCAACCCAAAATCCAACGGCGGAGAAGGTCATCATCGTGACCCACTCGTGACGACCTCGTCGGTCGAAGTTGGATCCGAGCGCCACCAAAACGGCGAACATCAACGCCGCAACGGCGTCAACACCAACGACGGAGTGAAGCACTTCGGCCCCGATGAACGCAACCGCCAACACGCCGAGGGAAACGGTGGAGGATGAAAGGTCGGGTCGAGATGCCTGAACGATGCGTGGCACAACGGCCAGCATACCTGCGATGGCGACGACCAGCATCGGCATCATGTTGTTCAACGTCAAGTCGTATTCAATGCCCACGACTTGGGTGGTGGCAAGGGCAAGCAGCACGGCGAGGGGAGCCAAGAGCAACCCCATCACGGCGCCGGGCTGATTTGCCGTCGTTTCCGTATGTTCTTCCATTTGTATCCCTCATTTTAGGTCCAGCCTCAAGGCTGGCGTCGTTGGCCACTTGTGAACCCCTTTTGAAGATAATGGAGTGAAGCACCGTGTGACGGGCCTCAGTCCTCGTTTTGCGCCTTGGATTCACCATTTTAGCATTATAACCGAAGTCATCCATCAACGGCACGATGACCGATGTCGGTTCGGTAGTGTCCCCCTTCAAGCGACAAGCCGCTGAGCAGTTCGTACGCCCGGGACCGGGTTTCCGCCAAATCGTCACCCATGGCCGTGGCCGAGAGCACCCGACCGCCGGTCGCGATGTAGGTGCCGTTTTCGTCTCGACTCACCCCTGCGAAATTGACCCACGCATCGCCGTAGGCGTTCGAACCGAGCTGCTCCTCCAGTCCCCCAATGGGTCGCCCCTTCACCGGTGCAGCGGGATAGCCTTCTGAAGCCAACACGACGGTCAGCGCCGAGCCTTCAACGATGGAGAGTTCGACCTCGTTCAGACCGTCCGTCGCCGCTGCGTGGAGCAGGCGATACAGGTCGGTGTTGACGAGCGGGAGGGTCACCTGACATTCGGGATCGCCGAACCGGACGTTGAATTCAACGACATAGGGGTCGTCATGTTCGTCGATCATCAACCCGATGAACAAAACGCCGCGATAGGGCGTGGCTTGGGCGGCCAGATAAGCATGCATGGGTTCAACAATGCGCTCAACGATTCGGCGATGGACGACGGAGGAAACCACGGGGGCCGGACAATACGCCCCCATTCCCCCGGTGTTGGGTCCCTCGTCGCCATCGTAGGCCCGCTTGTGGTCCTGGCTTGCGGGAAGGCATCGGAACGCGGTGCCGTCCATCACGACCAACATGCTGGCTTCTTCGCCCGGAAGAAACGCCTCGAGGAGGACAAAACCGTCCGAAGCGATGGAGGACGTGATGAAGGTACGGGCTTCATCACGGTCGGAGGTCACCACGACCCCTTTTCCGCCGGCCAAGACGTCCCGCTTCACGACCCACGGGGCTCCAGCGTAGCGGTCTAAGGCGGCCTCAAGGTCCGTGGACGCATCGATTCGCTGATAGTCTGCGGTGGGAACACCTGCGGCGGTCATGGTTTCCTTTGCATGGAGCTTGGAGCCTTCAAGATGAGCCAGCGCTGCAACGGGTCCAAAACAAGGAATGCCGGCCTTGGCACAGGCGTCAGCAAGACCGGCGCAGAGCGGGGCCTCGGGGCCGACCACCACCAAATCAACGTCGAGGGCCGTCATCAAGGGCAACAACGCGTCCTCGGTGATGGCAACCCCGTGGTTGGTGGCAATGAGGGCGGTCCCGGCGTTACCCGGAACGCAGTGAATGGCTTCGACCAGCGGCGAGGCGTTGAAGGCCAAGCAAAGAGCGTGCTCCCGACCACCGCTGCCAATGACCATGACCGTGGCTTGGACCATGGTCTCGTGGGCAGGTCGGCATCGCATAAGCCCTTCGCGACACGACCGTTGAGGCTTCATCGCGGAAGAACGCTTATGCGCCACGCTTCATTGAACACCTCATGCGAACCGCACCTCGTCGCTTCAGTGTTCTTCTTTGCCTGTTGTTGTTGACCGG
>JALRLR010000037.1 GCA_023254355.1 Candidatus Poseidonia sp.
CACCATTGTCGGCGTGGGCGTTTACGCCTGGGACGAGGACGACAACGGCTACGTGATCGCCGGCCCTGAAACCACCGGCTACAGCAACGACTTGCCGATGGTCTTCGCCAGCATCAACTACATCACCGGCGTGTCGGCTCAAGAAGCCCAGGCCGCCATGGTGGACTTCGACTCGCTTGAAGACATCGTTGACGTGGAGAACCACGACCTGTCAACCCTCGCTGATGCGCTTGAGGCTGCAGGCGTGGACACGTCCACCATCGACTTGCCCGACACCACCGATGACACCACCGGAGGCGACGACCCCGCTCCAACCGCTGAGGATGTTGCGGAAGACGCTGGATTGCTGCCCTTCATGTCGCCGTTTGCACTGGTCGCCATGATCGGTCTGGCCGTGGCCTTTGCACAAGCTCGCCGTGAAACGGACGAGTGATGAAGTACTCCAGCCGTGAGGGAGGGTCGTGCTCAAGCGGCTCGCACCCCACCCTGCGCTGGGTGTATTGCGTCTCGCCGTGACGGTGTTTTTGGCACTGCACGTCTTCATTTCGGCTTGGCTGGTCGCCACCGTTGATGCGACATACACCGAAGGGCGCCCGTCCCCCACGGAGATTCACTCGTTGGTGGCGGTGGACAAAGACCGGACGCTCATCGACATTGAAATTGAGCGTGCAACGTCGCTGATGCTCTATTCGCTTTCACGAGACCGTGGCGTTGAACCGGTGAATCAAACCGTTGAAGACCAAGACGAACCAACAACCCAGACCCCTTCAGAAACCGATTGGCTGGGCATAGGCCGTGCCATGGTGGTGATCTCGTTACTGCTCCTGGTGGTGGCCGAAGGCCTGGTGCTGGCGAGCGTTCGTCGAGCGAGTTGGTATCGGTTCGGCTCGTTCATGCTCGTTCTGTTGATGTTCTTCATCGTCTTTCCGACCACGTATGTGATGGATTTGGGCGCTCAACAATCGGCCGCTCAGAATTCCCCCGGATTTGATCTTGAAGACACCTCGTTTGCTCATGTCACCACCGCTTCTGAGCGTCGTTTTGTGTGGCTTGGCGTGGAGTTGGACGCCTCGTTTTCGGGCTACGATTTGGGCCTGGTGGCTGAGGAAAACCGAACCAACGTCACCGCCACACCACCCCTTGAGGGGACCTCGGATGCGAAATCCTACATCGCGTTTGAATCCACGTTTGCGGTTCAGTACGGGAAGAACTTGGACGCCATGTTCGTGCTACCGTTGCTTTGGTTGGTCCTTCCGGGATTCATTCACCGAAAACAACCTCACAAGGAAGAGGAGTGATGGCGCCCACTCCGGGAATTGAACCCGGGTCGCAGGAATGACAATCCTGCATGATAACCTCTACACCAAGCGGGCAGTTTCAGCCCCTCGGTTACGCAACCGCTATTTAAGCCGCGCCATGTGGGTGAAATGGGGATAGCATGGCCAAACCAAAAACTTCAGCCGAAAAAGCACGAGAGGATGAGGAAAATTCCCAACTCGATAACATGTTGGGCAACGCTTTCGGTGACATCGGGGCCTTGGAGCCGGCTGCTGAAGAGGTCTCGCCGCCTGAATCCGAATCATCGGCCGCTCCAACCGGTCCTCCATCAGGGCCTCCGAGTGGCCCGCCATCGGGTCCTCCGTCCGGTCCGCCCTCCGGCCCCCCAAGCGGCCCTCCGTCCGGTCCGCCTTCTGGACCTCCTACTCCTGAGGCGGCGGTGGACCCTGGCGAAACTCCTGTGGCCGAAGAGGTCACGCAACTCGAATCGCCTTCGATTGCCGTTGCGGAAGTTGCAGCGGAGGAGGCTTCGGTTGAATCACACGAAGCCTTGGACGAAACGGTGACCGAACCGACTCCGGTCGAACCCGCCGGCGAAACCTCCCCACAGACTGAGGCGGCGGCGGCCCCCGACCCCCTGCTGGCCCCGCTGGCCGCTGAGGTTGCTGAAGCAGACGAAGCCACGGCAGCGTTGTTGGCTGAAAAGGAGGCCGAATTGGAACGCCTCCACATGGAAAACGCTCGCTTGCGTCAGTCGGTCGTCGGTGCGACCGAGGTGATTGAAGCGTTGGAAGAACCTCCGATGCCACCCATGGTGGAGGACAACATCGTGATAGCCCCCCATATCGTTTCGGACTTCGTTCGAATTGGTCGACAACTTGACCGAGAACACCTGGTCCGTGCAACCATGGGAAGCGTCGCCATGCTTCATCCCGAACAGCCCGGCTTGATGATTTCCAGCCGTCACATGGTGACCTTACCCCGCATGAGCGAGCGAAGTCTTTGCGCCGGTCCGTTGGGCGGCGGTGCGCCTCGCGGTGCGCCAAGCGACTGGCACGTGCTTGAAGTGGTCTTGGCCTCGGTTTCCATGGTGACCGGCGGGCCAGCCGCCGTGATCCACATGCACGGCCCCCACACCACGGCTGCCAGTTGCGAGAAAGATTTGGTCCTGCTCAATCCCATTGACGAGACCGGGAAACACCACATCGGCAAGATCATCATCGTTGACCCCGACCCCGAACATCCCGATGACTTCCTACGTCACATCGCCGAAGCCCTCCAGCAAGGCGGCATGCGGTGCGTCGTGGTTCGGGGGAACGGCGCCTACGCCGTTGGAGCCGACTTCGACCAGGCTTGGGCCAACGCCGCCATGCTTGAACACAGCATGCACATTCACCTTCTGGCCCGTCAAGCCAACTTGAAAATCTGAACGCTTCATATACTGTTGAACCCGTTTGGTTCGTGCATGTGTGTGTTGAGCGCCCCTCGGAAATTCGGAGGTTTGGGTTCGTTGTCGAACCCTTCGTTCGTTTCTTTATTAGGGGTCGAGATATCACCATCTCGCAGGTGAAAAAAATGCAGAAGAAAACCGTGTTTGACGTTGAGATAGCAGACGCATCTGGGCACTCCGTTGTTCAGATGTCCCAAGAAGAAATCGCCGAGAAGGCCACCCAATCTCAGGGAACCTGGGTGTTCGTGAACGACCAACTGGTCAACGCCAGTGACGTCGCCGCCATGAACTTGGAAGCCGGCAGCCGTGTCCGTTTGATGCCTGGCCTCATCGGTGGCCAAGACGCTCCGACCTTCGAGGTCGAGATTGCTGACAGCACCGGTCACAGCTCCGCTGTGATGACCCAAGCCGAAATCGCCGAGACCGCCAACCGTTCCGCTGGAACCTGGGTGTTCGTGAACGACCAACTGGTCAACGCCAGTGACGTCGCTGCCATGAACCTGGAAGCCGGCAGCCGTGTCCGTTTGATGCCCGGCCTCATTGGCGGCCTTTGCGCTTGAAATGTCGGCCCAACGGTGGACCACGCACGAGGAAGACCTTCTCGTTGAGAACCTCGAGCTCGGCTACGACCTCGAGATCATCGCTTCGCTGATGGGGCGTTCGCCCCAATCCTTGGCACTGAAAATCGTTCACTTGGCCACGAAAGGCAAGCTTCTCGTCATGGCCCCGGAGACCTTTGACGCCTTCGTCGGAAACTCCTGCCGATGAACAGATTCAAAACAGGATGCACGGTCGCCCACCTTGGAGAGAGTGAAATGGTTGAACTCGTTGACTACAAATGCGCCTCCTGCGGAAGCCTCGAATCGTTCCACCGAGAGCGAAACGGTATCAGCTGCAAGGGCTGCGGCTCCCGCATCTTCATGAAACTCCGCCGCCACGGCACCAAGCGCTTGTCCGCCGAGTGAAACCCCCCGCTCGCCAACTTCAAAGACCTTGGACAACGGAGTCCATCCATGTCGGTGTGGCTTGAATCCTACAAGCCCCAACTGTTCAGCGAACTCTTGACCTCTCCTTCGGTCATTGAGGCATTGACCCACCTGTCACTGCAATCCAATCCCCCGCATCTGCTCCTCTCAGGGTCGTCCGGTTGCGGCAAAACCACGGCGTACCAACTTCTCTGCCGCCAAGTGCTCGGCCCGTCCTGGCGCGCAACCACCCACGTGCTTCAAGCCCGTGATCTTGACAAAACATCGGGGGCGATGGCCAAATTTGAGGCCTTCCTTCGCCCTGCTGGGTCGGGTTCGGAAGACACCTTGGCGGGACGTACGAGCCTCGATGCGTTTGACCATACCATCAGCGCCACCACCGATTCCTCCCCTCCGCCCGCCGGTCAACCCTCGGCCACCTTGGCAAGCGGGCTCACGCCCGTCTCCCGCATCATCGTCATCGAAGACGCCGATTATTTGGGCCACGCCCGGCAATCCTACTTGCGCCGAATGATGGAAGAAAGCAGTCGTAGTGCCCGCTTTGTGTTCACGACAACCACACCGTCTCGCGTGATTGAAGCCCTGCGAAGTCGAACCCAACACTTGCGGATGCCCAACCTTACTCGCGTGATGATGGAGCAGCGATTGGAACACATTGCCGCTGCCGAGAAATTGTCACCGTCCCCCGGTGTTCTTGGCGACATCGCCCACGTGGCCTCAGGCAACCTTCGCAAAGCGATCTTCATCCTGCAATTGATGGCTCAAAGGGCGTTGTTGGACGAGCGAAAAAACATCCAGTTGTTGATGGCCAACAGCACACGGCGCGAGGTGCAATTCGTTCTCGAAGAGGCGCTTCGCGGCCGTGTGCACGAGTGGAAGTGGGAGCGGCAAGGCGAGAAGAACACCCGTGTGTTGAAGGGGGCTATGGGGGCACTTGACCAGATGATGGCGGTTCACGATCTTGATGGACGGGCGTTTGTTGACCGCCTCCACGAATTCCTCGTCGCCGGGCGCAGCCACTACTCTGACCCGATGTTGGCCGCCCTGTTGGATGCCGTTTCGTTGTGCGACACCAAACTTCAACATTCAACCCAACCGAGAATTCAACTCGAAGAATTGATGCACGTGGTGGCCGAAATCGGGAAACAACACGCCACAGCGTCGTTGTAAGTGTCAAATAAGGTTGGCCTTCAGCGGTTGCTGGGCGTGTAGCACAGCTGGATAATGCACCGGCCTCCTAAGCCGGAGATCGCGGGTTCGAATCCTGCCGCGCCCGCCAGTTGAATGGACAAGAGCCATATTCGCGAAGGCATAGGGCCCCATGGAGATGGTGTGGTGGCTGACGCCGACAGCGATGTGACGGGTGGATTGCCCGATCCGTACGGCCACGGCTTCGTGCGAGCGGAGAATCCGGTTGAACGCACCACCGAAAAATGGCTTCAACAAGAACGTCTTCGCATGCGATTCGGTTTGCTTGCTCGGAACCCGTTGATGATTCTCACTCGGATGTTGTTTGGTTTGAGTGTGGCCATCATGGCGCTTGTTTCCGTCTTGTTTCCAGAACTCGCCCCACCCAATCCCGGATACGTGGTGCTGTTTTGGGCCGTACCGTTCCTTGTGGGCACCGTTCCCCCGCTCCTTGCAGGCGAGTCCATGTGGCAGGCGATTCAAGCCCGGATTTCCCTTCGGGAAATTGACGACAAAAGTTCGGCCGGAAAACTTTCACTTCGCTCCCAGCCGGGAATGGATCGAATTTTAGAAGGTCTTACCGATGTGCGACGAGCCAATTCCATCAACATCTTGTTGGCCATGAGCGCTCTGTTTTTGCTTGCGCTTGGGACGGTGATTCGACAGGACTCTTTGGTGTGGAACCTTTCCTTCCTCGTCTCCATGACCATGGGTTTTGCCCATTCGTTCCATTCGTTCTTCACCTCGGACCAAGTTCGTCAACAGGGTGACCGTATGCCCTGCTTGGTGCACCATGCACCTACTCACCACCCAACGCAACTGGGCTCAATTTTGGGCGAACTCATCGTCCTTCACCTCGACCCCGACCTCTACTTGGATTGGCTGGATTGGCTGGCCTCGTTCCGCCAAAGCATCCTCCCCGGGTACGACAAAGACCAAGCCTGGGAGCGCGTCCTTTACATTCTCCACCTGCATGCAAAGGGCGACCTCGGCGACGAACTGGCCGCTCGGGAACTGCGTGAATTCATTCGCCCCGACGCCATGACCGACGTTCTGCTTGACACCGAAGCCAAATTCAACTGGCGTTCCCTTCAGCGATTATTGGCTCACGCCCGTGTCTGGCAACCAAGCGCTTTCCGTTTGCTGGAGCGTTTGCAAAACGACTTGCTGTCGGGGACCCCGATGATGTTCCGCTCACCTTGGCGCATGGACGTGTCCTTGGACGCTGAATGCGACGAGGGAACCGGCCACCTCTTCATCGCCCTGAACAACCAAACGTTCACTCAAGCCGTCGCCCGTATCGAAGTCATTTGCCCAGGGGGTGAACCCTTTGCACGAGACCACCGGTTTGAACTTCAAGCCTGCCCGCCGCCTCGACAAGCGGTCCAACTGAACGCCGAAGGCGAAGACGATGCTCTCGATTGGGTGCCGCGTTACCTTCAGCAAGGCGTGGTCTTGTGGTTAGGCGTGGCGTGGCCCGAGCGAATTGAGGGCGATCGCTATGTTCAGGTCATCCTTCGTGACGAGGAAGGCGTGGTCATCGAGTCGCGTGTGCTTCGGACCGTGGTGAAACGCCGAAACAACACGCACACACTCAAGAAAAATCGCAACTTGGAGCGGGCCCGCGCATGGGGTACGCGTCCATTGCCTGAATTGAAATAGAGCCGCAACCCTTCGAAAGGGACCCTGTGTTGTCGACCAAGACAAGCGCGCACCTTATGGCAGTCCTCCGCTTCGCCGACCACAGGGGCGTTTTCAGATGGAAGCATGGGACATCATCGTTCTTGGCGACGGACCAGCCGCACTTTACGCAGCCGCAGAGGCGGCCAAGGGCGGTGCAAGCACCCTGCTCATGTCGGCTTCCGGGCTTGGCAATCCCGGTCTCGCCGCCCTTGAGGGTCTTTCTGCCTCGATTCAAGAGGCCAACAACCGAAGCCATCGTGAAGACACCATTCGGGCAGGAGCGTTCCTGTGCGACCAAGATGTCGTGGCCGAAACCACGGCCAACGCCATCAAGCAAGTCGATTTGCTCGAACGGCGGGGGCTCAACTTCCGCCGAGACCAACAGGGATTGCCCATGGTCCGCAAAGCCCCCGGTCACGCCCAACCTCGAACGGTAGACGCTGGAAGCGCAACGACGTTGGGTTTGCAAACCGTTGCTGAGGAACAATGCATGCGTCACGGGGTCATTCGTCGGGGCGACCAACTCCCCCTCACGCTGGTCCACACGAAGCAATCGGTGGAAGGCATCATCGCTTTGGACATGGTGAACGGTCGCACCATCGGCCTTCAGTGCAAAGCCCTCATCATCGCTGACGAAGGGTTCGAGGGCGCCTTCACGGGCGGCCCGGTCGGTTTGGGCATGGACATGGCCTTCCGAGCCGGCGTTGCGCTGCGGGACATGGAATTCATCATGCACCATCCGCTTGCCGTCAAGGACACGAACCTGCTCTTGCCCACCGGCTTGCTCAACGACGGAGCCAAACTCCACGAAGGGTCCGGTGCGGCGATTGAAACCGAGGGACGTTCTCCGGTTGAAATTGCTCAAGCCATCAGTGACGCCGTTCAACCGGTGCTTGACGCTCGCAGCATGGGCGCCGCTGCGGCTTGGTGGGCCTCCACCTTCCGCTTGGTGCAACAACGCACCGGAATCGACATGAATCGCCAAACCGTACCGCTCGCTTCGGTGGTTGGTCACACCCTTGGGGGCCTGCCCGTAGACGGCTCTGGCCGTTGTGTGGTGGGCGCTTGGTCGCGCTGGTTCACCGGCCTCTACGCCGCAGGCGATGCCGCTTGTACGGGCCTTCACGGCGCAGCGGCGTTGCCCGGGAACCGTTTGTTGGACGCCCTCCAATCCGGCTCCGCTGCAGGCCAGGCGGCCGCTGATTGGGTCCAGGGACGCAAATTCAGCACCGCGGAGCGCATGGAGTCGGCGTTGGCCGACGCCGAGGCCGACCTCTCGTCCATGATGCATGATGATGGCGAGGGCCACGTGACGCGATGCGGTTCTGTCCTCTCTTCGTTGCGCACGGCCTTGGCTTCAACCACCGTCTTCAACGAAGCTTCCATGAACGGCCTGTTGACCAAGCTGGAGGCCATTGGCCACGCTGCCGAATCCCTGCATTCGGACCAATCCTCCTTGATTGCTAACACCAATCTGTTGGAAATCCTGAGAACCCAAGCCGCCGTTCGAATGGTCACGGCCTCGGTTCAAAGCGGGTTGGCTCGTAAGGAATCACGCGGTTCGTTCAGCCGTGACGACTATCCAGACGCTGACGAAGCCTACCTCCATCATTTCACGGTCAACAACGCAGGAGAAGTGGACACCTTGGCCCTCAAGAAAGGGACGGGCGGTCATTGGGTTCTTGCTCCACAATGAAGAAAGACATCGTCTTTTGTCGAAGGGTTATGCCCACGTTGTTTGAGAAGATCATCAACGGCGACCTCCCGTCGCATTGTGTCGGAAGCGGGGAGGGATGGTTTGCCTTCTTGGACATCTTTCCTCGACGACAAGGGCACACGCTGGTGGTACCGACGCGCGGCGTTCAGCGGTTGAGTCAACTCAGCCAACATGAACGGCATGCGTTGATGGACGGGGTGGCTCAGGTTCAGACTCGCCTTTCCAGACATTTCGGGACCGAGGATTTCACCGTGTGCCTTCACGATGGACCGTTGGCCGGCCAAGAAGTGCCTCACGTTCATGTTCACGTGCTTCCTCGCACCGAAGGTGACGGTGGAGGGACCCTGATGTCAATGTGGCCTCCGTATCACCACGGCGAACCCGACCACGGCGCCTTGGCAGAACTGGCCAGCGCTCTGCAGGACGTGAGTTGATGGCTACCATCGTTACTGAAGACGAGGAGATGGTCCACAACGGGGAGGCGCTCCCGGTCCTTTCAGCGTCGGCGAAGAAGATGCGCATTGACAAGTTATTGGCGGCTCCGTTGCCAACCTACACGTCTTCGGTGCCCGGCTCCTACGTGTGGACCAAAGTGGCGTTCTGGATGTGTCGGCGCGTCTCCTCCGTGCAGTTTCGAACGACCTCATCGTCCTCGGTCACGGCGTTAAGCCGAGAGGGGGCTGGGGCCATGTGTTGCGGTTGGCACACCAACGGGCTGATGGACCCCCTCGGTATTTTTCTTCAACATCCCAAGGAATTCGTGGTGGGCTCTCGTCATGACTTGGTGACTCGTCCGTTGTTGGGATGGTGGACCCGGAAATTGGCGGTGCAACCGGTTGTTCGAAAGGCAGAG
The DNA here is from genome assembly GCA_023254355.1 of Candidatus Poseidonia sp. GTDB lineage: Archaea > Thermoplasmatota > Poseidoniia > Poseidoniales > Poseidoniaceae > Poseidonia. Next base: position 9,156 of record JALRLR010000037.1, read on the forward strand.
TTGTTGCGCGGCGGTTGCACCGAAGAGGAAGCCATGCACTTGAACGGGCGCTCCCTGCTCGCCTTGTCAAACGGGATCGCCCACGGATTTGGTTGCGTGTTGTTTCCCGAAGGGACCAGTCACTCCGAGTCTCACATGATTCGTTTCAAAACGGGACCGATACGAACCGTCTTGGCCGCAGCGGCGCTCGCCAAGTCCAAGGCGTTGCCGTTGCCCGAATTGGTGCCTGTGGGGTTGCATTTCCGCCGCCGGGAACTGTTCCGGACGGACCAGTACATCGAGTTCGGGGAACCGATATCCCTCTCGGACGATGACGTACCCGAAGCGATGGTTGAGGCGGTTCGCAAGGGCGGATGGGTTGAACCTCCCTCAGAAGTGGTCCATTCGATTCGGAACCGATTGGAGGCATCGCTCCCCCGCCTTACCCCCCACACGTCGTCGTGGGAGGAACATCGCGCCTTGCACCTCCTCGCCCACCTCGAAGCCCGAAGAAGCGCAACGCCCCTCACTTCATGGCAGGATGAAGTCCATGCGGCCCGGCAAGTTCGGGAATCATGGCCCGAACGTGAGGACGCGCTCCCCCCTCCCCCCCTTCACGGCGAACGTCTTGAGGTGGCTTCGCAGGCGGCCGAGTTGCTGGACGCTCACGGTTTGGACGGTCGTGATGTGGACCGAACCGGGCGAGGCCTGCGCCGCGCCAACCCCCTGTATGCCATCCCGGGCGCGATGCGTTTGGCGTTGTTTGCCCTGTTGCTGCCGTTGTTCGTCACGTCTCTGGGCTTGCAAGTGACCCTTGGCCGCCTCTTGGGGGATTCAACGGACGAGGGCTTGGACGCCCGCACCAGTTACCAGTTCCTCGCTGCCTTCTTCGGCTCGCTCCTTGTCTGGCCGGTGGTGGCCGCCTTGTGGGTCGGCGGAGTGTGGTGGCAACAAACGCAGATTGCGGACGTGTTTTCGCTTTCCAGCACCTGGCTTCATGACCTGACCGGCTCGACGCTGGCCGGCTTGTTGTTGCTTTATGTTGCTTGTTTCCCCTTGTTCTGGGCCAGCGGAAAGGCCTTTGCCGGCGCGTGGGACACGTGGGTGGACGCACGAAAGGCATGGAAACGCCGCATGATGCCCAGCACCGACAAACGAACGCTGTTGGCGTGCTTGACCCGACTCGCTTCATGAAAAGGGTGCACTTCAAACGGGAAGAGGGCCTCGGTCCACCATGACCCCCGATGAAGTGGTGGACCAACTCAAGCAATGGCTCACCGAAGAACGGTTGTCCGCTAAAGCGCAAAACGACCCACGGGCCCACGCCCATTTCCTCGTTCGTTACCCCAGCGGCAAGCAGGGGCACATGTTTGCCATCGTCGTCCCCAAGGAACGAGATTTGGTGGCGGTCTCGAGCATGACGCGGGTTGACGAAGGTCAACAGAACGAGATGAAGGAACACATGGAAGACGAGGACAGCGACTGGTCCGAATGGATTCACGAAAGCCGATTGCATTTGATTCGTACGGGGGTGGACTGGGTGATCCACATGGGTCACGATGGAGACAAAAAACCAGGGCCGCTTCAAGCGTTCAACGTGAGCCTGCCCATTTGGTTTGATGGTTTAACCAAGAACGAGTTCATGAACAGCTTACGAAAATTGTGGCTCGCCAAACTCGCGCTCATTCACGAAATAAAGTACTCCTACGGACCAGGTGTTGGAACGCCGGGCCCGGTGGACGACTGGGCCAAATCATCGACCCAAGCCAACGCTTCAAGCGGTCGGGACGTTGGACCGGCCCCTGAAATCGAGTTTGACGAGAAGATGTCGTTCGGCTCAGGCTTTGACCCCACCGAGTGGGCGTAAAATCCCCCGCTTTCGCTCGCAAAAACGCCGATATGGTCAGCGTTTCCAGCAGGTGTGAACCTGACCGATAGGGAGCGCGGTTAAGTATGAGAATTGTCTCCAAAACATTGCGAAGTCCGGGGTATACCTATGAATCAAAAAATGAAGTCCGTGAGCCTAGCCTCCTTGATGTTCCTCTCGGTGATGTCGTCCTTGTTGATGGCCACCGTGACCGTCAGTGCGAGCACCGTCGTGATCACCGAAGCCGTCCAGATCGTTGACGGCGGTGTGGCCTCTGATTCGCAGGCCGCCGTGGTGGCCGACAGTTCGGGCAACGTCCACGTTGTCTGGACGCGCAACAACCTCCACCTCTACTACGCCATGCTTTCTCCCCGTGGCGAGACCATGATTGACGCGACCCAAATCACGAATTCCGGACTTCACAAGATTTGGCACCCCGATGTCGCCGTGGACGAATACGACCGCATTCACGTTGTGTGGGCTGACAAAGCCGGCCAACACGCCATCATGTACTCGGCCCTCTCTCCATGGAACGCGCCCATGGACGGCATGGCTTCCGATGACGGAACCATCACGGCCATCGATGACACCATCATCGAACGACGCTCGCAAAACCGCGACTGGCCCGCCCTCGACATTGACAGCCAGAACAACGTTCACATCGTTTGGCAAGACAACTACGACGAACTCGGCCGCTTCTACAACCAACCCCAAATCTACTACTCCATGATTCAGCCCGACATCAGTTCCGGCGCCACCGTGGTGTTGTTTGATGACACCCTCCTGACCCCGGTCATCGGCCACAAGGGCCACCCCGATGTGGTGGTTGACGCCAACGACTACGTCCAGATCGCTTGGGACGACACCCGTGGCGGTAAGGTCGAATTGGCCTTCATCGTCGACACCTCCGGGTCAATGTACTCCGAGTGGGCCGACATCTGCACCGTGGTTTACGGTGGAAACTTTGCATCTGGGCCTTACTTCCAAGGCATCAAGCCCATGCTCGAAACC
>JALRLR010000038.1 GCA_023254355.1 Candidatus Poseidonia sp.
GGGTGGACCGTGGCGTTCTTTGAAACGCTCTTGATTCCGATTCTGACGGGAGGTGCCTGAAATGGAGAAGATTGAACCCTTTGGCGAAGGCTTCGTGGTCGCCCTGGCTCCAGAATTTGTTCTCGTGGTCGGTTTGTTCACGCTGATGATCGTGCCCAACCTTGGCGACGCCAAGTTCCGGATTCCGTTGACTCAAATCCGAATCCCGTGGTTCTTCGGTGGCAGCCGTGCCAAGTTCGAAAGCGACCCACGGCTCCCTGGATTGTTCGCCACGGCCTTCCTCACCGTTGCCTTCGTGTTGGCCACCATGTCGTTCGTCAACGGCATGAACCAAACGCAAATCGCATCGGGCGACAACGTCATGCTTCAGGTGGATGAATTCAGCCGAATGTTCGAACTCATCTTCTACGGAGCGTTGGCTTTGGCCAGCGCTGCCTCGGTGAATCGCATGCCCGCCACCACCCGGGCCGACCGCACGGCTTCGGGCCTGTACAACAACCGCCGACAAGTGGATTTCTACATTCTGCTCATGACCACGGGTCTGGGGATGTCCGTCGTGGCGTTGGCCCAAGACCTGTTCTTGCTCTTCATCGGTCTTGAGTTGGCTTCGTTCTCCACCTATGTGCTCGTTTCCTTCATGAAGGAAACCAAGGAAGGTACCGAGGCCGGTATGAAGTATTTCATCGTCGGCTCCGTGGCCTCCGGTGTTGGTCTCTACGGTCTTTCCCTGCTCTACTTGTGGGCGGGCTCGCTGCAGTTCTCGGCGCTCGAAGCGGCCTTTGCTGTCAACGGCATGGAGTCCCTGCCGCTCATCGCTCTCGGGATGCTGCTGGTCGGTTTTGGTTTCAAGGTCAGCGCTGCACCGTTCCACTTCGCTGCTCCCGATGCCTACGCCGGTGCCACCGCCCCCGTTGCGGGGGTGTTGGCGACCGCCAGCAAGGCCATGGGTGTTCTCGGTCTGCTCCGCGTGCTTCTTGTCGTGGCTTCACCCGAAGCCACGGACGGCGCCGCTGTCTGGCTGGTTGCCTTGGGGGTGCTTTCCGTGGTCACCATGACCTGGGGCAACATCGCTGCACTCGGCTCAACCAACCCCAAGCGCATGCTGGCGTATTCCTCGGTGGCTCACGCCGGATACATGATGGCGGCCATCACCGCCATCGGGGCCTTGAATTGGGAAGAAGGCCATGTCAACCTCAGCAACGATGCGGCGTTGGTGGTTGTCACCGCCCTCATCTTCCACCTCACGGTGCTGGTGTGTTTCAAACTCGGGGCGTTCTTGGTCCTCTCCCTCCTCGAATCGGAGAAAGGTGGTCACACGCTGGAGTCCTTGGGCGGACTGGCGAAGCGGGACCCCTTCTTGGCCGTGGCCATGTTCGTCTTCATGATGTCCTTGGCCGGCGTGCCTCCGCTGTCCGGTTTCGTTTCCAAGTTGCTCGTGATCATGGGCATCGTCAAGGTCGCCTTGCTTGACGTGACCGTCAACAGCGACCTCAGCTTCGCCGACATCCACTGGGTGTGGTACCTTGCGCTGGCCATGGTCATCAACTCGGCCATTTCGGTCTTCTATTATCTTCGAGTCGGTTTGGTGATGTACTTCCATGACCCCGAAGAGGGTCGAGAAGGACCGTTGCCCGCTGGCAGACCGGTTCGCTTGGCCATCCTCGCGTGTTTGGTCACGACCGTCTTCTTTGGCGTGGGAGCCGGTCAACTCATTGCCCTGTGCGAGTCGGCTGCCAACGCCTTGGTCGGCGCTTGGTAGGCGTTCCCAGCGTCCGTGGGCCCTTTTTTGGGTGATGACTTCAAGAAGGGTTGGCCGCTGGCACGGATAGGTGAGACTGATTGGGTCGCAGATTTGAGGAGAAGGTAGACGCCGAAGAACTTGCGCGTCTCGAGAGTCCCGATGATGCGAGCGACGGTAAAATCCGTGTGAAAATGCCCAACAAGCGCGTGAACGAAATGTTCGCCTTGGCTCAGCAACTTCTCGGTGGTCGCCGGGTCACCGTGCTCTGTGAAGACGGCGAGACCCGCATGGCTCGAATTCCTGGAAAGATGCGCCGCCGGCAGTGGGTGCGTGAAGGCGATTTGATCATCGTTTGGCCATGGGATTTCCAAGATTCCAAAGCGGATGTGAAGCACCGTTACACCAAGACCCAAGCCATGTACTTGTCTCGAAAGGGCGTTCTGCCCGACGACGTTGACATGTTCGGCATGGGTGCCTCCATGGACGACGACATGGACGACGACGACCTCTTTGCCTACGGCGATGCCGAAGACGAGGTCGATGAGGTCGACGATGAAGGCGGCGATGACCTGTTTGCCGATGACGGCGACGACGAGGACGACCTGTTTGCCAATGATGACGGCGACGAGGACGATCTCTTTGCGGACGACGGTGACGATGACGACCTGTTTGCCGATGAGGATGACGACGGTGAAGGGGAGGATGCCGCTCCGGCCGATGCCGAAACCGCAGCAATTTCCTTGGCTGAAGAGGATGACGTCGTGGATGACGACGACGATGACGACGACATCGACGCCTTGTTCGCTTGATGGTATGAGGGGGCGTCATGGCTCGTGACGATGACTGGGACGAACTCTCCGGTCGCCCACGAAATCGGAAGAAACGAAAGAAACGCCGCACGGAGGCGCCAACCGTCGAGGAACTCGATGCCAAACATCATCGGGACGAAGAGACCGCCTTTCTGAAAAATTTGGGCGGCAAAGGCAGCCGTTACGAATGGATGAAGGAAGAGCGTTACAACACGATGTTCCGTGACATTGAAGCCAAAATTCAGGGCGCCATGGGCACCGGTGGTTACGATTGGGTTGACCGTCGGGTGTTTGACCAAGTCTTTGACCGGTTGACCTTGATGGCGTTGTACAAGTTGATGAAATCAGGAGTCATCGAAACCCTGGATTTCCCCGTTGCCCGTGGGAAAGAGGCTCACGTGTTTCATGGAACGGACATCAACGGCCGTTCGGTGGCCGTCAAAATTTTCCACACGTCCAACGCCGTGTTCAAGAATTTGATTCAATACATCGAAGGGGATCCCCGATTCACCGGTCTTCGACGAAAACACCGCGACTTGGTTGAGGTTTGGGTTCGAAAAGAGTACCGGAACATGAAGCGCTTGAGCCGCTGGGGGTTGAACGTCCCCGAGGCGCTCGGCGTTCACAAGAACGTCCTCGTGATGCAATACCTCGGCAGCCCCACGTCTCCTTCACCCAAACTTCGAGAGGTCAAGGTCGACGACGTCGAAGCGGTTTATGGACGGCTGATTCGTTTCCTTGCCGTGGCTTGGCAGAAGGCTGAATTGGTTCACGGGGATTTTTCGCCTTACAACATTCTTTGGCACGATGAGGAAGCGTGGGTCATCGACGTGGGCCAAGGGGTGGTGGAAAGCCATCCAAAGGCACAAGAATTCCTGGTTCGGGACGTTACCCGACTGGTGGAATGGGCTCAGAAGGAAGGGCTCGACCTCACGCTGGCCGAAGCCATGTACGATGTGCTCAACATGGACCTCTCGGACGTTGAGCAGCAACCGGTCAGCGACGACTGATCATTCATTCCTCTTCCCACTGGATGGTCTCGTCCTCGGCCAATTCCATCATTTCAGCAACGGCTTCTTCGTCATCGGGGTCAACCTGTGCAGCTCGCATGCGCCGATCGTTTCGGCGTGAGACCTCAGCAAGACCCGGAACCAAGCCCTCAAAGCCACCAAGGTCTCGAACCTCTTCTCGTTCTTCGTAAACATCAAGGGAGCGAGCGTCCAAACGGGCCTTCTTTCGGTCGCGCTCCAGGTAGCCGATGACGGTGCCGTGCTCCGAGCCGCCAGCCAACATCTCAATCGCTTGTCGAGCTGCGTCCAGGCCGCCTTCTTCACCAACGAGCACCACGGTTGAGTTGTAGATGCTGATTTGCGTGGAAGTCAATTGTTCGATGAGTTGACGAATCTTTCCCTGGCGGCCGATGATGCGGGCCCGGATGCGGCGTTGTTGGTTGGACCGTTTGCCCACGTAGTCGCGCAGGTCGATCAGTTCGAAGAAATGGTCATCATCGAGCAAGCGAATGGCTGCCTCGGGGGCCATGCCTCGGCCGATGGCTTTCACCACGTCGGGGAGTTTCATCGCCTTCACGGCGTCGTACGTGCCGGGCTCGCCCCACTCAACCTCGACATCACCTGTCGTTGAGTCGATGATGAACTTCTCACACCCAGCAGCGTTTCGAATCGCTTTGCTGGTCGCCCCCTTGGCACCGATGATGACCGCAATGCGGTCCTTTGGTACACGAGAGAGCGACTGGCGCATGGTCGCCCGTGAGGCCCTTGCCTTTTCAATCCCTTGTCGTTCGTTGCAAAAGCGAGAGGGCGAACCCGACCAAGACCAGAACGAGGATGGAGGGTGCGAAGGACGGTACGAGGCCGGGAGCATCAAGGGAGGCACCCGTGACCACGAGGTAGTTGTCGTTGTTGCCTTCATCGTATTCATCGATGACGTTGGCGAAATCAATGACGAGCCGAAGGTCGAACTGACCGGCGTTGGGAACCATGTACTGCCAAACGATGGTTTCCGTTCGGTTGGACAGGGTCCCAGCGGGAAGATTTCGGGTCTCCATCACCGTCCAGTCCACGCTGGCGGTGCGGTCAGCTGGAGCGGTTTCGAGACGTACGATGACGCTGCCACCGTAATCCTGGTTCGATTCCAGAACGCTGGTGATGGTGACGTTGCCGGTTTGTTCGCCGGGCCGTACGACGATGCGGTCGACGTTGGTCTGACTGATGTTCCAATAGAGGTCAAGGCCGGGCAGGATTTGGAAGGAGGACGCCTGAGTCGTGTAGGAATTGCCCGCCTCGTCCACGAGCACGGCTCGCAGCATCAAGTGTTGACGGGATTTGGTGGCCCAACTCGACAACCCGACTTGGCCCGAGAGCCCGTTCACGCCCATCGTCAGCCAACGACCGGAGAGGTCAGGCGTTTCGCCAACCCCGTTGGAATCAAAGCCGTACTGAAGGTAGGATGCGGTGTTGTCAATGCCCGACTCGGTGTCCTCGGCGAGGAAACTGATGTTGGCGGCTCCGATTCGGCTCGTGGTCAATTCGTCAACGCTCCATGAAAGACCGACGGGAGCGGTTTGGTCCACGCGAATTTGGACGGTGGTGTTGCTGCCGATGTTACCGACCCGGTCAACGGCTCGCAGCGTCAAGGTGTGGGTGCCTTCATCAAGCGAGAAGGCTAGGCTGTCGGCGGTGGTGCTGCTCCACGCATCGTCGCCAAGGGCGTATTGCACGGTGGCGACGCCCGAACCTTGGCCATCGTTGGCGGCGGTTGAGAGGCCGCTGACCGTCACCTCGCCCGATTGTTGCCAAGCATCGCCATCGCCCACGGTCACGCTTCCAACCGTTGGCCCGGTGCGGTCGATGCCGATGAACATCGTCGCCGTGGCGCTCAGACCTGAGTGGTCAACCACGGTGAGACGGGGCGACCAGGTCCCTTCGCTCATGCTTCCGCTGCTCCAGTCCCACCCGTAGGCGAGGCTGGTTGGCCCGTCTTTCGAAGGGGTCCCGGGTCCAGGCACGTTCGTGAGGGTGGCTTCCTTGAGGTCATCATCGCTGGCGCCCCAGCGGAAGGAGATGGCTTCACCCGAACCGATGTTGAACCACGCACGGTCGGTAAGACTGGTACCTGTGCCAGCATCGGGGTTGAGGGCGGTGAAGGCGGTGATCACGGGAACTTGGTTGACGATGTTGAACCAATCGGTGGTGGCGATGGCGAAGCTTTCCGTGTCGGTGTCCCATCCCGACGCTCTGAGTTTGTAGGTGTCGTTGGTCGCGGTGGTGCTGTCAAAGGAATAGAGCCAGGGGGACGAGGTCAGGTTGACCACTTCTGTCCAGATGGATTCGTCCGACGAGCGTTCGATCAAGAGCGAATCGAGCGTCCCGCTGCCTCCAACGGCGAAACTCAACGTCTTGCGACCCTTGACGTCCTCGTCTTGCGTGGGTCCGTTGGAAAAGGCGATGGTCAGGTTTGATGGGCTGGAGAAAGCGACGGGCGATTCGTCCCCCAGTGAGGCGGTCGGTGCGGCAACGGGATGGTGCAAGGGTATCACCGAGGTGAGGACGATAACGGTGAGCCACACCGCCAAACTTCCTCGTCCCATGTGCTCCCCACGCCCACGGACTGCCTTCAACTCTCCCCTTCCCCCGACGGTGCTTGAGCGGTTCATGGACGGCCATCCGCCCCCGAGGTGCGCCGACATTACGGCAACTTTGGCCGAGGGGGTGGAGATGGGTTCAAGTGCCTTGCATGCTCTAACCCGTACATGCTGCGAACCGCCAAGGCGATGGCCCTCCTGTGCCTGCTCGGCATCAGCCTCTTCCCGGTGTCGGTCCACGGAGCGAGCAGCGGCGGCGTTGAAGCCACCTCGTCTCAAATGTCCTTCATCCCTAACAATCCGGTCATGGGGAGCACGGTGGACATTGAGGTGATGCTCTCCAACCCCACGAGCTCCGATGTGCTGGGCGTTGAGGTCCGTTTGTACAAAGACAGCATGACCACCGCCAACCGTCTCTTGCGGGATTTTGTGGACGTGTATGCCAACGATTTCACCACCGTGAGTTACACCATGGGCGGCCTGACGGCGGGAACGCAGGAAATCTGGTTCGAATGGGCGGCTCCAGGGGACCCCCTTGGTGCCAGTTTCAACGCATCGTTTGAGGTCGCCGGCTTGCCCAACCTGCGGGTGACCTCGCTTGATGTGGGCGACGGTTCCATCGTGTATGCCGGTGACGCCGTGCCTCTGTCCACTCAAATCAAAAATTCAGGCCCCGAAGACGCTGATGCGTCGGAGATGCTGCTCGAAGTCCCCGGTTCGCCGGGTGTTCTGCTTTCCACCCCCGCCATTGATTCGGGGGATTCGGTTTGGGTGAACACGACCTTCACCGCACCGAGCAGCGGCACCCATCCGATCAACGTCACGGTGGATGCGAACAACATCATCCAAGAAGGCTCTGAAAACGACAACACGGCTAGCGAAGACCTTGTGGTTTCCACCCGAATGGATTTGAGCTTCAAGGACGATTTGACCGTAACCACGGGCGAAGGCCAACTGGAAGGCCCGTGGACCATCGAAGGCGTCTTGGTGCGCACCAACGGCACGGGTCCCGCCACCGTGCCGCTTTGGGTGCAGATTCCCAATCCATCCGGTGGCCTGATCACGAGTCCACCGTTCACCGTCAGCTTTGCTGGCGTCGGTTACAGCGAACAACCGTTCAGCGTGGTCTTGAACGCCACCACCCTCGCTTCGCTTCCCGACGGTGACCACCTTGTGACTGCCAAAATCAATCCGTTCAACGAAGCCGGTTTGGAACAGGAAGATTCGTCCAATGACGAAGCCTCCGGCCTGCTAACGATTTATCCGATACCTGACGTCTACGTGGACGCCAACGCTTTGCCAACCGTCCCTTCGGTGCAATCGGGCGAGGACGTGGAATGGCGCGTGACCATGGAAAACACCGGCGACATTCCCGTTTCGGGCCGCCTCCAATACACCTTCGACGGTCTTTCGGGTCAATCGCCCCCCATCAATTTGAACGCCGGTCAAGCCATGACTTGGACGGTCGTGTTGTCCACCGCCATGGGGGCTCATACGGCGGAATTTGAAGGACAATGGGTCGCAGCTCAGGGCAGTTACGATGCCAACAAGCAAAACTCTCGGGCCACGGGGACGGTGCTGGTGGAATCCAAACTCAAGCTTGACTGGGAACTCGCTTCCATGGCCTTGAACGATGTTGAGGGCAACCCCGTTGAAATGCCGCTGCGAGACGGCGATGTTTACACCCTTACCATCGGTCTGACCAGCCAAGAAACGGGGCAAGCCAATTACACCTGCCAAGATGGGGCCAACAACGTGCTTGATTCCATGTCGGTCACCATCGCTAACCGAGGGGACCGGGCGACGTTGACCTGCAGTTTCAGCGCCACCGCCTCCATGACCACGATTCGAATGATTCCAGAGGACGCCTCCATCAGTTCGGCGTTTCAGCGAGGCTTCCCCACCCTTGCCACCACCACCGGTGACGACGGTGACATCGTTTCTTCGGGTCTCGGCACCATGACGTTGTTTGGTCTCGGAGCCTTGGTGCTGGTCGGCGTCCTGGTGGCCGCCGTCCTCCTCACGCGAGAGCGCGAAGAGGACGTGGAACGGGACATTTACGAGTATTGCCCATCCTGCGATGGTGAACTCGAAGGCACCGAGGACCGCTGCCCTCACTGCGTGTTCAATCTCAAGAAAGCGCGTTCTCAATTCCACGATTGTCACGAGTGCGGCGAATCCATTCCCGACTTGATGGAAAACTGTGCTTACTGCGGTGCCTTCCAAGACGTTTCGTCCTTTTTCGAGCAACGAGAGCGTCGCGAACGCCGTTCAGTCACGCCCAAAGAAACCGTGGCCCTTCCCGAGGACGATGACGATGAAGTCGTCACCGGCACCCAAAACTTCGCCGACGCCGTGAAGGAGTTCGGCTTCGATGAAGAGCACCTCGAGGAAGAATGGGACACCAACATCGAAGCCGCTGAGGCTGAGGTGGAAGCAGCTTACGATCGACGCTATGCCGATGAACTGGCCATGGAGGAGATGACGGACGAGGAAATTGAAGCCTACAAGTCTCAGGTCACGACGACGTTGCGTTCCACCAAAGACATGGACTCGGACCATGACCTTGAGGCCTTCCTTTCGCAGAAGGGTAAATTGAAGTCCTTGGCCGAGGACGATGGCGAATTGAGCGCTTCCGATGCAGGGATTCGGGAACAGTTGTTTGAAATCACGGGCGAAGAGGGTGTGCTGCCAGGTGAGAAGGTCAAGGTGGGCATGAGCCTCACGGACTCGTCAATGGCGGGCAATGAAGTGAGCGAAGCGACCGCCAATTTCACCTTTGATGATGATGATGCACCCCTCTCGGCGTCCACCAAATCCGATGCTGAATTGAAGGAAGAAGCGAAGGCCAAGAAACCGACCCGTCGTCGCTCGGCCCGTCAAGCCGCCGAGGAAACCCCTGCGGTCGAAACCGACGAGTGCGGCGCATGCGGTGCTGACCTACCGGTGGATGCCACGGAGTGCGGCACCTGCGGAGCACGGTTTGGTTGAGTGTCTGTCGGCGTTCATAGGGGTCGTCATCGCCGGAGCTCGGCCTCGTGTTCGCTTCATTCAGACAGCCCTCCCGCGGTGTTCTGGTGTTTTGAAATGCTCGGAGGCGAATCGGCGTGGACTTCATAGGGCACGTGTCCGTGGTCGTGCCATGGGCCAACACAAACTCGCAGCCATGTTGCTGCTGGTGATGATGATGGCCTCGACGTCGGGTTGCATGGGTCTTATCGCTGCCCGTGAATCGGTGGAATCGCTGCGCGATCCTGCCTATGATAGTCTGAACAACAACAAGATCACGGTGTCACACCAGTTCACCTCACTCACCAATTACACCACGGAATACGTCCACCGCTCCACGTTCATGGTCAACGAACAGACCACGGAGATCGACATTTACTTCAAAGTCAGGTTTGAGTGGTCGGAATCGCCTCTTTTCCCCGATGTCTTTTTTGACAACGAGACCCATTATGTTCGAGCAACGCTCACCGACAGCGAAGGGCGCGTCCAATGGGAGCAAGACGTGAGCGAAGACGCTTCGCCTTTGGAGGAACAATTGCAACCCAATCCGTCCTTTGCTTACGGCGAGTGGGTGCTTGAAGTTCGGGCGCGTGGTGGAGGTCAAGGGACCATTGGCTCGCTGCAGGACCAATTCCTGCTCATCGTAACGGTGACGAACACCTGCGTTCAATACCCGCTGATGGACGATTGTTTCTGAGGCTAAACCAGACTGTCCTCGCAAGCGTACCGACGGGAGCAATGGCGACACTTCCCTTCCCGCTCGTGGTTTCGAGCCGCTCCGCCGTTGACCATCATGGACTGAATGGCCTTCACCGTGGTGCAGAGGCGGTCTTTGTTCGCCTCGTCCCACATCACTTGGTGAAGGTTATCTTGGCCGTAACGAAGAATGGCGTAGGGCGGTTTGGTGCCGGTGGTGTGTTCCACAAGCGAAGCGTAGGCAAGCACCTGAAGGACATGGGAGTCGTGAGGTTTGGTGGGGACTTTTCCTGTTTTTTGTTCAACGGGAATGAACTCGCCGTCGATGATCACGATTTGGTCGGGCCGCCCTCGCAGCCCCGTTCGTTCGTCCGTCAGGAGGCTTGCCGTGGCTTCATCGTCGGAATAGGCCACCTTGATGTCACCCTCGAGGTTGTTTTTGGTCGCCAGAACTTGCGCCTCGTTGTTGTTGATGAGGGCGCGTTGTAAGCGAAAGGACGCCAGAAGCATCCAACCGATGGTCGTCACCGCCAGCACGTAGGCGGCTTGGTCTTGATTGGACACAAACCGAAGCGCCATGGCGTGAATCGCCAAAACAATGGCGGAAATGAACATCGCTGCTTCAATCCATCCGCCTTCCAACCATCCCCCCTTGAAATCAATGGGCTCAAACAACGGGTCAACCAAAAGGTCGTCGCCGTTTTGGCTGTGGGTGTATTTTGGCCCGACGGAAAGCAAGCGTCGCCACGGGATGAACACCGCTCCTATGCCCACCAGCAAACAGGCCAACGAGGTCATGGCAAGCAACTTCGAGAACTCCAAGACTTCAAAATCGAGGTTGTCGGCGTTTTGGAAGGCGATGGTGTCGATGGTGAGGACCACGATGACCCCAAACCACCACTGCCAAATGAGGAGGTTTCGACGGGTTCGGTAGCGGTGCACTTGCAAGCTTTCAATGGACTCGTGAATCGCTCGATGCTCTTCGATGCCTTGGTCAATTTCGTCGCTCTGACCTGCATGGCCTTGCCCGGCGAGGTACCACGACATCGGGCAGTAGGTGAACCGTTCAAGGTCGCTGGCGCTCACGGGCAAGACCTTCCCGGATGGGTCACTCCAAAACCCCTCCTCGCCCTGTAGAGCATCGGGATGGGAGGGGGGCCGGTTGGCCAATTTCTCACCCTCCTCCTCGGCCATGGGCGTGCCACCTGCATCGGCTTTTTGATACCTTTTCCTGCTCCGATGCGCCTCGTCGTGGTTGTCTTTCGGTGACCAAAGGCGACGAAGCGGTTTAATATGGGGGGTCTGTGGGCGGCTTGCTGTGGTTCATCATGTCCGAAGAAACCCAACTGCTCGTCTCTGCTGAAACGTACGAGGAGTACGCCGTCAACATTGGAACTCAACAGAAGAGTGCCGACATGAGCCGCTTTGTTGACCGTGTCCGTGAGGACGGTCTTTACTTGCTGGACATTCCAACCACGGACGCTCGCATCAAGTCCATCGCTGCCCTGCTCAACACCTACGATGCCCCTTCCATCATGGTCGTCAGCGCACGGCAGTACGGACAGCGCCCTGCTCGCAAGTTCGCCGAAGCCATTGGCGCCCACTCGGCCGTGGGACGGTTCATCCCCGGTTCCCTCACGAACCCTGCTCTCCGCTCGTACATTGAGCCGGATATCCTGTTCGTCACCGACCCTGCCAACGACCAGCAAGCCCTTCGCGAGGCCGTTGCCACGGGTCTGCCCATCATTGGCATCGTTGACGCCAACAACCACCTCCGCAACGTGGACATTGCGCTGCCGGCCAACAACAAGGGTCGTCGCTCGTTGGCCCTCATTTACTGGCTCCTCGCCCGTGAAGTGCTGAAGGTTCGTGGCGAGACCACCGACGAGGCTTGGGCTGCCATGGAAGAGAACGACGTCTCCGACTGGGAATCCACGTTCTGAATTCACCTTCCCTCGCCCAGAAAACCGCTGATGGCTTCGGCCATCGCTTCATTGGTGTCCTGCTGATGCATGAGGGTTCGAACCCGTTTCGCTCCGGGGAGCCCTTTGGTGAAGGCGATGGC
>JALRLR010000039.1 GCA_023254355.1 Candidatus Poseidonia sp.
CCTCTACGGCCAAGGCTACGGCGGTGCGGGCAACATCCAATCCCACTTCATGGACCTCGTGCAATGCCCCAACGGGGTTGTGTCGACCCAAACCCGAAACTGTCCTGGCAACACGCTGGCCAACACCGATGCCGGCGGTCAAGCCTACGAATTCCCGTCGGGCTCGGGCACCAACCAAATGGCCCTCCTCGTCGAAGCCATGGTGTACATCTCCACCAACAACTCTCGTGAAATCTACATGTCCGTTTTGGACCCCTACGCCAAGATGGCCAACGACCCCAGTTTCACGCCCGGTATCAGCGGCACCACGTCCAACGGTGGTGTTTACGCCGAAGACACCGGTTCGGGCGCTGACGGCCACCTGGTCGTCGTCAACGACACTCGCGTCACCATTGACGACGCCTATTCGTTCCACCCTTCCATCGGCGTTGACATGCAAGGGAACACGCACATCGCTTGGATGGACGGCCGCGACTACGGATTTGAGAAGGACGTCAACTACGAAATCTACTACACCAAGCTGCGATTGCAGGGTGCTGGTGCTTGGGACGGAGCCGACCAAGGTTTGTCCACCTACGCCATCAAGAAGATCAACGACACGCCCATCTCCAACGTGGAAGGCAAGAACGGATTGCCACCCGCTTCCCCCTACGCCGGCAACTCCGTGTTCCCGTCCCTCTTGACCGACGACCAAAACAACGTCCACATCGCTTGGGTTGACTCCGGTAACCTCTCCGCTAGCGAAGAGATCCTCTACGTTCGCTTGAACCAGACCGACCTGACGGGCGATGGACTCATGGCCCTCGACCCATGGGAAGCGGTTCCCGTCACCTCTTGGAACTCCAACAAATTGGGCCCCAACAACGGCCGGCAGCCGAGCATCGGTATGCCGCCTGCGTTTGCCAACGACCTCGGCAGCGGTGCTCACATCGCTTGGTCGGACACGAACACGTGCGACGACAACGGTAACAACAACCGGTTCACCATTTGTTATTCACACGTCTTGACCGGGCAAGTGGACGTTGAGTTTGATGACGGCGAGACCTTCTATCACGTGATTGAACCCGGCCAGCAAACCATCTACAACCTCACGATGAACAACTCGACCCCCGGTCCCAAGGATTTGGTGGCCGACACGTACGGACTCAACATCTCGGGCGTCCCTCTCAACTGGACGGCCAACCTGTACTTCGCCTCCAACCACTCGAGCATCTTCCCCGACACCCCGATTTTCCTCGAGGGCGGCGAAGATATCCGCTTTTACATGCGAGTGCAGGCCCCGTCCATCTACCAAGCCAACGGCGACGAGTTAGCTGAAATTCGCATCACGGCCCAGTCCTACAAGGACCCAGCGATTCAAAACGACATCATCACGCTGACCCTGATGGACGTTGTCCACGGCATCAACTTGGACACGTCGCACAGCATGGCCGACATCGAACAAGGCGACACGGCGATTTTCTCCATCACCATCACCAACACCGGGAACGTCCACGACGCTTTCGTCTTCTGGGACCCCAACAGCCTCGAAGGCCAACAGGAGTGGTTGCTTCCGTTTGGATGGCAAGTCAACTTCCCGATTCGGGTTGAACTTGACCCCGGCCAGTCGGTGACCAAGAACTTGGAGGTCTTCGTTCCCACGTCCGAAGACCCCGGGGCCTTCGTCATTTACGTCAAGGGTTGGTCCGAAGGCGAACCGATCAAGTCGGTGGAGAAGGGCACCTACGATATTCTCGAGCTGGGCGTCTTTGTATCGATTCGGTCAACGGGCAACATCGTGTTCGCTGCTGACGATCGCTCTTCACAGGTCAAACCCGGCGAGTGCGCCTCCTACACCATCAACGTCACGAAGAACTTCGATTCCGGGGACCTCGTTTTCGCCACGCCCGGCGCACCCGAAGCCAAGCCCGATGGCATCACCATGGACGCTTGGCGACAAGAGAACTGGGTGGTCACCGTTGACTTTGCCAACGCCACCGGCCCCGGCGATGCTGGAGACGGTTTGGGTGACCCCATCGCTTGGACCATCCCTGGGGCGGCAGAAAAGGTCACCAAGCGCGTCTCGGTCCACGTCTGTGCACCGTACAACGCCACCGCAGGGCTCGGTCCAGCCGTGACCCTGAAGGGTTACCTCGACGGCTACCCCCGCATTTCGGACTCCGTGATCTTGTCCACCAACGTGGTGCACGTGTACGACCTCGACGCTGGAATCGACCCCGATGTTGGCACCGAACTCAACGTCAATCCCGGTGACCAAATCGTGTTGCCCATGACCGTGACCAACGACGGAAACGGCCCCGACCGCTTCGACTTCCGACTGGCTCGGGTGACCGATGCCTTCGGTGTCGACGTGATTTGGGACATCGACATTCCTCGCGAAAACCTGCAGGAATTGTCTCCTGACACGTACCAGGCATTCGATGTCATCATGAACGTGCCCAACCGCGTGCAGGCCGGTCAATACACCGTGGTGCTGCAAGCCTTCTCCGAGGAAACCTACCCTGACGCCTCCGGCCGCGACACCCGAGTTCGCGACACGGTGGTTCTGCTGGTGACCGTTGACGAATTCCACGACATGCAAATCTCGATGGACCCCTCGGTGGACAACGCCGTGAAGACGTCTGCACCGGGCCGAATCGTCCGCTTCACGTTCAACGTGACGAACAACGGTAACGTTCCCGATGTGCCCACGCTCAACAACCACACCGCTCAGAAGGACGGTGATTCGTTGCTGTGGAACGAACTGCCCGGCATGAACATGTTGGACGGCTGGAGCGTGGAATGGCTCATGCTGAAGCAACTCAGCGCTGATGTGGTGGTTGAAGAACCGTGTGTTGAACTTGAAGCGACGGCCACGGACTTCCCCGAAGACCGCTGTGTCAAGATCATGGTCGGCCAAGTAGGTGACAAGACCATCTACGAGTACCGCTTGCCCGAAATGGCGCCCTACCAGACTCATGGCGTTGTGG
Source organism: Candidatus Poseidonia sp. (assembly GCA_023254355.1). Classification (GTDB taxonomy): domain Archaea; phylum Thermoplasmatota; class Poseidoniia; order Poseidoniales; family Poseidoniaceae; genus Poseidonia. The sequence continues at coordinate 2,970 of JALRLR010000039.1, forward strand.
CTGCTGTGTCCATCGGCACCAACGCCAAACTGGACACTCGAGCCCTCGGCCTCAAGGTCGTCTCGATGTACGGTGACATGGAAAACAACGGTGACCACGATGACTCACCCGCTTGGGACGGCGATAACTTCGACACCAACGAATTCATCGTGACGCTCCGACTCCGCGCTCCCAACCTTGAGATTAAGGAGATCATCTTGCCTCCTTCCTTGAGTGGAGAGGTTGACTCGACCATCCCGGTTGGCATCATCTTGCAGAACACGGGTAACGTCCACGCAACGGATATCGAAATCGTTCTTTGCGAGTACGACGACGTCAACGACCAGGACATCATCAAGGAGATTCGTGCGAACGGCTGCGAAGAGGACCGCATCGTCATGCGACAGGTGGTCGGAGCGCTCCTCGCTCCCGACGACACCGAAGACGCCAAGGAGATTGAACTCTACCTGCTCTATCCGGTGACCGCTGGAAGCAAGGGCGTTTACGTTGTGGTTGACCCGATGAACGAGATCGTCGAGTCCGACGAGCGTGACAACGTCAAGGCGATTGGCGAGGCACTCGAATCGGACAGTCCAGTGTTTGACATGGCCAAGGAAGTCGTCGGCAAGACCGCTTTGCCCTTTGCCGTTATCCTGCTCACCATCGCCCTCTTGGGCGTTGTCTACCTCGTGGGTAAGGGTCGCCGTGACGAAGTCAACAAGCGTCTGGCTGAGCAATCTTCGCTGGTTTCCGTGCTGGCCGAAGAAGGCAACTGAGACCTGCTCACGACGAACCTGGGCCAAGGTACCAGCGTAGCTCCGTGTCCAGCGGGGCCGCAATGACCTGACCCGAGCGCCGAGCAATCTGCCTTTCCAGCTGGGTTCGCAGCGTGCGAATCATTTCGCCAGCGTTTTGACTGTTCAGCAATTCTTGCTGGAGCAAAGCGTTGAGGTCGATGCGCTCGCCCGAGGCCTCCACCATGTTTTGGATGATGCTTCGCTCCTCGTAGGTCGGAAAGTCCGTTTCCACGGCGGCAGAAACGCGCTGACGCACGTGCTGGTGGAGGGAGATGAGGGCGTCTCGCTGAGCATCAAGGGCCTCAAGGGTACTGGCGAGTGAACGCATGTGGGACAATCCTTCGGCGACGGCGATCTTCTTTCGACCGCTCAAAGCGGCAGCGATGTTCATCGCTTCCTCGGGAAGTTGGTTTGAAAGCCGCATCGGCCCACCTTTGGGTAGGTTTCGCTCCTCGCATCGATAGAGGTCAGGGCCGATGTCAACTTGAACGGAGAAGGCCCGTTCCACCGAATAGATGGTTCGTGGTGGTCCTCCCTTTGCGGACGGCACCTTGGCTTTGGTGACCATGCCCCCTTCTTCGAGTTCTTTGAGGTGCTTGACAATCGCCGGTTGGGTCACGCCGATGAGCTCAGACAGCTGCATGGCATAATGCGGCTCCCTGGCAAGGCGTTCCAAAATTTGCCGGCGAGTAGCGTTGTGCAACAGATACAGGACCTTGTCGATGTCGGCCATACTTCTCAACCCGTGGTTGGGTAGTGCGCCGCCCTCTATGAACTCACCGTCGGGTCACTGCTCGTCCCAATCCTTCCATGCATCGGCCACGGGTTCCGACGACGGTGTGGCCGGTGACGGGCGCCGGGCGGTGGTTGTGGAGGGGGCGGTGGACGGTGCATCAGCCAACGGCACGCCTTCGTCCCAGGAAGCGATCCGTGCTGCGCTGGCCGCTTCCTTGACCGCATCTTCGGCTTGGCCCGTGGCGGTGCGTTGGGTCTTCGCATGTTCCTGCGCCCCTTCCACGTCACCTCGCATCAAGGCGTAGACCTGTTCGGTGGTCAGCATCGTCCCGGCAGCGACTTCGGGAAGCCCGTCGACGTAGCCTTCAGCAGGTTGCTTTTCTGCGGTGTCGGCAAACGGCGGTGCCACTTGGGGTTGGCTCTCCTCCGGCGGTGGTTGGGTGAAGAAGGTGGGATGGTCGGGGTTGAGGTCGGTCAAGGGGATGAGTTGCCCGTCCCCACCGACCATCATGACCTTGGGGGCTTGGCTTGGTTTGGAGGCGTAGTAGACGATGAGCGCCACGGGGGTGGTCATGATGCCCAAACAACACACGGAAAGGCCGAGCATGAGCCAGGTGGAACCAAACAGTTCGTTCTGCATCGCGTTGATCGACATCAACCAACCGGTCGATTCGGTGCAGTCCGTATCACAGGTGATGACCAAAGCGTGGTCACTCGAGGTGTTCAACACCCACGATGCCACTTCCACCATGTTCGTGTTATCAGCCGTCATGGCTTGGAAATCCAAAAGGCACCCTTCCTCTTCAATCGGTTCGCCAACCAAAGCGGACCCTTCAACGCGGTAAAGGTTCACCGTCATCGGCTCATCATCGCTGGTTTGGTAAAACCGATAGCAGGTATCGTTGAGCGCACCGGTCACAAAGGTGCCCTCGCCAGCATAAGCGCCGTGATGGAATTCACGCGGGTCCATCGTCGTGGCGATGGTGCCCGATTGACTTGAAAGCAGACCAACGCCGAGCAGCATCATCACGCCACCGGCGATGGCCAAACGCAACGCCCAAGGGGACCGCTTTGCGGGCTCAGGTGCTTGCATCAAGGTTGTCCAGCCCCTCTTCCTCCATAAGGCTCGCTGAGGGCTCAAGCCAAGCCCAATTCGGCCAGTTTTTCGGGCAGGTAGGTGTCGGTGACGAAATCAAGACCGTATTTGGCTAAGGACTGCTGTTCAGCTTTCTTGCCCAATTCGAGCATCATGTTGATCTGTTCTTGCCACCAAGCATCGGCAAACCGTGGGTCGGAAAGCTCCGCCTTGAGCGCCTCCACGTCACGTGCCGAGAGGTCGTCGTTGGGCAAATCGTAGGCTTCAATGTCGTCGGCGGTGATGCCGAGGTACGTGGCGGTGGGGGTCGCCAGATACTCCGAAATGTGCGCCGTTTTGATGGCCCCATAGGCGATGGACGCAAAGATACGGAACGACCAGGGGTCACCGTCAAGGAACACGACCACCGGAAGGTCCCATTCTTCGCTCATGCGCTTCAAAATACGTCGGGTGGACCGCGCCGGTTGTCCTTTCAGGTGAACCAAACCGCATTTGTAGGCTTCATCAAATCCGTTTTCAATCAGCCGGTCAAACATACCACCGGTCTCGATGGCCATGATGAAATTGAGGTCGTGCTCCACCAATTCGATCTTTTCTTCTTCCACGTTGTAGGGCACACCGTAGCCCGAGTCGCCCACATCGTCACGAGCGTTGATGCGCATCCATTCGCCTCGCCGATTGAGTTCTCGTAAGGTCAGGTTCCCGATGATGCGAGCCCCGTCTTCTTCCGGCCGCAGTTTGAAATCTTCCCGCATGCACTTGGTGACGACTTCCAAATCTTCGGCGAGGTTGTTCGACTCGTTCTGCGATGAAAACTTGCCCAGCCCCCAACCTTCGGAAATGTAGTACATCTCTCTGAGCGTGGACGATTTGCGAGCGTCGATCATCTCCTCGATGAACTCCACCACGTGAAGCGCTCGCAGCAATTGTTTGGCGGAGCCCAAGCTTGTAGCGTCTCGAATTGACCTTTTCTTGCCGTATTTGTAAACGCCCAACTTGGTGTCAAAGCCGATGTTGTTCTTGGTTCGAACCGGCAGCGTCATCGTTGGGGGTTCCCCTTTGACGATCTTGTCGTACATTTCCGTGACCACGTTGTGCAGGGCCGCTTTCGTTTCTTCAGGGGTATGGCTGGCCGACATCATGCATCACTCCCGTAGCCCATGAGGGTTTGTTGGCCCGTTGGTTTTGGGTCGTCGTTTTCCGCCGCTTCTTCGGCGACGGTGTTTTTCACATCATCTTCGCCATCCTCCAGGTCGTCCTCGTCCTCCGCTTCCTCAGCGGCAGCCTCATCGTCTTCATCGGCCAACACGCTTTCCTGACGGCGGATTTCCTCGAGGAGTTTCTCATCCATTTTGGTGGCTCCGATGACTTCCTGACTGCCTCGGTAGAACACGTCGGTGTCCGTCCAATCCCCTTTCTCAAGGCCGCTCAGGCTGTAGGAGAGGACGAAGGTTTGGCCGGGCTCGAGGGTGTCGAGTTTCCACGCCCACACGCCCGTGGCTTCTTTTCGCCCGCCGTTCGCGTTGCCTTCCATCACCGCCCCGTCCTTTTCTGGCCAAGCCGCCAAAAGCGTGTAGGCTCGAGCCCGTGAGGTGTAGTTGAACAACGTGATGGTGACGTCCGTTTGTTTGGTTTCCTTGTTCCACACCGTTTCGCTCTCGGCGATGACCGCTCCCATGATCTTCGTGATGGAGCCGGCAAGGTCGGGAACCGGGCGGCCCAAAATGGAGGCGGATTTGGCGGCAATGGCCGGAATGATGTCGTTGACGAGCTCGAACTTCTCCTGCGTCTTGGCCATCTTTTTCTTCTTCTCCAAGTGCTTTCGAAGGCCGCGTCCCATTTCGAGCATCGCTTTGCGAACTTCGTCCAACACCTCTTCGTTATCGGCGAGGGCTTCCTTGGCTTCGGAGGTGAACTGAACGTTGGTGCTGGCCAAGTGAACGAGGATGGCCGCGGGACCTTTGGGCACCCCTCGGCCACCGGCCTGGTCCAATCCGTATTGACGCCAATCCACGGATTCGATGGCTTTGGTGAGCAAACAACCGCCTTGCTGGTACATGAGCGGGACGCGGTTGGCGAACCGCAGCACCTCAACGGGCTTGTCGGCGGCCATTCCTTCACCGAAAATCAAGCCGACCTCGACTTGGAACGGATTGCCTTGGGTGACGGTGGGCGAGCGCGTCATCGTCGTGACGAAACGCGAGTCAATGGTCTTCGACAGCCCCTTTTTGATGAGCAACTCCTCAATGGGGGAGAGACAATTGGTGGGCGGATTGAGCAATTTGACCGCCTTGCCGTTGAGCAAACGTTCCCCCATGAACGCTTCAAGCAAGGCTCGGTACTGTTCAGGTTTCATCGATTTTGGCTTGGCCTTTTCGTCGATTTCAGCGGCTTCCAACAATTCTTTAGCCGCGCGGGTGGACACCCCTGAGAAATTCTTGTACAGGAACGACGTCATGCGGTTATCGGTGGCTTCCGTGCACATTCGTTGCAACGTGCCCAGGTGAATGCCGTGGGGATGCGGCTTGATGCTTTCCACCTTACGGGGCAAACGCTCGGTGACTCGCGGCCAGTGGTGGATTTCCCCGTCTGGGTCCTCAAAGGTGATGTCGGCGTGCGGGTTGACGATGCTGGTCATGCGCAGGTACTGGTAGACGCTCTGTCGTCCGCGCTGGTACTTGGCCTTCATGCGACAGGTGATTTCCAAGCCGTGTTCTTTGAGCGACCCGTCGGGCAATTCCCAAATCTCACGGTCCTCGTTGGTTTTCGTCGCCTTGTTTTTCCGAGTGTCCAAACCGATGTCCACCACGGCGGCGGAAGTTTCGGTAGCGATTTTTGAACGAACGTGCGTCTTTCGACCGGTGGTGAGTTGACTGTACATCACCACGCCCGTGATCCCGATGCCTTGCTGACCGCGAGATTGCCGAATGGCATGAAAACGGGAACCGAACAGCAACTGGCCGAACACCTTCTCGATGCTCCGCTTAGGGATGCCGGGGCCGTTGTCTTCCGTTTGGAGCTCGATGATGTCCTTCTTGTCATCGATTTTCGTCACCTTCACTCGAATATCGGGCAGGATACGTGCTTCCTCACACGCATCCAAGGAGTTGTCAACGGCTTCCTTCACCGCGGTGATGAGTGAGCGAACGAGCGAATCAAAGCCGAGAAAGTGTTTGTTTTTCTCAAAAAATTCTGAAATCGCAACCTGCTTTTGGTTCTGTGCCATGCGTTCTGCTGTGCCTGCCATGGTGGCTTCCCCCCTCGGTCCTCCTCCGTCTTGATGACGTCGGGCCGACAGATGACCGTCCCCGTTCTATGAGGGTAAATAAGAAGAGAGGCTCTTGGCCATGAAACAGGGCGAATTCTGCAGGCCGTCGCCTTGACCGTTCACGCAAACAGGTCCGAGCGCCAGCTGCTGATGTGGCCCGTGAAGGCCGAGGCCGCCACGGTGAGGGGGCTGGCGAGGTAAAGTTGACCGGGGCCCGAGCGTCCCTGGAAGTTTCGGTTGATGGCTGACACCGTGACCTGCTCGGGCGTGATGGAGACGCCGGGTCCAGCCCCAATGCACGCGCCGCAACCAGGGTCGATGAGTTTCACGCCTACCTCGAGGAAGAGGTCGTGCCAGCCCTTGCGAACGGCCAGATCTTTCACTTGGCCCGAGCCGTATTGGATGTAGAAATCAACGCCATCCTTGACCGTCAGGCCGGCGTCCTTGGCCGCTTGGCACACCTCGGCGTAGTAGGCGATGTCGTCCTCCTTGCCCGCCGTGCACGACCCGCCGTAGGCGATGTTGACCGCCACTTCGCCGATGTCGCTGATGTTGGCGCCGTTGGTGGGGTCGCTGGGGATGCCTTGGTCGGGGTCGCCGGGATGGGCCACCATGGGCACGATGCTGGAGAGGTCGATGATGTGGACGCCTCCGTCGTAATGGGCACCTTCGTCGGGGGCGGCCATCCGAGCGCGTTGTTCGCTCTCATTGAGGTGCGGCTGAGCCTTGAGCATCCACTCCATGAGGGCATCGTCGGCCTCGCAGATTCCGGTTCGACCCGAGCATTCCGTGGCCATGTTGCACAACGTGGCTCGCTCGTCGATGGACAGGGAGGCCAAACCCGGGCCGCCGAATTCCATGCTGCGGTTGAGCGTCAATTCCTTGCGGGCGTGGTCGGCGAGGATGGCCAAAATCACGTCCTTGGCCGTGCAGCCGTGGTGCAACTCGCCCACGAGTTCGAAGCGAATGGACTCTGGCACCTTGACAAACGTGAAACCAGCACTGACCAGGTTGGCGTACTCGGTGGCGCCCACGCCCCACGTGAGGGCGTTGGAAGCACCGCCCATGCACGTGTGGGAATCGGTGGCTTGAATGAAATCGCCAATCTCAATGAATTCCTCTCGGGCCACCTGATGACAAATGCCCGGGGACACACCGTCAACAGCCGAATAGTCCCGTACGCCCGTGTGTTGCTGGAAGGCTACTTGCAGGTCCCGAAGCGTTTGCACTTTGTGCATGAAGGGCACGAACTTGGGGTTGTGTTGAGCGTACAGCAGGTGGTCTTCAAACACGGCGAACTTGTCAGGATTCGGCAGGCTGTAGGCCGCTCCGTATTCGTTCTGAAGGAAGGAGTGGACTTGGGCGGTGGTGAATTCGTGCGAGTAACCGCCCTGCACTTCGGCGATGACCGGGTCGCCGGGTTTGACGCATTGACCATCGGGTTGGCCAACGAGGTTGCGGCTGATGATGCGTTCGGCCATGGTCATCGGGCGAGCGGGCGTGTTGAGGGGAGCGAGGTCCAGTTCGCCCGCTTTGAGAGCCTTGGCGAACGGGAACAAGCCCCCCCGTTCAACGATGAGGCGTGTCACGGGGTCGTACTTGCCGGTGAATTCGTTGAGCGAAACGGCTTCACCGTTTTGCAGTCGTTTCAGCATGGCGTGGTCGCCCATCAACTGGCCGAGGTTGATGTTGTTGCGCTCGTGAATGGGGGCGAAGGAAGCGGCGATGACGATCTTGATGCCGGCCCAACGCTCGCACTGGGCGGCCGTTTCACGGCTCGAGCCGGTACCTTTTCGCTGGCCGGAGACGATGACTTCGAAGTTGCCCTCCTTGAGGGCGTTTTCTCGGAACACCCGCAGTCCGTTGTGCATCAGACCTGCGTAGGCGTTTTTGGCGATTTCAGCGGGGTCGTGGTCAAAACACACCCACGCAGGCGTCATGACATCGGTGTTGATGTCATCGAGCAGGTCTTCAACGGTCAGGTCCTCCATACGGAGTTCAAGCCCGTCGTAGAGTTGTTTCTTGATGAGGTCCAAATCCTTGGTCAAAAAGAGGACACGCTTCCCTGGCGTGAGCGAAATGTTTTGCGCCGGTGATCCGTCTCCCATGTGCCCCCCTCAACGCCATTCAGGCGTCATCCATTCATAATCGGTTCGGGACACTGGTTTTGCGATTTTAATCCTCATACGGGTTCTTTGAAGCCTCTAACAAGCGGTCAATCAACGCCGATTTGTTTCCGGAGGTCGGCAGTTCTCGCACTTTCAGCATCTTCTTCTATTCCTTCACGGTGAATGCTTCCAGTTCCTCTCGGGACTGCACCACGTAGAGCCCCCAATCCACCTTGCTTTCGAACAACAAGACGGGGCCGTCGTTGTAATGGCCGGGTAACCCTTCGGTGGAAGGCAGCTGATACGCTCCCAGGTAGGTGAGCCCGTGCTTGGTGTAATGCTCGATGAGACCGGGGTTGTCACCCACCGTGTCCAAACGTAGGTAGTCCAAACGCATCTTGCAGGCCATGTCATGGGTGGCTCTCAACACGTACTCCACCAACCCCTGCCCTCGAAAATCAGGGGCCGTGGCAATGCGGTGGAGGTAGACTGCTGGGTCGTTGTTTTTCTCCCCCCAAATGAGCGGGTCGTCGAAGGCCACCACCCAAATGCAGGCGATTTGACCGTCAATGACCATCTTCCACTGTCGTTGCTCGGCCAGTTCCTGGTTGATGAGGGAGGGCGAAATCTCCGGCCAGACCACCATGCCCTTTTCGCGCTGAAGGTCAGAGGCGTGCCGGTAGAGGTCCAAAATGGCGGCGAGATCGGCAGCGTCGCTTGGTTGAATGGTCACGGTCCGGAAACGTGATTTCCAGTGTTTCTGCAATTTGGCCATCGTTTCGTTGAGTAACCGTTCGGGGTCGTACCGATTCAAGACCTTGAG
>JALRLR010000003.1 GCA_023254355.1 Candidatus Poseidonia sp.
AAACAACACCATCCAAGACACGGGCAAGGAACCCGTGTTGATCGGTGAATACCACTACCAAGACCAAGGTTGGCAAGTCCCCGCCCCAACCGCGGCCCGCCTCTACCTCGCTAACAACGTGATCTCGAACAACTCGGGTACGTGCAACTCTCAGATGTACGGTGGTGACTTTGCTTGCCCTGCCGTCCACGTGTTCCGCTCGTCGGCCACCATCCTGGACAACACCATCTCCAACAACCTCGGTGACATCATTCGTGCGAAGGGTTCCCTCGTGAACGTCCAACGAAACACGGCGGACAGCGCCGGTGGTTTCGCAGGAAACATCAGCCTCCACGACGACAATTACGGAAACAAGTACGGGTCCGTGGCTTACTTCTCAGGCAACAGCTGGAGCAACGTTTCCCAAGTCTACAACATCACGGAATCCCGTGTCACGGTCCAATCCGAACAAATTCCCTCGCCCGGCAACGGTGAGCTCTACCCCGTCAACATTCGCTGGCTTGGCGCTGAGTGCCCCTACGTCCAAGACGAGTGTCTGAAACTCCCCGACACCGTGGCCCTGCCTCCTGCCCAAATGCCGTTGGCCCTCGAACTCGTTGAAAACGCCACGGTGTTTTCCTTTGCCGACTTGCAGAACTTCGACTCCAGCATGATTCACGTCCAAAACCAAAACACGGCTTGGGGTTCCCAAGTTCGAGAAGGTGAACTCGTTCGCTATCAGGTCAAGGCCAAAAACTCCAACGTTGCTGGGGCGACCGTGGTCATCAAAGACGCCACCGGCCTTCCACTTTACGAGTTGACCACCGATGCACTCGGGTTCACCCAACAGGTATCGTTGCCATCGGATTTCTTGCTGGACCGTAACTGGAACCACCAAGTGGGCGACAAAAACGCGGTTATTCCAGGCGTACTCAATGAGACAGGACAGCCCATCGTCGTTGACGAAGATTCGTGTGCTGACGGGATCGACAACGACGGAGACACCTTCGTCGACGACGACGATTCCGACTGTGTCAACGGCCGAGAACAACCGTTTTACACCGTTGAAGCCTTCAAGTTCGGCAGCGGAACCAAGGACTTCTCCTACGTCCTTTCGGGCCCCATCGAGGACGTCATCAACCTCAACAACGTTCGCCCGAGCGTGAGCGTCAACGAGCAGGACGGCACCTCCTTTGCCACCGTGGTCCGCATCACGGGGCAAGCCTGGGACGGTCAAAAGTGGCCCTATGCCAACGACAACACGGCGATTCAATCTCAGTTTGGGAAGATTCAGCGTGTTGAGATTCAGCCACCCGGCTCATCCGACTGGTACACCGCCTCCGACGCCTCCGGTTCAAACGGCGAAATCACCATGGCCAACCATCCCTTCAAAGATTGGGTGTTCGATTGGGACATGTCCGCTCACCCTGAAGGCGAAGGCGACGTGACCTTCCGTATTCGCTCCTACGACGGTTTGGACTACTCACCGGTTGAAGTTCGCCAATACAAACTCAACTTGGTTGCCCCCACCATTTTGGTTGATGTCCCCACCTCAGGCAGCGCCCACAGCACCGGAAAGGTGTTGTTCCAAGGAACAGCCTCGGATCCATACCAAGGCATTCAAGGCAGCGACGTGAAACAAATTTGGTTCCACATCGACGGTCCAGGTGACATGGAGCAGCAATTCTTCCAAGCTGGCTCTACGAGTTGGTCGTACGAATGGTTGGTTGGTGATTTGCCATCGGGCGAATACACCGTGACCGTTTGGGCGGCTGACAGCGACTTCTGTATTGATGACAACACCGGTTGTCAAGTTGAGGTGCGGACCATTTCCATCAACAACGAAAACATCCCACCGAACCTCCAACTTTCGTGGATTGGCTCGGCCGACCAAATGACGGGCGGCATCGACGGCGATACGATTCGAGCCTCCGAGGAAACGAAGATCATCGGCGTCGCTCGTGACGTCGGTGGGTTCGTCACCCGTGTTGAAATCGAAATCACGGACCTTGCAAGCGGTTTGCTGTTGAACGACGGCCCCCTCCCGGTGACCAGTTTCAACGCTGACGGATCGTGGGTCGCCAATTGGGATACCTCCGATTTGGTTCACGACCGTGTGTACTCCGTCACGGTCCGTGCTTACGACGGTGACGATTACTCACAGGACATCGTGTGGCGCATGACCATCAACAACCCGCTGGACGCCGAGAACGTTGACCCGGTGTTCAACGAAACGGGGTGGGTCGGTACATGGACCATCTTCTGCGACGAAAACTCAAACTCGTTTGACCGCTGTGGCGGTGGCGTCAGCTTCGACCTCGCAGAGTTCTTCTCTGACCCTGACGGTACCGGAGTGCCTTCCAACGATTTGGAATTCTATATCTTTGACGATGATGCGACCATTGAGGACGACTTCTACGACGACTTCATCACCATCACGCCGCTTGGCGTGCTCACCTACGACCCGATGTCCTACATGGCCCAAACCACCAGCAACATCCCTGATTGGTCGTTGAACGGCGTGGTTGTCTACGCTCAAGATGACCAAGAATCCAAGGCCTATTCCCTCAAGGTCAACTTCTTGGTGCGGGCGGTTTCGTTCAGCGTGGAGCGTGTGGACTCCGGAGCCATCACGGTCAAGGACCCGGCCACGTTCCAAGGCGAGGGCCTTCCTGGAAGCACGGTCATCGTCCGGTTTGCGGAAGGGAATGCAAAGCTGAATTCGACCCGAGTTCTTTCCGACGGTACGTGGAGCATGGACCTCACGGCCAGCCAATTGGGCATTGAGGGCAACTCGGCCGTGATTTTCGAGATGGACGGACAGATTTACAAGTTCGCTGGACAAACGGAAAACGGCGAATTCTCCATTTCCGTGGCTGGCGATAACGCAGAGGGTTCCGGAATCTTGGGCATCGTGTTGATCGTGATCGCCGTCCTTGTTCTCCTCGGAGCAGGGGCCTTCTTCTTCATTGAATTCGAAGAAGTTCCCGACGAAAGCGAACTCACGGGCGATGATGCTGCCGTTGAGGAAGACCCGTATGCGTGGGCGAAGGCCAAGCAAACGCCAGCGATTCCTGAACCTGCAGCAGCCGTTCCGGTGGTTGAGGCGGCCGCACCGGTTGCCGCCGCTGCACCCGCCGCTTCTCAACATCCCGGCTGGTTGTGGGATGAGGCCAACAACCAGTGGGTCCCCGACCCGAACTACCAGCAACCACCCCAGTGAAACCGTTTGAGGGAACCTCCATGGTCAGCCAGGGTAAACCGGGAGTGCAAGAGCGAATTCTTTTGCATCTGTTGGATTACTCCGACTTCAAAGACAGCATTGAGGTGCCGTTTGCCCTTTCCCAAATGGGAATCGCCAACGCCGTCGCGATTGCACGGTCCAACGTTCCACGAGCCATTGCTGGCCTCAAGGACCAAGGCATTCTGGTTGAACGCCAAGCACACGTCAAGGGTGTCTCCCGAAAACGCAAGGCCTACTTTCTCACCGATAGCGGCGTCAGTCTGGCCTCGGAAACTTGGGAGCGTTTGGCCGACCTCCCCATTCGGTGCCTGTTTGAAGAAAAACCCGCTGAGGAGACGACCCTTTCGGGGGCCAAATCCGTCTTGCCTTTTCAGATGCGGCCAGTGGACATCATTCGGTACATGGACGATCACCAAACGTTGGATCTGCGCCGACTCAGCGCCGATTTGGTTGAACGCGACTTGTCAAAACACGTTGAAAAGCAGCTGGTGACCTCGCTGGCCGACCTGCCGAGGCTACGCCATTTCTATGGCCGGGAAACGGAACTCGACAACATGGTGAATTTGTTGGAAGCGAGGGCGACGACGCTCCTTGTGCCGGGCATCGCAGGCATTGGGAAAACAACCGTGGCGTCCAAACTCATTGAGCGATTTATGCATCGACGCAACTTGCTCTACCACCGATGCCAGGATTGGGAAGGCTCTCGTTCGTTTTTCGAATCCATCGCCGATTGGCTTTCGAGCATGGGGAGTCCTGATTTTGCGACCTACCTCGCAGCAACACCTGTACCTCAACCCGGGGATGCTGCCCGTCTGTTGGTTGAAGCGCTCAGCGGTTCACCGTCGCTGATCGTGATTGACGACTTCCATAAGGTGGCCGATTTGGTGTTGCATCAAACGTTCCAAGCCATGTCCCTTAATTTGTTGGGAAGCGATGAACAAATTGGTTTGGTGATCTTTTCTCGATCGTTCAAACCGGTGGTTCCCACCAAGGATGCGGAAGGTCGGATTGCGAGTTTGGTGCTCCCCCTTGACGGTCTCGACCCTGAATCGGGTCGCAAATTGCTCAGCAGTTTTGAAAGTCTGGCTGATGAACAATGGTTGCACATTCACGGGTTGTCCCGAGGCCATCCCTTGGTGTTGGAACTCATCAACCGTGGCGCCTCAGCAGGAGCGTTTCACGAGACCCTGGAGAATTATGTGACGGTTGAGATCTTTTCAAAATTGAGCGCTGAACAAAAGCGAGTGCTTTCCGCACTGGCGATTTACCGGGAACCTGTTCTGCTGGAGGCGCTCGCCCAACAGGGCCTGAACACCGACGAGCTCGACAGCCTCGTTGAATCGGGGTTGGCTCGCCAAGCCGATGCTGAAACCTACGACGTGCACGACCTCATTCGGGAGTTTTTGTTGCGCAGCGTTTCCCCAACCCTCAAGCAAGAATTTCACGCCAAATGCACTGAATGGTATCAGAAACAGCCAAAGAATCACGACATCCTCATCGAGCTCATTTACCACGCCATCCAATCCGTCCAGCACGAACTGGCCTCTGAACTCATCGTCACGGAGGGCCGTCAATTGGTGGCTCAAGGTCACATGGAATTGCTGGGATTGATTGAACAAATCGACGTCACTGACCTTCCCCTCTCCGTACAACTCACGTTGTCGCAGATGCAGGGTGAAATTTTGGCGCTCTTTGGCCGTCTTGACGAGGCTGACACGGTGCTCCAAAACGCTCTTTCTGTTGCTGAAAAAGAGGCGGATGTCATCGTTCAAGCCGAAGTGCTCTCATCGCTGGCCGATGTGAGTCGGAAGCAAGGCGACAGCGACCTTTCCCTCGACCGACATAAACAGGCTCTCAAGCACTACATCGCGCTCGGCCATGCCCGTTGGGCCGCTCGCACCTACAACAACATCGGGTACCTCCTCCGTCGGAAAAACGAGCGGAACAAAGCCCTCGAAGCCTACGGTGAGGTTGAGGCCATCCTCCGGTCAACCTCCGATGATGGCTTGATTAACAGCCAAATCACCTTGGCTCGTGCCTTGATTGACCTTGGCGAAGTGGACCGTGCACGTGAACACGCCATGGCCTCCCATGAGCGGACCTCCCAACTCGACGATTCCGCTCTTCATGCCCGCGCTCAGGCCGTCTTGGGGCGATATTATGCCAAGGTTGGTCAATCGGAATTGGCCCTCTTCCACTACTCGGAGGCTCTGGAGGCGATGAACGAAGCGGGCGATGTTCAATCCTTGGTTGAAATCACGATGCTGCTGGGTGAAGTGTTGCAAGATGCAGGGCGAACGGAGGAAGCCATGGAGCATTACGGCCAAGCGCTGGTGCTGGCTGAGGCCAACGACCTCCGCATGCAAATCGGCGATTTACTTGCCCGATTAGGGGGCATGGCTCCCGACCGTCAAGATCGAATGGAATATCTTCAACGTGCGTTGAAAGTCTTCAGAGAATTGGGCGCACGTAACCGAATGCGAGAAGTGCAATCGTTGGTCCATCGTGCCGTGATGGGACGCTGATACGGTCATTGGACGGCCGCTGGCCGGTCAAGCGATAGGAAGGTTGTGCCGTCTTCGTGCACGACCCATAAACGCTCAACTCCCGAAAGCGGAATCCGTCCCTCGTGCCCGCCTGCACCGGTGCCCGAAACGACCACTTCGGTGTCAAGCGGTCCACCCTCATCGATCAGTTCCAACGAAAAGTCATGAAGTTCCAGCCAAAACAGCGATTCATCGGCTTCGGTGGGTCGCCACGATATTTCTTCGGCATACGACACGTTCGCCCCAAGGCGGCTCGCTTCATCCGCACGTTCCACGGCGGCTGCGATGTCTTCCATGTTGGCTTGAATCGCCTCTTGGTTCCACCTCAAACGGGTGTTGGTTTCGATGTCCCATGCCCATACACTGAACATCGTCATGAGCATGACACCCAGTAGGAACGTGAAGATGTACCCCAGTTCGGTGGCCGCCGCCGAAGTGTCTCGCCTGAGGAGCGTTGTCTTCACAACATCACCTCGCGAGTGGTGACATCAAGCGATGCCAATTGAAGCGTGAATTCAATCGCTTGGCCGTTGGTGTGCCAAACCGCTTCAGCCGTTCCATAACTTGGGTCAGGGACCCAACCGACGTAATCGGTCAACAAGTCAAGGCGTCCCGGATAAACCGTCCAATCCTCGCTGGCTTCCAATCCAATTCCTGCATTATCGGCAATCGCCGTCCCGTAGGGTTCGGACCAGCCACGACGCACCTCGTAGGCCGGTGCCGAAGCGAGCGACGTTCGGTGAACGAGTTCAATGTCCAATTCCAATTCGCCCGCTCCACTGGAGCTGTCGGCGGTTGGATGGAGCGATGGGACGGTGGCGGCAAACCGAGGGCCCGGGCCTCCACGGTCGGAGGGAGGTACCACAACATAGGGCTTGAATTCGGGGTGGTTGGTCACGACGGCCCCGCCGCTGAACGCCACCTCCATGCCGTTGATGGAGGATTGGAACTGGTAGGCGAGACGGGAGAGGTGAAAGGCCCAAACCGTACCGATGGAGGCGTGGGTGGCCACGCCGTCTCCACCAATGACATCGAGGCTCACACTGGATGGATGACGCCCCTCAATCCAAGCATTTTGGATGTCCACTTCGCCCCTGCCGCCCATGCGCTCCCACGGCAGGTCCGTCGTCACCCAACCGCTTGCTTGCGTTCCCACGCTGGTGCACCGTTCTGCCCCGTCATGGAGGATTTGGTAGAGTCCATGGCCGCCGCCGCTTCGGAGCAGGCGCAACGGATGACCGGATTCGACACGCAGGGATGTTGTGCCCAAGGAGGCCGCCATCGTGGTGGCATCGTTTTGGGCCAGGAAGGTGCCGGTGGCGTTGGTGGCCCCCGTCAAGTTCCACGATGAGGTGTATCCGGCGAGCCTGAGATGAAATGTTTCAGCCGTGGTGTTATCCTCGTTCACGTAGGTAAACAAGCCTCCAGAAAGGCCGCCCGTGTCGTCCGCGGGAATCAAGGTCAATCCGGGTTGTTCATCGGTTGTCGACAAGGTGTCGTCGGCCGCCCAGGTCACGAACAGGTCGCCGTCGGCGTCCAACGTGGCGGCACCTTCGTCCACGGCCGGTGGCCAAGTCACGTGCTCGACTTCACCCGGGGCCACGGAGATTCCACCGCCTCGCCACGTGACCGTGACGATCTCTTCGCCGGGGTTGGCCAACCGCAACGTGCCCTCCATGTTGGGTGGTGTGAAGGCATGACCGAGGTATGTTCCGGTATCCGACGGCCAGGCGGTCAGGCCGTCATCGGAGGAGGTGTCGGTTTTGACCAGAAGGCGCGAGGGGGAGCTGGTGCTGAGGTGGACGATGGTGGGTTGGGTGACGGTGACTTCGTGGGTGAACGAGACCGCCGTTCTGGCGTAGCCGCTGGGCAAAGCGTAGTGAATCTCCGTCTCGTCCTCAACGGTGAGGTGAATTTGGTTGGCGGTATCGCTGAGGACATGGATGGCCGACGTGCCGGTGGTCACGGGGAACGACCATGCATGGCCACGTTTGTCCGACGGTTCGGGTGCGTTGGGCAACACGTAGGCGGCACCACTCGCTCCCGTTTCTCCCATCACGGTTAACGCGTGACTGGACGTGATCACGGCGGTTCCAATCGAAGTGACATCAAAGGACCCGATATCGTCGACCCGTAAGGCACGAGTTTGCACTTCCTCGCCGTTCACGGTCAACGAGACATCGATGGGGCCCAGCGGCATGGCAAGACCCGGCGTGACGGTGAAGGCCACACGGTCCAAAATCGCCTCGACGGTGTAGTAATAGGGACGGTCAGGTCCCTGTCGAAGGTCAGTGATGCACACCGCTTCAATTCGACTCTCAGGGTGTCGGATTTCGACCGTATCGTCAAAGTCCAAGGCTCCTCGTGCTCGCAGGCTCATGTCCTCTTTCCAGGTGGCCGAATACCACATTCCCCCTCGCAGGCTGTCCCACACCAAATTCCCATCAACGGGGACCAAGGTGGCATGGGTTGAATCACCGGGCATGCCGCGTTCGGACAGCGAGGAGGTTTGTTGCGCAAGGAGGGTCATTTGGGCCGACATGTCGTGGCGCTCAACCGACCCCTCCATCTCTTCGATGACCGGCATCATCGAGACCATCATGAGTCCGATGATGGAGAGAACGCCACCAAACAACAACACCGTTGCTACGGCTGCGGAGACCGCCTCCTCGTCCCGCGTGAGGTTGTGCCTCATCGGCTCACCTCAATGCGCTGAAGGTCCACTTCGAAGTACAAAGGTAAGGATTGGGATGAAACACTGAATCCGTCAGCCCCACTCGCTCGGCCGTAGGGTGCAAAACCGATGTAGGTGTCAAGGGTTCCTGCGGAGCGTTGGATGGTGTATTCGGAAAGCCAGGTGTCGTGGTATTGCGGTGTGACAACGTCATGAAGGGCATTGGTGACTTCAAACTGCACGTTGTAGGCTCGTCCGCTGAACAACATCATCGGCCCTTTCGACACAAATTGCAGACCGACGTTCGAACCCGTGCCAATGGAGCCGTTGGTCACGACGTCGGTCAACAGCATGGAGAGCCGCAACTCATTGTTCGCCATGCGGTCAAATTCCACCGACGGCATGGCGCTCACTTCCCAGGCGCCGTTGGGAAACCGTTCGGCTCGGGCGTTGTTCATGAGGACGATTTGGTGCTCACCTTGACCCAACGATGTGGTGATTTCAAGACCGGAAAGGGTGAGTTTGGCCTGACGATGCAAGGGTTGGTTGTCGGCACCGTACACGGTCACGATCATCCAATGCGATGCGCTGGCGTTGTGCGTGATGAAGACCTCTCGGTGGCTGGCCGTCACTTCGCTTTCAAAGAACACGCCAGGGGACTGGATCGTGATGCTGCGTGCGGTTTCGTTGGCCGAAAGAACGGCGATGGTCGTGTCGTTCACGTGGCGCAATTCAATGCGTTCACCGGCGGTTAAATCAGCGGCAATGGTCCAGGCCTCCACGTTCTGAACGGGACGAATTGAGGTGGACTGGATGGCCAAGGTGTTTCGGAAACCGGTGCCGTCAGGGGCGTTGCCAGCCACTTCAATTCGGTCTTCAATTCGGTCGGCCAATCCCGTGGCTGAGTTCCAGTTGGTGTTGTCTTCAAAATCCGACAGGTAGGGGTTCAAGAAAATCCAGACGCCCCCCATGATGGTGATGACCATCGCCAAGAGCATGACCACGCCGAGAACTTCGCTGACCGCTCGTTCCTCTTCACGCAATCCTCGGGGACCTCTTCGTCCCGTCCGTCGGTTCACGCTTTGGACACGATGCGGTATCATTTAGCCATTCACCTCAAATCGTGCGTTGAGGCTCAATTGTGGAGGGGCGTTTCAACCGCCTCATCGGTGTCGGCCTTTCCAATGTAGTGAGAGAAATCGGGTCCGTCTTGGTCGGAGATTCGAAGGTCACCCGAAAACACGTCGGCGATGTAGTAAAGGACGGTTGATTCGGCAAGGTGCGGTCGGTTGTTCTTCTGGCTCAGGTGTGTGAGGGTGATGGTACGGGTGGCTTCGGTGCACACCTCGGCGAGGAATTGGCCGGTTTGGTCGTTCGAAAGGTGGCCGCCACGGCCCGAGATGCGGTCCTTGAGTCGGTAGGGGTAAGGTCCTGAAATCAGTTTGTTGTGGTCGTAGTTGGCTTCGATGGAGATGTGTTCACATCCCCGCACGTGGGCGACCAATTCGTCGGTCCACGAACCCAAATCGGTGATGATGGCCGCTCGCTCACCCGCATGGCTGGCCACGAAGGCCACGTTGTCCGAGCCCGAATGAGGTACGGGGACGGGGAGGATCGCGAGGTCATCACCCACTCGAATCATATCAAGCGCTTCAAAGAACGTGGTGTGCTCGGGCAGCAGGTCGAGTTCCAGGGCCGTTCGCTCGTTGGCGAGGATTCGCGTTTCCCACTTCGTCTGCATGATGCGTGCTCCTCCACCGTGATCTCCGTGGTGGTGCGAGATGAACACGCAATCGATGTCGTGAGGGGTGAGCTGAAGCCGTGCAAGCCGTTTCTCGAGCTGTGTGCCGCTGAATCCTTGGTCGATGAGCACCTTCACCCTCGGGGTTTCAAGCAGCGTGGAGTTTCCACGGCTGCCGGTTCCAAGGTGCGTGATGGTCATCGTCATGCGAACATCCTTCACCCGTCGCGGGTATCACTTGAACACACCGACGAACGGACGAGAAAAGGCTCGCTTTGCAAGGGTTTTGCAAAGCGGCAGACGTGGGATGTATGAACAATGTTCCATCACCCTCATAAGCAATCTTTGAGGAGTAAACGATGAGCGAAGCGTATGCTTTGCAGTCGGTGAATCCATGAGGCGCAGTCAAACCACCCTACTGACCACGCTTGCGGTGATTGCAAGTCTGTTGTTCATGTCTCAGTTCCCGGCGATTTCAAACGTGGCCAACGTCCACCCCGATGACACGACGCAGACGCCGCCTCCCAACACCGATTCGGACGGCGACCTCATCCCCGACGTGCACGAAACGTTGTTTGAAGAATGGATGAATTGGACCGCTCCCGACGGCCGGAGTGTCAGCATGAAGGGACTTGACAAGGACGATGCATCGGACGCCGATACGGACCGCGACCTCGACGGTTTGAACGCCACCGAGGAATTTTGTTGGCCCTACCCGGCCAACTGTACGGCACCGGGATTCCCCCGTGGCTTGACCGGCCAACTTGATGAGAACAGCGACCGGGTCTACTTGGACCCCCGGATGTCGGACACCGATGGCGACGGCATGCCCGATGGTTACGAAGCCTACATGTGTCAGCGGAGCGGTGGTTTTGACCCCATTTCCATTCGTTTCATTTGTCCAACGTTTGACCCTCTCAACGCCAGCGACCGGGTCCTTGACACCGACAACGACGGCTTTGATGTTAACAGAGACGGATTCATGAGCGAGGCAGAGCGTTACACGGCTCCAGAAGAGTATGCCCACGGCATGCCGACCAACTACACCAACGAGTTGGATGGCCTGTGGTGTTACGCCACGTTGCCCGACGGGGCCGTTCTGAAGAATTGGCCCTACATCCCCTCAGGCGCCAACGCCACCTTCCACAATCTGCTCGCTGCGTGCACCACCCGTGATGTGGACGTCGTGGGTGAAGACATGTGGTTGGGAACCGATCCGCTCTTGGACGATTCGGACCGCTATCTCTGGGACGGTTTCTCGATTCGACCGCTTTATCCTTCATTCGGGGACGGGATTCCTGACGGTTGGGAGGTTCACTTCGGGCTTGACCCGTTGAACCGTTCGAACGCCCTCGCGGACCCGGACCGCGACGGTTGGGACGCCAATCGTGACGGCGGCATCTCGGAAGACCTCTCACGTTCGCTCACCGCCATCAAGCTTGGCGAAGCCCTCTCCACCCTTGAGGAATACATCGTCCACTACGACGACGGTAACACCGTTTATCCCGGTCTGAAGTCAACCTTTGTTGGCGACACCGAGACGTTCTCGACCATGCCGTTGGTGTACGATGCGCCCGAAGACGTCCTTTCCGTGCTCCACCACGATGTTCGAGCCCTCGACGAAAACGACGGGACCGTCTACGCCATGACTCGCTACGGTGTGAGTGTTTTCAACGAGGCTGAGGCTACCCAAGCGCATCAATGGCTCCCCCAGGGGGTTGAATTGAACGACGGTTTCCTGGCTCGGGCCGACACCTCTCCCTACGCCTTGGTGATGGGAACCAGCATCGGTGTTGCCGTCGCCCCCCTGCTGGCTGATGGTTCGCTGGGCAACCTCCCCACGTGGTCGTGGTCGCTCATCGGGCCCGTCCATGCGGTTGCCCCGCTGGCCAGTGAGGACGTCAACCTCCACATCATCGGACTTGGTGATGCCGGTGCTGGAGCGGTCATTGAACTCGACAGCGGTGCAAGCATCGCCGAGACGCACGACCTCGGTCTTGGGATCGCCGCCGGTTTGGCGGAGGCCAATGCCTCGGTGACGGCCATCCAACACGGTCTTGCCGGAGGGTCAACGCTCAAGCTCTTCGTGGGAACCGACCGTGGATTGTTCATGGTCGATACCGCTTCGGCACGAGACGAAGTCGCCGGTTCTTGGCGATTCTTTTACACGCAGGATGACGTCGATCTTCCGTCGAACGTGGACGAAGTCCGAAGCCTGCCTTTGGGAACGGTCGGGAACCCTGCCGAGGTTCGAGCCATGGTGCTTGATGGCCCCGCACCTTCCAACGCTCAAGTGCTTTGGTTCGGAACGCCAGCTGGCTTGCACAAACTCAACCTGAACGATGACACCATTGACCACAGCGGTTTGTTGTTGCATCCCGGCGTGGATGGGAAATTGTCACGCGAAACCAACAGCATTCAAGCCATTCATCCAACCGGGGATGAGGTTTTGGTTGGCTCTGATTGGGGCCTTTGGGCCGTTGCGGGGGATTATGCTTCGGTGTACGGCCTCCAAGACCAAACCCGTCTCCCTGGGGAAATTGTCGCCATCACCACCTCGGTTGGTGAAGGAAACGTCACGGTGTACGCCTCGGCTTCTCCAGGTCAATACGCCAACCTGTTGCTCATGGACCCGGGTGCGAACGATTCGGACGCTGACGGCATGCCAGACGGTTGGGAGGTGGTTCACGGTTTGGACCCCACCGACCCTTGGGATGCGCTCTACGACCATGACGGCGACGGGTTGGACCTCGACCAATCAGGGGACATGAACCTCGAGCGACTTTGGACCAACCTGGATGAATTCCGCTACACCCGGCTGACGCCTGAAGGCTACAACTCAACCGACCCTCGTTTGGGCGATACCGACGGTGACGGTTTGGGTGACGGTGCCGAGTATTTCGGTTTCTTCTTCGAGCAATCCAATCTTTGGTGCCACTACACGGTTCAACTGGTTCATGTGTGTGATGATGCAGCGGGGCAAGCCGCCAATGCCACCTACCTTGCCATGGCCAACGTCGACAGCGCCACCGACCCCACCAATCCCGACACCGACGGTGACGGCATGCCGGACGGATGGGAAATCCAACACCGCCGCTGGGTCGGCACGACCTTCTCGGGCGGGAACAATTGGAGCCTTGACCCGCTTCGACCCGATGACGCCCAGTGGGATGCTGACGGTGATGGCCTTCCCAATCTATGCGAATACCAGTGGTCCATCGTTCGATTGATGGGCGTGAACGGCGATTTGTTGGAAGATTACGGAGAATCGGCGGAGGCCGCTTCGCAATGGGCCGTTGCCGACCCGAACCTCATCGATTCCGACGGTGACTCTCTGCCCGATGGTTGGGAGTCGAAGGGCCTGTGTTCGTGGGACCCTTCGCGACGAGGGGTCAATCCGCTGAACGGCTCAGATGCGTTTGAGAACCCCGACGGTGACGGTTATGACATCAATCATGACGGTGAACTCACCGCCAACGAAGCCTTCGTGAATTACCTCGAGTATCACGTTCGCACCGATCTGTTCAACGGAAACATGACGCTTGATGGCGTGGAATTGCCCAACGGGTTCACCACCGACCTGTTCAACCGCATCGGTGACCTCGGTGCTCCCGAGGCCACCTTTGCTGAGCGAGCCTCCGGGGCGGTGACCTCGGGGCAATCGTTGTACAGCGTGGGCGCAGCCGACCCGTTGAGCGCCGACACGGACGAGGACGGCATGCCCGACGGTTGGGAAATTTTTCACGCTCGCTGGGATTTACTCGATGACGCATGGACCCTCAACCCGCTTGATTCAACCGACCGATGGAACGATGCCGACAGCGATGGCATGACCAACTGGGAAGAGTACAACGCCATCTCGCCCGTGTACAGCCAATCCGATGCGAATCGCTCGTCACCTCAATGGTTCGTGACCACCATCGGCACGGCCTTCGCGCTTCAACAGTGGCCGGGAATCCCGACCGAGGCATCGTTTGGTGACTTCCTCTCGCAGGACCAAATCAACCTCACCGGATGGACCTCTGATCCAAACAACGTCGACACCGACGGTGACGGCATGCTCGATGGTGTGGAACTCCTGTTCACTTCGTGGAACGTCTCGGCCGGGACATGGACGCTCAATCCCTTGGTAGCGGGCGACGGTGATTTCGACAGCGACGAGGACGGTCTGATCGATCGCCAAGAATTTGCCCTGGCCACCGAACAACCAGACAACGGCATCGAACATCCAAGCGATGCCCCACTCATGCACATCGACGGTGATTTCCAACAACCCACCGAGAAAGCTCAGCGCGTCTTCAACATCCTCATCTCAAAGGAAACTCGAGGGAAACGCTTGCTGAACGATTTCAATGCATGGCAGCAAGGCGAACCGCCCAACGCCTTCATCGAAGTGGTGTTGGGCATGACGGACCCCACCATTGCCGATACCGACGGTGACGGCATGTATGACGGGTTTGAGTATTGGTTCACGTCGTGGGATCTGGACCAAAATCGATGGTCCATCAACCCGCTCATCGATGGCGATGTCAACCTGGATTCCGACCAGGACAGTTTTGACTGCAACGGCGACGGCGAAATCGATGCCAATGAATCGTTCAGCAATCTTCGAGAGTGGGAATCACGAACATGGGGGAAGTACCTGAACCGGAACACCGTACCCGCATCCATGGGGATCATTGATTTCGGAGAAGATGCGATGCTGGCCTACCAAGAAGAACTCGGTTACTCCTTGATTCAGGCACAGGCGGCTTTGTATCAAGACTTCATCGAGAAGGGGCAAGATTCCATGGACCGAATGGCGAAAATCAACTCCTTGGAAAGCGAGAACTTCAATCGGAGTTTGCGCGGTGTGGCTGACCCGACTCACCCCGATTCAGACAGCGACGGCATTCCCGACGGTTGGGAATACTGTTACGCCATTTTTGGGATGAACGACATCACCACTCAAAACCACTGGGCAGCGAACCCGCTCAACCCTTGGGATGTCAACTACGACGGTGATCACGACGGCTGGTACGACCGAACGGCGTTTGATATCCCTGCAGAACAAGGGACGTGGGAGGACCGAAGTTTCACGCCCTCTGGCAACCTCATCCAAAACGGCATCGGTGACCTCCCGTTCACGAACGGCATGGAGTACGATAACGAAACTCGCCCCGATCTCAACGACAGCGACGAAGACAGCCGAACCTACATCACCGAAGTGGTCAACGGAGCGGTTGTTTCGCATTCCAGAGATTACAACCTCTCCGACGGTCGTGAGGTGTTCAAATACGGTTCCAATCCAAGCGACAACGACACCGACGGCGACATGCTCCCTGACTGGTACGAATACAAGTTGGGTTGGAACGAAAGCAACGACAATTACTCCTCGTACCTCCGAATCCGGGTGGTTTGGATTGACGTGGCCACTGGAGGGCCATGTGACACCTCCACCACCTCCTGTTTGCCGCTCTCCCAAGACGGTTCAGGTGGAACCTTGAGTCGGCCCGATGTCGAGATGGCTTGGTTCACCCTCAACCCCGCCGACCCCAACGATGCCAATCTTGACCCCGATCAGGATGGAAACTGGGACTGTACGGGTGCTGGATGCACCTACGAGCCGTACACCAACTTCCAAGAATTCTACGCCATCACGGTAAGCGAATACGCCTCTCCCAATGCAGTTCGATTAAGCGGGTTGACCTACGACGGCTCCCCCGTCACCGAAGGTTGGCAATTCCGTGCGGCCATCTTGGGGCTCGGGCAGTCCAATGAATTGGTGCTGAATTACCTCAAGCTTGACAAGTACGCTGGCCCCGATCGACAGTACGGGTACATCGTGGACGATCAAGACACGGATTTCCTCACGGTGGACGCCAGCGACGATATCGTGCTCATGGCTGGAAATCGGACCGATCTTTGGGAGATTGTCTATGCGGGCTCTCCCAACACGGCCCCCGTTCGTGGCGTTGGTGAGCACGAATTTGGATGGTACTTGCTTGACTTTGATGACGACCACCTCGCGGAAGGTTCCAACCCGATGAATTGGGATACGGACGGGGATTGGATGAACGACTGGTTCGAGGTCCGAGATGACGAAGAGGACGGGGTCCGTGGCGACTCCTCTCCCATTCGATACGACTCTCGACAAACCTGAGGCCTTACCTGTTTTTGTGACGCTGAACCGCATGGTTCAAATTGGAAGTCGGCTGTCATGGAGACATGCAGGGTAGCGGACAGCATAGATTGAGCGCACGAGGCATATGGTTGCTTCTGGTGGGCCTCATGGTGCTCACGCCTCTCGGCCCGATGGCAAACGTGGTTTCACTCCAGGCCGAAGCGGCTCCCGGCACCCGCCACGTCTACCAGTTTTCAGGCGGTTCGAGCGAACACATCGCTTTGTATCAAGGGGCCAATCCCGACTTGGGGGCCTCGGTGGACCTCCCTCGTGGCGCTTTGGTGACCGATGTTACCATGACGCTTTCCGGTGCATCGGCCACCGGTTGGTCACAGGTGGTGGCCGACGACCGCGTCCACTGGGTGCGAGGCGCTGAAACGGGCATCGACGATCGCAGTGGCGACCTGACCCTGGCGCTCGCCAACATCAGTCGCAACTTCCTTCCACACGGCGAAGATGCCTACATCAACCCCAACTCCGATGCATGGCTTGACAACGGTTCCTACGCCCTGCGTCAGCCTCACACCTCCAACGCCACGGAGAGCTTGTTCTCGCAACAGTCCACCAAAACGTCCTCCAGTTTCATGGCGCAAAGCCAAGGAGCCATCCTCAAACATCACGACTGGCTTTTCCTCTCCACGTGGTCCTCCTCCTCCTTCCACAACGTGGTTGAGCGCCTGTATCCGAACAACGCGACTCGGGAATCGGTCATCACCCTGGACCAAGCCTCGTGTACGCTGCCCCAGAAGCATTCCTCGTCGTATTACGCCTACTACGGCTTCCGAGATTGGACCGTGACCGACGATGAGCGCCTCTTCGGCATCCTCTCCGGCTATCGATACACCTACGGTTCGACGGCTCCAGTGAATTATCATCGCGTCATGGAAATGGACATCTCCCGCGATGACACCTGGACCTGCATTGATTCATACGACATTTCACCATCGGTCGGTGAGTACACCGGTATTGCCTATGACCGCGTCTCGGGGAAAGTCTGGGTCGCACACAACGCAATGAACCGCCTTTACGCCTACGACTTTGCCGGTGATGGGACCGGAACCTACACTCGGAGCCAAGAGTTCTACACCTACACCTCCTCATCGTCCTCAACCTGGGAGTGCGGTGGCAGCACCAGCAGCAACCAGAAGCAAATGCTTCGTGGCTTGGCCGTGAACGGCTCGACGTTCTACATGCGCTGCCAAAAAGACCAGTACTACAACGACCGTGACCAATTGGAGGCTTGGTCCGTTTCGGGCAGTTCCTCCGCCCTCATCCCCGAGAACACGGTTCGACAGATTTCCCGCCTTGGCTACGGGTTGCAATACGACGGCGAGCGATTTGTCACCGTGGACAGTGGGTATTCCACCTGGTCGGGTGCCACCCTGTATTACCGAGAGTTCGGCACCGGCTGGATGTACGAAACGACCCCGTCACCCGGCACCACCACGTGGTACGGTGATGTCATCCGGACCGGAGACGATGTATTGGCCGCCAACGTGCAGACCTATTGGTCCGCCGCTTCCATCGGGGACCGGGTTGACTACTGGATTTCAGCGGACAACGGCACCCACTGGGAAGAGGTGGAGTCCAACGCCACCATTCACTTCGACCACCCCGGGAACGAACTGGTTTGGAAAGCACAACTGATTGGTTCAACGGCCGTTTCGTGGTGGGTTGACATGGATTACGCCACCGCTTACTCGTTGCAAGGCGATTGGACTTCACCCCACTTCAACACCGGTACCAAAGTGGGGAAGGTCCGCCCTCAGTGGACCGCTGATGTCCCTTCAGGGACCACCCTCAGCGTCCAAGTGTCCAACGACAACGGGACAACGTGGCTCGACGCCGTCAACAACGGCGAGACCAGTTTCTCGACCGAAGCGGCCGGGAACACGCTACGGTATGCCATCGTCATGGGCACCAGCGACCTCACCAAGACACCCAAACTCGACCGATTCGTCCTCGAATACGAAGAGGGCTATCCTGACCGACCGATGCTGGATATCGGAGGGGACGGCACCTACGATTGGGAATCCGTCCTGTTCCTGAACGAATCCTCGGTGGTTGCCTCTGACGATTCTCCGGTCGGCGATGTCGTCAAGCAGGCGCCAACGCTGGTGGATGCCTTCAACGACCATATCCCTGAGAACGGCGATGGCACGGTGAACATCCCCATCGGTGTGAAGGCTGCCAGTTCGGGGCGGGTGAAGATATCCAATATCGACATCACCTACGCCATGCAAACCCGTGCCGTTGATGCGTCCTTTGAGGGTGGTCTCGCCGCCCCTGACGGCATTTATCGAAATTTCATCACGCGGGTTGCACCGGGTGACGATGTGGACCGAGTGACCAAGGCGGTCATTGGCATCGATCACTCGCACGGCGAAAACCCCTCCTTCACCTGGGAACGCGGCGACTCGTGCACGGTCAATTCCGATGCTGGCGGTATCGTCGTGTTCGACGTCGCCAATTGCACCTCTTCGGTGGATGCAAACGACGTGGTGTCCATTTGGATGCCGACCAAAGTGAACTGGACGTGGGACGATGAATCCAGGACCGAAGCCATCATCTCGGTTGAAGATGACTTGGGTCCGTCGGTCAACCAATGGGAATCCTCGTCCATGAAACTCGTGGTTGAGAACGATATCCAACTTGACGGACTGCGAGTTTGGGAGGAAACGGGTCGTCAGTTGTACCCCATGGATTGGGTTCGAGGCGGCTTCAACTTGAGTTTCAGCGGGTCCATCCATTTCCAAGATTCTCAACTCATGCCACCCGCAGGAAGTTTCTCGCTTCGCGTGATCGGGCAAAACGTCACGTATGACGGCGACCCCATGGGTGAACCCATGGTGCTCTACGAGGAAGTGAATCCCGCCTTTGGCGCTTACAACATGACCTTCACGTCCCCCATCGAGTCCACACCAGGCGGGATGATTTTCTATGTTCAAGCGGTGGACCTCAAGAACGGTTCAACTTTTACCAACCCCAATTACAACAGCATTCGCTTGATTCTGGACGGGAATTCTCCACTCGTGTTGAGCGCCACCCCGTTGGACGGAACTGAACGGCATGCCGGTGCTGCCGGTGTCGGCCAATCCGTCTCCATCGTGGTTCAGGACTCGGTTGACCCGCCCCGTCAACTCAACCTCCATTATTGGGTGGGTTGCAAAGCGAGTGATGCCATTGGGTGCACCGATTACAACTTTGATGGCTTGCCCAACGAAGACGAGTACGAATTGGCCACGCTGTCCTCCCCCGAAACTCGAGCGGGCGGTCTGAACATTTTCGAAGGCCTCATCGACGACTCGATGTTGCTCCACCGCCAACGCGTTTCGTTTTACGTGACGGGTGAAGATGAACAAAACAACGAGATTGCCATGGGTCGCGGCCCGGTCTGCCCACCGTCCACCATCACCTGTGGTTATCGTCCGGGTGAAGTTGTCCCTGATTGGGATGCTGACCTCGTGACGTATCACATCCGTCAAGAGTTTGAACCAGAGGTTGACCTCGGCAATTCGTCCATTTTGGGTCACGATGATTACGAACCGCTCCACCCAGGCATCCCCTACACCGCCCAAATCAAACTGAGTGACACCAACGGGTGGCAAGACATTCAGTATGTCCAAGTGGCGCTTGGTGGAGACTTCGACGACGACGAGTCCTCGCTGTTCATCTCCTTGGCCGAAGGCGAAGACGGTCTTCCCAAAGCCGTGATGACCTCCGGCTCAAACAACATCGCCGTCTCCAACTTGTACTCCACGGTTGAACTTGAACAAGGCAACGAATCGGTGGTGATCATCCAAGCTCGGTTCCAATTGACCTGGATGTTCCCCGAAGGGTTTGACACCGACGGGGAATCCCACTTCCTCCCGAGAATCAAAGTCACCGACATGCCTTGCAACGACAACGAAGTCACCCCGTGCTTTGAGGTCGAAGAAGGCCTGGGTGATGATTGGTGGAGCCTTGACAACGACTTCCGCTTTGATACCGAAGCCGGCCACATTCGTGCCATTGAATTGCGAAACAGTGAAAATCACTACAACCCCGAGAATTACGAAACCATCATCGGCGCCGGTCAGGCTCTGAGGGTCTCGGGCCGAGTGTTGTTTTCGGAGGACGAAACGCCCGCACCCCCCGGGGCGTTTGACGTGGTGTTCGGTGATTTCGAGAACAATTGGCGAACCTCCACTCGTGAAGACGGTGAATTCAGCCTCGATTTGCTCGTGCCTTCCGTTCGGTCCGGCCGGCTCGACCTGCGCCTCAGCATGGATGACTTGCCGGGGCTGGCCTTTGATGAGACACCGTTCTCTCCGCGCGTCCGATTGGCCGTGGACAGTGCACGACCCACCATCGACAGCATCTCCTTGGGAGGTGTTCCTGCTGGCTCGCCGCTCTCCATCGGTGCAGCCAACGATCTCCAAGTCATTCTCATCACCAACGACGAGAACGGGTTTAATTTCGAGGAATCTGCCGTCCTCCATTACCGCGTGAAAGCAGGCGAGGCTGAAATTTCTCGAGGAAGCGTCTTGCTTCCCGAGATCACACCGTTTGGCCAGCAATACTTCTGGAGCGGCTCCTTGGATTTGACCGATTCTGGCGCAACCACCCTCCTGCCGTATTACACCGTTGATGTTTGGGTCTCGGGTTCGGACGAAGCCGGCAACCCCTACGATACCCTTGGTAACTCCATGTCCGATGCCTTTGCATCATGGCCTCTCGCCTTGCTTGGACCTCGCGTGGACCTGCAGGATGCGTCCACCTCCATGCAGTGGGATGTTCCCAGTCCCTACGAAGGTGAAACGGCGACGATGGTGGTGAACACCCAGAATTTGGGTGGGAACGGCATGGTTGAATTTGCCCTTCAGCAATTGGTTGACGGTGGATTCTGGTCGACCGTGAACGTGGTCGGTCTTGAAGCCACGGCAGGCGTCCCCCTCTCGGTTTCACTGCCGGTGGTCGCCACCGAGCAGGCCGGTACCGTAATCGAATACCGTGTGATCGTGATGGTTGACGGCGTCGAGATGGACCGTCACACCGTTGATTCGTTGCTCATCAAGGAAGAAACGATTCGAGACGGCGAGGCCCTTTCTCAACAGCTCTCCACCGATGTGTTCAGCGTGACCCTGTTCATCATCGCGTTGGCCTCGGTGTCCTTTGGCATGTACGCCCTTGTCATGCGACGCCGCATGCTCGCCCCGGAGTCGGAGGAGGAGATGGCCGACCAAACCGATGTGGTCGCTGAGGAAATGCAAGCCACCAAGACCGTGCCGACCATCGTGGCCCCACCGGCACCGTCAGCTGCACAAGCCATCCCGCCCCCTCCTGGTGCGAGTGTACCCCCACCTCCGCAAAACATCCCGAAGGCACCCGGACCTGACCGCTCTACTCCGCCCCCGGTTCCACCGACGGGCTTGCCGGAAGGTTGGAGTCAGGAGCAGTGGAATTCGTACGGTTGGCAATACATCGACGCGCTGTCAACGAAGTGAGGCGGTCCTCGTTGGTGGACGCTCCGGTCGATGGGATGGTGACGCTTCAAGAGCGGACCGTTAATTTGGTCAACCAACTCAACATGCCGCTGGTTGAGGTTTCGTTGGTGCTTGCGCGCCACATCAACCAACTCATGGCGACGTTGAACGAACACCTTTCCCAATCCGGCGAAAGCGTGAGTGAACAGGTGCATTCGCCTTGGCCCATCGATGTGGAAGCCGTCGACTCCTCGAGCACGTTTGCGCTTGAAAAGGTCATGAACATCGTGGACCAGCAGCGCATGGACATCCTCGACACGCTCATCCGCGTCACCCTGGTCGAAATCAACGCCTCTGTCGTGGATGCGTTGTTGGCGTTGCGGGCATGGGAACATTTGGCACGGACCCAACTGGCACAGGCCACCGGGCCGGGGCAGTTGTTTTCTCCTCTGAACATACCCGAGGACTGGTAAACAAGGAATTGAAGAACAACCGACGTGAGGGTTGAGCATGAACGCAAGGCATCTTCGCAGTCTCCTGTTGGCCACCTTGCTCATGGTGGGGCCCATGTCGGGTTGTTTGGGTGAGGACGGTTTTGAGTTGCTCCCCGAAAAAAAGGGGATTCCCGGAGGCTTGACGCTGGCCTGTTTGAGAGGGTCCGTGTATACCTCTTTGGTGATTGAAATTGACCATGCGCCGGGTTACCGACCGTACACCAGCAGCACCGACCTTTTGGTTGAACGGCTGGAATCGGTCTGCGACAAACCCTCAGGGATCACCGTGAAATTCAACGAAGTAACGTTTGACCACGAAGGGTCATGGTCGGCTCAAGACGTTCGAGATGCAGGTTGGGAGGCCAAGGATGCTTCGCCGACCGATGGCACGACCCTCCGATGGCAATTCGTGTTCCCTGAAGGGGTCTACGAAGACGAGAGCGTTTTGGGGGTCGCCGTTGATGCCTCCACCGTCGCGTTGTTCGGTGATTCCATTGAGGAAGCCGACGGATTGTTTGGTCGTCCTTCGGTGGAAGACGTTGAGAACAGCGTTTTGGTCCATGAAGCCGGTCACTTGTTGGGGTTGGTCAACTTGGTCTACCAATCACCGGTGGCCCACGAAGATTCCGAACACCCCGGCCATTCAAACAACGACAACTCCGTCATGTATTGGGCCATTGAATCCACTGACCTGACCAACTTCATCTTTGGAAACCTTCCAACTGAATTCGATGATGATGACCTCGCCGACCTTGCTGGATTGGCCAGCGGCGACATTGAGGTCCGGGATCAACTTTGGCCCTGACCCATGCTGGCAACGGCGTCTCGCCATGCATCAAAGATGGACCAAAGGTAGAGTCCCAGCCAAAGGATGATGGTCAGCGCAAGCGGGATTTGCAGCAAACTCCAATCCACCGCTCGCTGGTGCTGGCGGTTGAAGTGCTGGCCGAGAAAGAGAAAAGGCACGGCAGCCAGCAACGCCGCAATGAGGGGGCGCATCGCCCCCCACATGCCCACGCCAAAGGTGATCTCCCGCCAAATTTCCCGAGCGATTCGGGTCGGTAGGAATCCTTTCGGTTCCATGGTGGATTCGGGAGAGAGCTGGACCACCAGTTCCTCTTCCATAGACGTCGGTGAACCTGCTGGTTTGTCAAGATGACGCCATGCAACGGGGGGATGGATGAAAAACCTCGGGTCCTTCATCCCTCCATGCCTGCATCGAAGTCGGTCCTCATCACCGGTTTCGAACCGTTCGGAGGCCACACCACCAACATCAGCGCCACGGTGGCGGTGGCCTTGGGGTCGCTTCGGTCCATTCTTCATCCATGGACCGATGAAACGGTCGACCTCAAGGTGACCGCACGAGTGTTGCCCGTTGATGCGAACGGAGCACGTGACTGCGGTGAACGCTGGCGGTCTGGAGAGCGATGGGATGCGATTCTCCACATGGGCTTGTGTGAGTCATGTGAACTCCCTCGGGTTGAACGATTGGCGCGTGACCGACTTCACATGCGGATACCCGACAATCAAGGCAGGCAATCCACGGAAGGAACACTTGACGGTGGCGGAGCACGCGGGTGTTGGGTTGACCCAGGGGCGTTTGTCCGAGGGGGGCGATTCAGCGGGGCAGAGGTGTCCGACGATGCGGGGTCGTTTGTCTGCAACGAGACGTATTTTCACACCCTTGCTGCTTTGAGTGACGAGGGTGAAGGTCACCCGGTGCCGACGCCGGCTCTGTTTGTCCATCTTCCCCACCAGACGGTCATGCCCGTTGAGGATGCGCTCGAATTTGTGAAGGGCATCCTGCCCAGCCTCGTGTTTCCTTATCCTCCCGACGCCGTTCACGTCGTGGCGGCCTCGATCACGAACGGTTCGGGCCTTCCATTGGTTGCTCGCCGTGGCCCCGACCAACGCGATGCTGGTTTGTGGGAGTTTCCCGGAGGAAAATGCGAACCCGGTGAAGCTTGGAATCATGCCTTGCGCCGCGAAATCAAGGAAGAATTGGGCCTTGAGGTGACGCCAAGCCGGTTGTTGGGTACGTGGCTGAGGCCCAATGAACATGCGTGCTACGTGATTCACTTGGTTGGTGCGATCTTGAACCAACCCTCCGCTCAGCCGACCCTGAGCGTCCACGACGCATGGATGTGGGTTGATGAAACAACAGCCGATTCACTCGCGTGGGCTGGGCGTGACGGGGAGATGCACCAACTCCTGGCTTCACTGGTTTAGAGCCAAGTCGAGGCTTCACCATCGTCGTCCATGGCTCGGTCGTCATGCACGGAACGAGGTACTTGGGTGCGGCCGGGATGCCACGTGGCGGCTTGCAACCATTCACCCAATCCCTCGCCTTCGATTTCCAAGGTGAAGACGCCGCCCAGCGGTTCTTCACCCGGGATGGGAAACGAAATCTTCCCGGCAAGGGCGGCTTGCCTTGAAATTGAAAAGACGGTTCGGTTTTCGCTCAATTCTCTTGCCATCGCATCGAGCGCCGTGTCCAAAATTCGTTGCTCGTGAAGGAAGGAGAGAAAGGTCCGCATCGAAACGTGGGTAAACACCCATTCGGCGTTCACGGCTGCTCCAAATTCAGGTTCTTCGGGGAGAGGTTCGGGATTCAATTCAGGAAACAGGTTTCCGAGTGCTTTGGCCACGGCAAGCGGTGAATCAGCGCCATGAAGCCCTGTGGTCAGACGGACTTGGAAGCCTTCGTCGATGCCCGTCAAACGGAGCCTCGCCTCGGACATATCCGGCGTAGCACTGCACCCGTCAAGAATCTAGGGGTGACCTTCTTCCATGGCGAAGGGGTGAAGAATCGGTGGTGTTCCCCTCAAGAACATGGATGAGCCCAGCGGTCCCGTTTTAGCGACCGTCATCCCCGTTTACAACGAGGCGTCGCACGTGGCGACGTGCCTGAACTCGTTGATCAACCAAACGTTGGCTCCGGAACAGCACATGATCATGGTGCTGGACGGTGGATCAACCGATGGCACACGCTCCATCGTTCAATCCATCATGGCCACCGCCTCCACCGATGGGGGGCCACCGATGGTGCTCCTTGACAATCCTGGCCGGACGGTAGCCCATGCACGAAACCTCGCCTTAGAACACCTTCCACCGACGGTCCAATTCTTGATTGAGATGATCGGCCATGCGGTGGTGGAATCCTCGCATCTGGAGCAGCGGCTCGAAGCATGGTCTGCATGTGAACGTCTCGCAGGAGATGCTCTTGCCGGTGTCGGGGTCAGGGTGGTGCCGTTGAACCAAGGCCGAGGGGGCGTGACGATGTGGATTGAGGGAGTATTGGCCTCTCCCTTGGGCCAAAGCGGTGGTCAATTCGCCAAGTTCACCAAGCCCGAACCGACCTCCGTACCTGCGTTCGTGATGCATAAACGTCAGGCGGTTGAAGCCGTTGGTGGTTGGGATGAGGCCTTCATCACCAGCCAAGACAGCGATCTTTCCATGCGCCTGCAAAAGGCCGGCCACGTCCTTTACCGACACCCGTCACCAACGGTGGCGATGCATAAACGGTCCAGTCTTCGTCAATGGTGGAAAATGGGTCACCGATACGGGTTTTGGCGAACCAAGGTGTTGCTCAAACACCCAACTCGAGCCACGTGGCAGGAATTCCTGCCCTTGCTGGGCTTGGTCATGACCGCGGTCCTCTCGCTTCAAGCACCTCAATTCGGCCTTTGGCTTCCCCTTCTCTACCTCGTGGCTCTTGCGCTTGCGGGAGTCCATCAAGCCCTCAAACAACGTGCGCTCTCCTGCCTATGGGGTGTCCCGCTTTGCTTGGTGATGCTTCACACCAGTTTCACCCTGGGCTTGGCCGATGGCGTGGTTCGTCAGGGTCGTCTTCCAAGCGACCGGGCATGAATCATGGGTCCAATAGATACATGAGCAAACCGGGCATGAAACAAGGTGAAGGCCATGAGTCAACCGCGAACCATGACCTCCAGAGGGCTGAGCGCCCTTCCACTCCTCCTGATGGGCGTTTCACATCTTTCACTTCCTCCGCTTCGAGCCATGTTCGAGGTTGAACCTCGTTTGATGTACGCGTGGTATGCGGTCGCCGTTGGCCTGGGCGTCATGTTGCTGCGTCGCTCCCGTGTGGTGAAGGACCACGAATACAATCGGGCCAAGGCCATGAAGAAAATCCGTCATGTCTACGAGGCTGAGGAACGAGGTGTTTGGGAGACTGAAGCTCAGCTTGACGCCACCATGGACGCCGATGCTAAGGCCAACATGGCGCGAACGATTGGTGAATTTTCAGGAGAAGGGGCGGAGATGGAATTGGGCGACGACCAAGTTGAGGTGCAGATGCTCTCTGAGGCTGCCCATGTCGTCAAAGCCAACGCTCGGGTTTCGGGTGAGGTCACGTTTGAGGACGAATCCATTGCCGGGACGGTGGGCGCCACGCGCCAACGCAGCCCCATGGACCGGTTGCTCGATGGGGTGTGGTCCTTGTTTGGTCGGGACGCTCGTGCTGAACGAGAAGAAAGGCGACAGCAGCGTCTGATTCAGGCAGCGAAACAAGCTCCCGTGCTTGCTCAACGCCCCGTTGCGCCGCTCCGATTGAACAAGAGCGACGATACGGGTGAAGTGAACATGGTTTCCATGAGCGATGAAGGTGGCGTTGAAACCGTGATTTCAACCTCCGGTCAAGAGAAAGACGTACCAGCGTTGAACCGTGGGCCGGCCCCCGTGCCATCGGAGTCGCTTGAAAGCATGGCCATGATGGGCCAAGCACCGACGGCCGCCACCTTGTTCGCAACGGCTGGACCTCAATGCCGAGGGTGCCAAGCACCGGTTCAAGCCAACGAACGCTTCTGTCCTCACTGCGGTTTGGACCTGTGAGTTGAGGCGTGAGGTTGAAAGCGGGCCCCTCGTCGTGGACGATGAGGACGAGTCCATGGCTGACAAACGAGACTACTACGAAGTCTTGGGCGTCGATAAATCTGCGTCGCAGAGCGACCTCAAGAATGCGTTTCGCCGCCTCGCTCGGAAATACCATCCTGACCGGAGCACGGAAGCGGATGCCGAGGACCGTTTCAAGGAAATTCAGGAAGCGTATGCGGTGCTCTCTGATGACCAAAAACGAGCTCAATACGACCGTTTTGGCCATGACGGTCCTCAAGGCAGTCCCTTCGGTGGCTTTGGCGGCGGTTTCAACATCAACTTGGACGACATCTTGGGTGGTGACTTCTTCTCGTCGTTTTTTGGCGGGGGGTCGGGTCGTCGCCGAACCCGCAGAGGTTCCGATATTTTGCTCCGTCACTCCGTTGACCTCAGGGATGTCTTGAACGGAACGGAGCAAGAGGTGGTGCTGGACCTCCCCGAGCCATGCACCTCATGCGAGGGAACGGGTGCGGAGGGGGGTGACCTTCAACGGTGTTCATCCTGTTCCGGTCAGGGACAAGTTCGGGTTCGTCAACAAGTTGGGCCGTTCATTTCCGAGGGTGTTCAGCCCTGCGATGTGTGTTCGGGTCGTGGGCAAGTCTCCGACCGACCCTGCGTGGATTGCGACGGACGCGGTCAAGAATTGCAGTCAAACACGCTCCGCTTTCGCGTCCCGGAAGGGGCTGAATCCGGCACTCGCATGAGGATGCGAGGCAAAGGTGAACCGGCCCCCCAAGGGTCTGGTGAACCCGGGGACTTGTTCATCGAATTGGAGGTTGAAACGCATCCATGGTTCGAGCGGAGCGGGGCTGACCTCATCATGTCGCTTCCGCTTGGTTACACCGATCTGCTGCTGGGAACCACCGTGACGTTGGACCATCTTGATGAGAAACCCCTGGTCATCAAGGTCCCCGCCCATTCAAATTCAGGAGACACCATCGAGGTCAAAAAACGAGGTCTTCCGCGTCAACGCAGCGGTGGAAGAGGCGATGTGATCGTGCTTCTGAAATTGTTTATGCCTTCAAAAATCAACAAAGGCGCGAAGAAAACGTTGGATGCCTTGCGAGATGAACTTGGACCAAAGGACACCCTTGAGAGCATTCTCGAGGATGCACAAGAGCGTCGGCGGTCGTGATCAGTCCCGAATTCGGCTCACGGTTTCAGGGATTCGTGCGGCCACCGGTTGACCGTTCATGCGCCCGTTTAATTCAACGTCGACTTGGTTTGCGGGCCCGTCCAATTCAACCAGCAAATAGGCCTTGTGACCGGATTGCATTTCGTCGAGGAAGACTTCCTCTCCCTGACGGAGGAATCGCGGTTCAACCTCCACGACGCTGAAGGCTTGACCTTCAGGGGCATCAAACCGCAAGGCCACCAGTTCCCACTCGCCCTGAAGAACGTGCACCCCCACAACGAGGGGCCAAGCACCGTCGCTTTTTGCGAGGCGTGGGTCCGTTTGCCACACGGCCAGCGCCACGTCCTCGGTGCGATGCTCCGTGCGTTGTTCTCCCCATGCATCAAGACCCTCCTGCCAATCGAGTTGCGCCACCACTTGGAGCACTTTGGCGAGGTCTGAGCGAGCGGTTTTGTTGTCCGTTTCTCCGCTGTCGAGACGGGCGGTGTACCACGCGAGCCGTTGTTTTGCCGTGGCCAGTTCCTCGGCAAAGCGTCGCTGCGTTTGCATGGTGTAGGCGAGGTAGAAGACCGGAATGAGGAACAGCGCTCCGAGGAACCATCGGGCCACGCCCCCCCAGAAGACGGCATCTTCGTCGGGTGGAAACCAAGGTTCCTCGCCTTCGTCGACCAGCGAATACGCCCCTTGAATGGTGTAGGTTCTTGGAGCGACGTCCACGCCCCACAGGTGAGGCGTTTCAGCGCTGGCATTTTGGAATCGAAGTTGGAAATAATGCGTCCCTCTTCCGACTTGAAGACCAATTTTGAGTTCACCACCAACCTGTTCGGTGATGTCGGTCGCCAACACCTCTCCGGAGTTTTGGTCAATGTCCCAAAGCTGCACCTCAAGGTTCTCGAGATCACCCGATATCGTGAATTGCACGAAATGGATGGAGTCCTCCCATCCGTCCACCACCAACCGGTAGGTGTCAACGGTGTCATGCACCGCAAGGGTAAACTCACCTTGACTGACGCTGGTGAGGTTGAGAATCGGCCACGAACCGTTGTTGGTCTCGAGGGAAGCGGGGCGGTAAGAAGGGGCTTCGAGTCCGTTGGCGTCGGTAAAGGAATCGCTTTGAACCTCGAGGGCCATCACGGAAGCGGTCTCAAGAATCAGGCGTCCGACGCTGGTGTTGGGATAGGGGTAGACGGCGAAGGACTCATCCGGGGTGATGGTCTGAGGCTGACCATCGACCCACTGGCCGTCCATGAGTTGGTCAATCGTGACCGAGACGTTGGCATGAACGGCTTGGAGGCGCAGGGCTTCCGTGTCGTTCCATTGGAACAGCACTTCTCGTTGACCGTAACCGAGGAGGTTGATCCCCTGTTGGAGGTCCTCGCCGATGAGCGATGTTTGACCGATGGGCTGGTGGGTCATGGCGTAGGCAGCCCAAACCGTGTCCGTCATCGGCGAAGAAACCTTGGCAACCATGCGTCCGTCTTCGGGCACGGTCCACCACATGGAACGGGTTGCTTGGTTGAGGGTGTTGAACGCCGTCGGCGTCACAAACTTTCCGGGTAGGAGGCGTTCATCGGTGCCGGTCTGATGATAGAGTTCAACCTGAACCTCGTCGCTCGTTGCCAACCATTGCCATTCCATCGTTTCGCCTTCGGAGACGTTGAAGGTGAGGTACTCGGCCTTGTCGCTCTCGAAGAGACCGTGGATGAGGAAGGCGGCTTCAGCGTTGAGGGCAACATCGGCCGTTGAGCGTTCCAAGGTGACCGATGTGCACCCTGCCTCCAACATGCAGGGTTGGATGGAGGTGACGGTGTCGTCTTCGCCGGGCGCCGGTCGGGTCGTGGGGTGACCATCGTTCAAGTGTTCAAGGAGCATCATGTCCACCGTTTCGGCACTCTGTCCGGTGACCTCAAGAGCGATGGTGGTCGTTTGGTTGCTGGTGATGACCATGGTTTGTCCAACCGATGAGGAAGTCTGCAGTTCGGCATCATCGGTGCTGACCGAACAAGCCGTGCAATTCCAAGCCAAGAGGTTCGCCGTGTTGGCTTCCAAAGTCAGTTCGATGGTTGAAGTGGAATCGGGATTGACTTCAACGGAGAACAGACGCTGGTTATCAGGGGACGCTGCTGCCGTGGTGGTCAAGAGGACAGGTCCGAACAGGCAGGCGAGCAAGGAAGCGAGAACGAATCCCCTTCCGAGCGGCGTTCTCCATCCCATGGTCATGGGTAGGGCTGGAGTCTTTCAAATCCACCCCTGCCGTTGTTCAAACCTTTGAAGAAGCGACGGTGTCAGCCTGCATCATGGCCGGTGTCCTTGGGCGAACCGTGATGGCTCGTCATCGCTATGCCCGGCTGTGGGGTTTGGGGGACCGAAACGACCCCACTGCCCAAACGCCGGGCGTGGTCTTGATGGAAGGCGACCCCACGATGCCGTTGAATTACGCTCCGTTTGAAAGCACCTCGTCGGGAACCCTCCCTTCGGTGTTGGAGGTTCGTTCACGGGGTTCGTTTGGACCGCCCGACTTTGCTGAAATCGGTCCACATTATTCGGTCTCGGTGGGCCACGTGTTACCGCCATCCCTCGAGGACGCCAATGCGGGTGAGGTCCAGGGCACCTCCGCCCTCTTGCCCGTCTCTTGGCAACGCATGCATCACGATGCCTCCCTGATGGACCCCGCCCTCGCCCCAGAAATCGTGGTCCTCACCGATGCGGTTCAGTTGGCCAGCCAGCCCGGTAAACTTCCAACGGCCCTCATGACCCTGAAGCATCGTTTTCCCGGCGCCCTGGTGTGGGCGCCAGGCCTTGGAGGGGCCGACAACCTGGCAGCGTTGGTTTCCATGGGCGTGGATTTGGTTGATCTTGCTCGTTGTCGTCAAGCCACAGCCCACGGCATGGTGTTGACGCAAAACGGTCCTCGAGAGCCCTTGGCCCATGAAGCGTCCAATCTTGAAACGCAAGTCTACCATTTG
Source organism: Candidatus Poseidonia sp. (assembly GCA_023254355.1). GTDB lineage: Archaea > Thermoplasmatota > Poseidoniia > Poseidoniales > Poseidoniaceae > Poseidonia. Next base: position 31,301 of record JALRLR010000003.1, read on the forward strand.
ATGAAGGCCATGGACGAAGCAAGAGCCGCCATCGCCAACGGCTCGCTGGGGGTCTTGGCCACCCGTGCCTCGCTCTCCAGTCCTCGGATGGTGGAGCATTTGCGACGTCATCAAGCCTTGATGGCCGAACAGGTTGGCGTCCTGTCCTCCCATGTGGATGCCAACCATGTCTTTGAGTGCTTTTCCTCACACGTTCTTGATGACCCGGTGGTGGTTGATTGGGAACGGTTCATTTGTGAACGTTACGAGGCTCCTGAACAGGTCCGTGAGGTCATGATTCTGTTGCCATGTTCAGCCAAAAAGCCCTACCGCTTGTCAAAATCTCACGGTCAATTCTTGCGGGCGATCAATTCCACCGGATTCCACGAAGTGATGATGACCTCGCCCCTTGGCTTGGTCCCCCGTGACCTTGAGGATGTTTGGCCGGCGGCCAACTACGATGTTCCCGTCACCGGCGATTGGTCCCTTGACGAACTTGACCGTGTTCAACGGATGTTGAAGCATCTCACTGCTCGAGCGGGCTACAAGCGAATCATCAACCACACCAACCTGGATTTGTCGTTTCTTGAGGTTGAGGTGGTCAACACCCGGGGGTCCGATGGGGCGACCCAACACGAAGCGTTGGAACGATTGAAACTCGCAGCGAAGGACGCCGTCTCGACCTTTGAATTGCGCAATCAGAAAAACAGCCGCCGATTGTTGGAACATTACCGAAGCATCGCTCGCAAAACCACCGGCACGGATGCGTGGTGCCAAGGGCTTGAGGTGCGTGGAAAATTGCCGAGGTGGCGTTTGGAATTGAACGGTCAACAACTTGCCGTTTGGTCCGTTGACCGGAACGGATTTTCCTTCTCCAAGGCCTCCATCGATGTGCTGGATGAACACAAGGCCTTGCCAGAAATTGAACTACATCCTGAGGTCAATTGGAAAGGGGATGTCTTTACTCAACACGTCCGAACCTTTGATTCAACCATTCGACGGGGCGATGACCTTCGTGTGATGCAGAACGGCGGATGCATTGGCTTGGCCCGCGCCCACGCCCCCGGTTGGGAGTGGGGAGGGACGCCCGGGACCTTGGCGAAATCTCATCAGAGGAAGAAGAAACCGTGACGGAGCAAGGCGTTCGCCGTGCGGAGTGATTAAGAAGGGGAGATAAGTCGGAAGGCCGCTTGGTGGTGTGATATGGCACGAATGTACAAGTCTCGACGAGGCCAAAGCGGCTCCTCCCGTCCAAATGTTTCTGAGGCACCAGCTTGGTCCAACACCGACAAGGATGCCATCCAGTCCCTCATTTTGGACCTCGCTAAATCCGGTCTCTCCTCGGCTGAGATCGGAACGGTTCTGCGTGACAAGCATGCCGTCCCCAACGTGCGACTGGTCCTCGGCAAGCGCATCGCGCAGGTTCTCTCCGAGAACGGCATGGGGGGAACATACCCGGAAGACATGATGAACCTCATGCGTCAAGCCGTCGGCATCATCAACCACTTGGGTTCAGGCAACCACAAGGACATTCACAACAAGCGAGCCCTTGAGATCACGGAATCCAAAATCCGAAAACTCGCAAACTACTACAAGGACGAAGGCCGTCTCCCCGCTGACTGGCGGTACAAGCGAGACGAGTTGCGCTTGATGGTCGAGTGAGGCGCTTTCGCTTCTCACGGACACCTTGATGAGGGCCGCCGTATCCCCTTGCTTGTTCGTATGCGAGATTTGTTCACCGCCCCTTTTGTTCAGCCCGTGGCATCGTTGCTCGGGGACTACTTGGGGCGTATCAAACAAGCCGAGGTGTTGCATCTCAGCGCCCCTGCCACGTTGGAAGGGGTGCTGGCTTTGGGCCAACTTGAAGCGGCATGCCTTGACAATGGCCTGCGGTATCGCCGACGCTTTACGTCTCCCAAAAAGCACGTGCCTCGTGACGAGGTGGCCATGCCCGAGCCCCCTGCTCACGGTTTGGGGGTTTTTTTCAACGTTGAATCGGAGACTTGGCAGGCCGAGGAACTTGGTGCCTCGGAACTGCTCGATGTGGTGCCTGTCCAAACCACGGTTCGGTTGGGTGCCCAACAACGAGCGCATGTCGGAGCGATTGACCCGGTGATTCAAGCCGCTGCCCTTGCCGCAGCCATGGCCCCGAACGGGCGAAGGGTTCGCGCTCTCCGACCCTATCTTTCGCTGGGATTGTGGTTGCGGGGTGCCCTTGACACGACCTACGACCCGGTGCATTCGAGCGCCATCGCTCACCTCCAAGAAGAAGGTAGTTTGCGGACGGTCCCGTTGCCCGAAGTTCCCTCACCGGTGGTTGACATGATGCCGGGCCTCTCCGAGCGCCAATTGAAACGCCTTTCCAAAGCGTGGCCCGGGATGAACGTTGACGAACGCACGCTGGCGTTGAGTGAATTGGTCTTGCCCTGCCTGAGTGACCCCAAGTTGTCAACCCCCCGATTGGAGGAATTGGTCTGGCATCGAATGGTGGTGCGCGACCATCCACAAGACATCGTCAGCCAAGCCCATGCGGTTCAATCCTCGTGGCCAGCAACCTTGGATGCCTCCCGCCTTCATGCCTCAAACCTGCTTGATGCTTGGCTGAGCACCGCCGTTCTGTCGGCTGGTGACAAAGCGACGGGTTGAAGCCATCCGGTGCGTTGGGATGTCCATGGCGATTGAACGACTGTTGACGGGCAGCATCCAGAATCAACTCCAAGAACTGATGTCAACCGAGGATTTGGTCATTGAGGCCTTCCGTGATTTGGTGAAGGACGAACTCAAAGCTCATATCCGTGCCAAGGTGGATGAAGACCCCGATCTTAAAGCCGAAATCAAGGATGCTGTGGCGTACTATTTCCATTCCAAAGCGCGCAGCATCTATGCCGAACTGAAGGCGACACGAGCGGCGACTCGCCTCGGTTTGCGGTTGTTGCCCGACGAACTTCAAGGCGAGGTCGGTGAAGCCTTGGTGACGTTATTTGAGAAAGAGCTTGGAGCACTTCTTGAGAAGGCACTTTGACCGTTGTTGTTCACGGTTGAGCGTTCAAGTTATGTGCAATGGTGGATGTGCCCCACCTTGAGAACGATGCGACAACCCCTGCTCCTGTGCACGTTGCTGGTCCTCACAGCGCTGCTTCCGTTGGTTCCCTCTGGACAAGCCGCTGAGACCAACGACGTGGTGGTGTGTTGCGACGCTTCGCCGGTTGAACTCTACCTCTTGGGGAGCGACGCCAACAAGAAATTGACACCGTTCGCCTCCGAACTGGGCGAAGATGCTCAATCCATCTCCCTTGAAACCTCGATTTCGTCCCAAGAGAGCCTCGGACGGTGGGTCCTGCCCGATACATGGGGTGGCGTGATTCCCGCTTCCACCTGGACCTTTGCGATGAACTACGAGGTCAGCAACGCTGCTGGCGTTCAAATCAACGCCACCGCCACCATCAACATCGGCTCCAAGAGTTTCAGTGCCAGCACTGAACCTGGGTCTTCGTTTCTCGCCCAAGGCACCGGCACCCTGAGTTTTGACATCGATGTGGATGAATTGACCACCTCGGGGTCGTCCAACATTGAATTGGAGTTGACCGCCCAAGCCATCATTTTCAGCGTACCGGGGTCGGATGCGAAACTGGATTTTCTGTGGGGGAGCGAGGACCAAGATTCTTCGCTTGAAGCCACCATTCCCCTTTTGGATATCTTGATGGTGGAACCCGAAGTCGAAGGTTCGGACGTCTACCTCGCCGTTCGATTGGATTCTCCTTGGGGATTGTCAACCCTCGCCATGGCGGAATCCATCACGCTCAAGGTCAACGGAAAGGCGGTTGGGGGCGACCCCATCGAAACAGCATCGGGCGATACGGTGCGTGTCACCTGGACCTGGGGGGAAGCAGCCGGCGGAGACGAAACCATCAACGTCGAAGTGGAATTGGTGTTTCAGCAAGGCCAACCTGCCTTGAGCGGTTCAACCACGTTCGACATTGAAACGTTTGATTCCGGGGGTGGCACAGGCACCTATTATCCACCCGATGAGCCCCTACGAACCGACGGTGCGGGCAGTGCTCTCGTGGTCACCATCGATGTTGAATTGTCAAACGACGGCCAAGGTTTGCTGGTTGAACGCGTGACCACCCTTACCATCAGCGATGAAATGGCGTTTTGGATGCGTTGGGCCATGGACCATATCGGCGACGACAACCCATCCCTATCGCCCATGATTCGGGCGTTTGCCGCCGGGCCCGTAACCGACGAAGACCGGGTGAGTCGGTTCATTGAAGACGTCGAACGGTCTGAATTTGAACGGCAAATGGTGTCGCTTGGTCCGATGTACCTCACCACGGGCCTTGGACTGGATTCCGAGGACCTCCTCGGCTCCTTCCGGGAATTCAACGAATTGAAGGTTGAGGTCAATTTGAACGGGGAAGATGCGGTCGTCAATCACCCCGTAACCTTGAGGTTCTCCACGACCCAATTGATTCCTGACGGGCTTTACTACACGTTGATCGAAGATTTTGCCGTTCCCCAACCGGCGCCGCTATGGAGCAGCATTGATCTTGACTTGTCCGCCTCCTCAGGTTCGCTTACGGCGTTTATCAGGAACATCCCTCCCGACTCCGATGCATTTGATTTCTCTCTTTTGCGGACTCCATGGGGCGAACAACTGTCTTTGTCCGCAGAAAATCTTGATCAAAACGAAGTGTTTGCGCTCGAGTCCATTCCAACCTCCTCGTTGGCGTATGCGCCTCTTCCCGTGACCGTTTTGACGCTCGCGGCGCTCTTTGGCGCCTTCGCCGTTGCCCTTCGTATGTCCCGGTCTCGCTCTCGGTCGGTCATTTACCTGGAATTGGTTTTGATTCCGGTGACGGTTACGGTGATGCTGTTGGGCTTCCCCTTGATGTTCATCGGCATTGCCTGCGGCGTCGCAGCGGTCATTTGGTGGATCACCGCCATGGCCAGTCCCCGTCTTGCCGGTGAACCTCGGGGCGCGAAAAAGCGAGGTCCGAACTACCCCACCATTCCTTGTCCTGCGTGCCAAACGATGAACGCCGTTACCAGCGTCGAACGTCCGCACCGCTTTGCATGCGAAGGCTGTCAACGGATCATCAAACTCGTCGCTTGATCACAACTTCAAATCTTTGAGGTTGTTGACCAATTGGACGGCCTCTTGGTAATCCCCCGGTGAGAAATACCCGATGAATTCGTCGTTGTCATCCACCGCCACGACCGCTTGTGGACTTCGCTGCTGAACTTGGGCCAGCACGGTTTTGAGGTCGTTTTCCAATCGAACGGTCATCAAGTCCATCTCCATGTGCTCATGGCATTTTGCTGACGTGCCGTCAACGCCATCGGCGACTGCTTTGACCAATTGACGCTGGCCGATGACCCCTTTGACACGGTGGTCATCGCTCAAAACGACGAGGATGCCGCCCGGAACCGTGAGGAGTCGCTGTGCTGCTTCTTGAAGCGAGTCATCCGTCCCAATCGTCATGTGTTCGTCGTCAAGCGTTAGGTCCCGCACGGTCTTGCCCATGTTCCGTGAGCCGACGGGCCACCTTAGGAGGTTTTCCTCAAGGCGTTTCGCTTTCTTCATGGCAAAGAACGAGGGTTTCGCTGTCCAAGACCATGGCGTAACCGATGCGCTCGAGTTGCACCACCGTCCCGGTTGGATGGTTGTGTTGTTCAAGTTGTCCACGGTGGCGAATCAATTCGTTGTTCTTGGTTTCAAGAAGCACCGCTTCTTGGCTGTTGATGGCTGGGAGCCAGTGGACGATGGGCCGTTGGTCGCTTCTCGAGAGCCCTTGGACCTCAGCGTTGGTGTCGTTGAGGGCAACATCGGCAAACTCCTTGAGGCGGAGGTCCATGTGGTCCAAATCCTCGCTCTCGAGCCAAACCTTTCCTTCCTTGAGGTTCCATGCCCGAATTCCCATGGCATCATCGTTGGGATGGACGGCGAGCTCAAGCGATGAAGGATGTTCGCCAACCAAGGAGAAGGCAATGGGTTCACGGACAAATGAAAGGCGAGGCGCACCGGCATCCACCGCCTTGGTGTTGTGCGAATACAAGGTGGCCAGCGGAACGGAGATGTCCTTCTGCGTGACACCCAATTCAATCCAGAAATCCCGCAACGCCTCGGCCTTGATGCCACGGTCCCGCAACCCAGCAAGCGTTGGTAGCCTTGGGTCGTTCCAACCGTCGTAGCGTCCATCTTCGATGTCTTTTCGCATTTGTGAGGTGGAGAATCCTCCCCATTCGTGCACTTTCACTCGTCCCCAATAAACGGTTTCGGGGTAGGTCCAGCCGAAATGCTCGTACAGCAGGGTCTGCTTTCGAGTGGAGTCCATCAAATCCTTGCCCCGAATGATGTGCGTCACGCCTTGGAGGTGGTCTTCCACGGCACTTTGGAAATCCAAAAGCGGCCACACCACGTAGGTGGATCCAATTTCCGGGCGTGGGTGTGGATGAGATTTCGTGTCCTGAAGGCGCAGGGCTGGCCAGTCCCTGAGGGCTGGATTCTTGAGGGTCATGTCCGTTTTCACTCGCACAACGACCTCGCCGGGTTTGAAACTCCCCTTCAGCATGGATTTCCAAAGGGCCTGGTTATCAGCGATGGATTGGGACCGACAGGGGCAATTGGTTTGTCCGATGCGGTGTTCTTTGAACGCGTCTGCGCTGCATCGACACACATAGCCGAAGCCTTCGTCCAGCATGCGCTGAGCATGTTCGTAATAGTGTTCCATTCGGTCCGATGCCACCACCACACGGTCAGGCGCTCTTCCCGTGAGCCAGGTGGCTTCCTCAACGATCTGGTCGTAGGCTTCCAGAAGGGGAGGTTTTACTTTCGTGTCCGTATCATCAAATCGAAGGATGAACACGCCGTCATACATCTCCCGGTACCGGTTGTTAATCACCAATCCACGGGCGTGACCAAAGGACAGAGGACCGTTGGGGTTGGGGGCAAATCGGAGGACGACTTCGCCCTTCGAAGCGTTGGTCAACTCGGGCAACCCCTCCCGGCGAGCTTTGGTTTCTCGTTTTTCAAGCAACTCGGGGGCTTCCGCTTCGAGCACTTTCCGAAGACGGTCAAGTCCGTGTTCCTTCGCCATTTGGTTGGCAGCGTTCACTTCCTGGGCTACCAGGCCGGTGACGGCTTTTCCGTGCTGTTTGAGGTCATCTCGCATCGCCATGATTCGACCGATGACGGAACCAACCGCCGCTTTCCCTTCGTATTCAAGGGCATTTTGGATGGCCACATGACGAATCATGGATTGAGTAACTTCGTCGGGTGTCCAGTCCATGTCGCTCGCTCCGTCGGTCTGCTCGCTCCTTCAAGAAATGCATGGCGGTCAGGGTTGAAACAACGTTTGCTGGACGCCCCGTCGTTGCCCACGCACGGGCACCTCTCCGGTGCGCTGGGCTCGCCAAAACTTCTGAACGGTTGCCCATCCCCATCGCACGTCCTCGTCAATGCCCTCTTGCCTGCAGAGGTGTGGCAAGGCCTCCTTGGTGGCGGGGTCGCTGGGATAGCCTGAGCCGACGGGCACACCCACGCGCTCTTCCATGACTCGTATTCGCCGGTCACGTTCTTCCTTCGCGAGGATGCTGGCCATTCCGACGGCAGGGTGGTTGAGGTCAGCTTTGTGTTCCGAGCGTATGCGGCTCTCGGGCCACGGCCAATCGGAAATCTTCAGGGTGATGCGCTGGCCGAAGCGTTCGGCGTTAACATCGCACGCATCAACGACGATGTCGCAGTTCGTCTTGTTGGGCGTCAAGGCCAAGGCCTCGTGAAAGCCTTCAACCTCAAGGAGGTTCAGCCCCTGGTTTTGGAGGGCCAAATCGATGCGTTGTGCAGGGAAAATGACGGTTGCACCAAACCATCCCTCTTGTTGGCATTGGTCCCAAAACCAATCCTCCAGTTGGCAGCGTTTGGCCGGGGAGAGGTCCTTCGAGTCTCGGACGCCTTGGTCCACCAATTCGGAAAGGGCGTTCTCCGGTACCGCGCAGATGCCGAACACCAACGGGCCAAGGACCGGGCCCCGTCCTGCTTCGTCCACCCCAACGCTCCAGCGCATGGTCAAAACTCCAAGTCATCAACCGGTGAAGGTCGAGGTGCCGCTTTGGGTGTTCGCTCCGTGGGCGTTGCTTCGCTCGTCGCCGATGTTTGAACCGCTGGCTCTGGTTCCAAGACGGCGGGAGGGGAAGCGATCTCGTTCCGTTGCAGGGCCGCCAGCATGTCATCTGCATGGGCCTTGTTTCGCTCCTCTGTTCGCTGGTCCAAGACGATGGTAGCGGCGTTCACCAAGCCCGGTTCGACCGGAGATTGGGCCTGGGCGGGCTGACCGTGCGCATGCCTGAACATCGCTTCGTACGTTTCTTTGGGAACGGCTTGGAGGGGTTCGGTTCGGACCGGTTCAACCGCCTCTGGTTCTTTTTCAAACTGTTTCATCCAGTCATCGGCCGTTGAAGTTTCTTGATACGGAAGGACCTGTTGGTGCTCGAGTCGGCGTTCACGGTCGACCACCGCCTTGTAGATGACCAACCCCGCAAACGCAATCGCCAGCAAAACCCCCGACCAGGCTTTGAGGTAAGCCACGGCCGTCGCAGCCATTTCTCCCCAAGCCACCCCTTGGTCTTCGTCAGGTTGGGGCTGCCATGGTTGGCCAAGGTAATCACCGGTCGAGGTGTGGACAAAGGGTAATTCAGGTGCAAAGCGGGAACGAATGGTGGTGTTCACGAACACGGTGCCGTTGTTGGGCTGGTCCTGGGGTAATTGGACCCACGCGCGGATGGTGAAGTTGGAATTCAACGGGATATCGTTGATTTCAAACGAGCGCGGATATTGCAAACCCTCCTCATAGACGGCGTTATCCGGAGGGATGAATCCCATGTCAACCAAGTGACTGGATTGGAGTTGCACAATCAATCCATCCACCGCATTGCCTTCGTTTCTCACCTCCATGGCGATGTTGAGCCGACCCTTGGCATCCACCTGTTCTTCCACGTTTCTGAAGGTCCACT